>JAEZIF010000140.1 GCA_023416135.1 Pseudomonadota bacterium
TGCATGAAGGATGACTGGACCTTCTCCAATCCGCGCACGATCAACGGAGCGCAGGAAATCGTGCCGATTCTGGAGTCGGTTTACTAACGTCTAACTGCTCTGCGGCCGTCGCCGTGACCATCCAGGGTCCGTGGAACTGCCGGCGCGCCGTCGCGTTCCGTGCCCGTGATGACATTGTGGACCGTATTGCGCGGGCGTATGTCGGCGGGCGCATCCTTTGGGCTCTTGGTGCTCAGTGCAGCAGGTATGATGACGACCTCGCCCAGTCAGGCACAGGACTGCGAATACGGCGCCTTCGGCTGTCGCCATGGCGAGCAGCACCACCAGTACCAGGAATGGAAGCCGCGCACCGGCAACGGCAACTGCTGCAACGGCGAGGACTGCCGGCCCGTGCGGGCACGCACGGAAGACGATGGGAGCTGGTCGGTGTGGATTCCGGAATTCCATAGCTGGGTGCCGGTGCCGGCGTATGCCGTCGGCGAGCCCGATCGATTCGGCGACGGCCGTAGCCATGTCTGCAGTACGAAGCCGATGCCGATGCTGCCGGTCTTTCACATCTTCTGCTTCTCGCCGACGGGGTCCAAGAGCTAGCCGGGTTGCCCGGCTTTCACGCCATCGACAGTTGCCCGATCGTCGCCGGTGGCGCACCCTTTCGTACCCATCGGGAGTGGTCGCCATGCCGACACTTCGACGCCTCGCTGCAACGTTGCTTTGCGCCACCGTGATCTCGATCGCCGCAGCGGCAGCGGGCCAGTCGCCGCCGCCTTCCGGGCAGCATGGCGACGGCCATGCGCAGCATCACGACTGGTACAAGGACCTGCGCCAGCCCGACACGCGGTCTCGCTGCTGCAACGGCACGGTGGACGGCAAGCCGGGTGATTGCCGGCCGACGCAATCGTACCTCGGCGAGGACGGCCTCTATCGCGCCTGGGACGGCCGCGAATGGCTGATGGTGCCCAAGAGCAAGATGATCTTCATGACGACCCCGGACGGCGGCACGCACCTCTGCGAGACGTACGGCCGGGTGTTCTGCTTCATTCTCGGCGACCCGCAGAGCTAGCAGACGCACCGCCCCGGGCGGCCTGACCGCAGGACCTGTTGGCCCGCGGTCAGGCAGGAGCTACTCGAGCCAGACGTCGTCAAGGCGCCAGTTGTTGTAGATGCTGTTGACATGGATGTTGACGCCCTTGAGGCCGGGCTGCCAGCAGGTGACGCCGTACATGTAGTAGAGCATCGGCCGCACCGCCTCGTTTGTCAGCTTCTTGTCGATCTCCCAGGCGATCTTCCTGCGCTTCTCCGGGTCGCGCTCGACCGACTGTGCGGCGATCATCGCGTCGACGTCCTTGTTGCAATAGTCCATGTAGGTGCGCGAGCCGCAGGCGTAGTTCTCGTAGTAGTTCTGGTCGGGATCGTCGACGCCGTTGCCGACCTGGCTGACGCCGATCACGTAGTCGCGGCGGATCAGCTTGGGCACCCATTGCGCCGTATCAACCAGCTGCAGTTCGCCGTCGATATGGATCTCCTTGAACCGGCTGATCAGGACCACCGACGCGTCGCGGTAGGTCGGCAGGTTGCGGGTCGAGACCTTGACCTTCAGCGGCTTGTTCGGGCCGAAGCCTTTGGTCGCCATGTCGAACCTGTTCGACTGGAAGGCCAGGATCGCCGTCGAGCGGTTGGGGATGATGATGTACTCGACGCCGTCGAGGTAGGGCTTGCCCGGCTTCCAGTAATTCGGATTACGCGCGACCTTGATGGTCTGGTTGGGCTTGCACTCGACGAACTTGAACGGTCCGGTGCTGATCGGCGCCTGTCGCATCTCGCGCGGCGAGACATGGCACGGATACATGGGCGAGAAGCCCAAGGCGAGCAGGCCGAGCAGTGCGGGCTGCGGCGCTTTCAGCTTGAAGACGGCCTCGCTCTCGCCGTTGACCGTCACATTCTCGGCGTTGGCGTACCAGCCCTTGCGGAAGTTGACCTTGAAGTTCTCCGGCGCATTGCCCTGCAGGAGATGGTGCACTTCACGTCGGCGGCCGTGAACGGCTTGCCGTCGTGCCACTTGACGCCCAAGCGCAAGGTAAAGGTCAGGGTCTTGCCGTCCTCGCTCCATGTTCACTTCTCGGCGAGGTCGGGCACGATGTCGTCGAGGCTGTTCTGCTTCCCGGCAGGATCGAACATGACCAGGTTGTTGAACACGCCCATCATCGGCAGCACGACCGAGATCGTGCCCTTCTCGTGGATCGACGCGATTGGTTCCACCAAAGCGCGCATACTCGGTCTGTTTACCACCTCCGCGGATCCGACTATCTAGGACAGTCAGCTGAGCATCGTTCGACTGCGTTGAGTACAACCGCAAGTACGAAGGACTACCCGATGGCTTCCGACACCCAGGTATTGGTGGTGGGCGCAGGTCCCGTTGGTCTGTTCATGGCGGCCGAATTGAATCGGCATGGCGTTTCCTGCCGGATCGTCGACAAGAACGATGGGCCGACCCATGATACCCGTGCCGCCGCCATTCAGGCGCGCACCTTGGAAATCCTGGAGTCCATTGGTCTGGCCGCTGAATTCGTTCAGGCCGGCAACATCTGCCATGCCAAGGCGACCTATACGGCCGACCATAAGCTCATCAAGTATCTGACCTTTGACGAACTGGACTCGGCCTTTCCTTTCATCCTGCAACTGCCCCAAAGCCAGACGGAGCGCCTGTTGGGCGCGTATCTCGAGCGTCTCGGCACCGCGGTGGAACGACCAGTTGAACTCGTTGCGTTCGAGCAGGACGACAACGGTGTGCGCGCGACGCTTCAGTCTCGCGATGGCAGGCGGGAGACAACCAACGTCGCCTATCTCATCGGCAGCGACGGCGCCCACAGTACGGTTCGCCACGCCCTCGGCGTCTCGTTCTCCGGCGACGATTATGCCACTGACCTCGTCTCGGCGGATATCCAGGTCGACTGGAAGCTGCCTCGGGATGAACAGATGTCGTTCTTCGCCGCCGATGGCATGCTCACCTTCTTTCCGCTGGCGGGAGGACGCGCCGCCATCGTTGCCGACCATGGCCCGGCCCGGGGCGAGCATCCGCCGCCAGCGCCAGACCTGCCGGCACTCCAGTCGATATTCAACGCCCGGACCCCCGGCGGCGTGCTGAGCGATCCCATCTGGAGCGTCTGCTACCGCGTCCATTGCCGTCAGGCGGAGCGGTATCAGGTCGGCCGCGCCTTCCTGCTGGGAGACGCCGCCCATGTCTGCTCCAACATCGGCGGCCAGGGCATGAACACCGGCATGCAGGATGCCTACAATCTCGGCTGGAAACTCGGACTGGTGCTGAATGCCAAGTCCCCGGCAAGCCTTCTCGACAGCTACCATCCCGAACGTCATCAGGCCGGACGGGACATGCTCTGCCTGTCGGACCATCTGCACCGGATCGCGCTACGCGAGGAACTGCATCTTTCGCTATCGGAGAGCGTCCGACAAACACTGGCCAGGGTCCTGGCCAACCAGGAGGTGATGCAGCAACGAATGCGCAGGGCGGTGGCGGAACTGAACATCGGCTACCGCCATAGCCCCGCCGTCGCCGAGCATCATCGCCTCCTGCCGGGCCTTCACGAGCCGGACGCCAGCATTCTCGGATGGCATGATTTCGGCGCCGGGCCACGCGCGGGAGACCGCGCCGTCGACGCCCGGCTCATGCTACTTCCTGGACGCGAATCCATCCGGTTCGTTCAGAGACTGCGTGGAACCGCGCACCACCTGGTGTTGTTCGCCGGTGCGCTCGCGACGGCGGAGACCCATCGACGACTTCGAGCCCTGGCCGAGACAACCAAGCGCGCGCATGCAGACCGCATCGAGACACATCTGATCGTCCCGCACGATCTCCTGGAGGACATGGCAGGCAACGGCGAAATGCTCCTCGATCCGAGGGGCGAGTTGCACCATCGCTACGGCGCTCGCAATGCATGCCTCTATGTCGTGCGTCCCGACGGCTATGTCGGCTTCCGTAGCCAACCGCCCGATCCCGAAGCGCTGAGTTCGTATCTCTCTCGAATATTTCTCTAGCTGGCGCGGGCTGCTCCTGCCCAGTTGCGTTTCGACAGGTGATCCGTTCGCAGCAGGCGTTGACCACTTCCACCTACTCGCAAGACGGGTGTAATCTGTTTCCGCAGCTCGCCCAGATGGACCCAAGTCCACGACGTGGCAACAGCCTGTGGAGGAAACATCGTGAGATTTCACCGCCGCACATTCGTGCATCTGGCCGCGGGTGCGGCTGCATTGCCTGCCCTATCCAGCGTTGCCCGGGCGCAAGCCTATCCGTCACGGACGGCGCGCATCATCGTCGGCTTTCCCCCCGGCGGGGCGACCGACATCCAGGCCCGCCTGATGGGTGAATGGCTGACCGAGCGCCTCGGCCAGCAATTCATCGTCGAGAACAAGCCCGGCGCCAGCGGCAACATCGGAACCGACATGGTCGCCAAGGCGCCAGCGGACGGCTACACGCTGCTGCAGGTGGTGACCCCGGCTGCGATCAATGCCGCGCTTTACAGCAATCTTCCCTTCGACTTCAGCCGCGACATCGCACCGGTCGTCTACGTCGCGCGGCTGGCCTACGTCGTCGTGGTCAATCCGTCGGTTCCCGCCACCACGATCCCTGAGCTCATCGCCTACGCCAAGGCCAGCCCGGGCAAGATCAACTACGGGTCGGCCGGCCAGGGCACGCCGCAAAACATTGCTGCCGAACTGTTCAAGATGATGACCGGGGTGAACCTGGTCCACGTCCCGTATCGCGGCGGCGCGCCTGCGGTCGCCGATCTGATCAGCGGCCAAGTCCAGGTGATTTTCGCGCCGGTGTCGGAAGCGATCCAGCACATCAAGGGCGGCAAGCTGCGTGCGCTCGCGGTAACGACGGCGAAGCGACTGGATGTTTTCCCCGACCTTCCGACGGTGGGAGACTTCGTGCCCGGCTACGAGGCCAGCGGTTTTGCCGGCATCGGCGTGCCCAAAAACACCCCGGCCGACATCATCGATCTACTGAACAAGCAGATCAATGCCGGCCTCGCTGACGCCAAGGTCAAGGCACGGATCGTCGACCTGGGCGGCACGGTGGTCGGAGGAACGCCGGCGGAGTTCGCGACCCTCATCTCCAAGGCCACCGAAAAGTGGGGAACGGTGATCAAGTTTGCGGGCATCAAGGCGGAATAGGGCCGCCAAGTCCTGACTGGCGACGGCCGAACTAACATCGTGGGCGACATCCTGCTCAGGGGATGACTTCGACAACTTTCGATAGCTCCATCCCATTCAACTTTCGGCGCAGCTGACCCAGCGAACATCGGTCGGCCGATCGAACATCCAACTTTACGGTAGAAATCCTCGAGCTGAACACCTTGAAGCACAGAAAAATCCGTGCGCCGGTGCGTAGCCTCTTCCGGATGAAGTCAACAAGAGCCGTCCGAAGCTTTGCCCCCTCTTTCGTTCGCGGATTGGGAGAAAACGCAAGTAGCCGGTCAGCCGCGACGCCATCGCTAATGGCTATTCCGACCTTAAGTCCAGGCTGCCGAGGAACTGAAATGCGGATTGGGAAGCTGGTGAGATGATTCTCCGGCCCAACCTTTGGAGTAAGGTTCGGCATCTCGGCGTAAATCAGAAAGATGCTCATGGGTAGAACACGTGAGACGAGTTGGCATGCTGGCTGGGGTGCCAATGGGGGAGGAAGAGCGGTCGTCCCGATCCGTGGGGCTCGTGATGCATCGGCTTTCCCTTCAACGCCCTTTTGGCCAGACTTGCAGCTTCACTCTTCGAATCTGCGATGACGTCGAGACCGCGCCTGATCCGGCTGAGGGCTGCCTTCTGCTTCAGCCTCCGACCTTTGATCACACCGCGGGTAGGATCGCGAATGGCAACATAGCATTTGAGACCAAGGGGATCGATCCAACCCAACACGTTGAGGCCAAGCGCATAGAGATTTGGGCCGCCATCAAGACGCAGGGGATCGATTGTTGCGTAGGACCCCAAATGCGGCGCGTAGTACCGAAACACGTTGTATGAAAGTCCGGTTTCCAAGTCGCCATACTGGCCCTGCAAGCGTATTGGGTTGTCTTCAACACGACCTTGTAACGTCGCAAGATTCCCCCAGGCTCCGAATGACGCTGCCCACGTCACTGCGCCTGACACATCGATCAGCCTGGTCGGACAGCCATTTGGCTCGTTGCAAAAATGTAGGAGTGATTCACCCGAATCCCCTCCGGCAATCATTGCCACGGGTTCGAACGAATCGGGGAGGTAGATCCACTCGCGCAAACGAGGGCGACGCCTGGGATCATCGGCGGTTCCGGAGTCATCCCTTTCAGCAGCCAGCGCCTCACCGTCCCAAAAGAACGCTCTGCGCGTGCTTTCGCCGACCTTACGAACACGGCGCCCCAGCGCGTCGTAGCCGTACCGGACGGTGCCTTGCGGTGTCCGGCTCTCCATCAGGCGCTGATCGGCATCCCAAAGCAGGGATAGGCTGCCGCTTCTGTCTTCATAGAATATGAGGCTACCTGCCCTATCGAACTGGCACCGAGTATTCTCGCTCGTCCCCTCACGCACCCAATCGCGCTCTGTCGAGCCGGATCCTGCACCGGCCTCGATACCCCTGTCCCGTGGGGCGATGACCGTCCTGTCGACAATGCGTGTAGCGAGTCTGTTCCCTGTGGGGTCGATCTGAAACCGCTGCGCGCCATTTTGCGCGCTCACGTGATCGGTTATCCGTCCAGTTGCGTCGTACACATAGCGGTCATCGCCGAACATCGTATCACTGCGTTCGATCAGGTTCCCGGCCGCGTCATACTTGTAGGTCAACTCGAAGGGCGACGCCGCGCGTCCGAGCAGACGCTCGCGGGTTATGTTGCCATCGCTGTCATGTACGATTTCGAGGTAAGCCCCTAGCCCAAACCGGTGCGCCACGATCTGGCCGGAAGCATCGCGTTCGATCCGGATGGGAGCATGATTGTCGGCCTTGATCTCACGGACCTCATCGAGCAAATCGTAGGCGTAATGTACGCTATGACCCTCGATCGCCACTCCGCTTTGCCATGCGGTGCGGCGTAGAATGCGATTTCCACTTTCATCGTAAGTATTGAAGATCCTGAACTCCTGTCCCTGGACTTCTTCCACAAGACGGTCTTCGGCGTCGAAGACGCGTTCAACCCGGGTCTCAGGATTCTCGAACGTCTGCACATTTCCGTTGGCATCGTACGTCAGGACTTCGGTCCATTCTTCACCGTGGCTGACGAGGTCGTGTCGTGTCCTTTTGACGACGCGACCAATTGGATCCGTCAAGTATGCCGTTCGTTGCCGCAAAGCATCCAGACTTTCTCGGATATGGCCACCGGCGCTGTAGCGGTGGCTCTTGATCTGCAGCCAGTAGTCTGTTTCCTGAACGACACGTCCAAGTGCATCGCGCTCCAACCGGTAGGTTTCGCCATTTTGATTGGTAACTCCGATTAGCTGCTCCTCGGTGTCGTAGTGATAGGAGATCGATTGCCCGTCCGGCTGAATACGACGGGCGAGTTCACCCTGCCCCCAATACTCGAACCGGGTTACGGCGCCATTCTCATCGGTGAGTTCCGTGAGGTTGTCCTCTTCGTCATACCTGAAGAGCAGTTCCGCGCCTGAAGGCGCGCGCGACGCCGTAAGTCGGCTCTTCGCATCATAAGCGAACAGTGTCGCATGACCCAGCGAGTCGAAATGCTCCGTGACATTGCCGAGGGCGTCGTAGCGGAAGCGGGTGTGGTCTTCGAGAGCGTTCGCAATCTCAATCAAGTTTCCATAGCCATCAATCACCAACCGGCTCCGCGCGCCGCGCGGATTTGTGAAGCTTCGAATTCGACCCTCGGCACCGTACTCGATCGTGGTTGAGTACCCCAGGGGAGAGATTTGTTTCACCAGATGCCCGCGCTGATCCCAGCTCTGTTCCCAGTCTGCCCCTTTTGCGTCCGTGAGTTTGATCGCCTTGTTATCAGCGTTGAATTCGGTGGTCATGACTGCCCCATCCGGGAGGGCGAACTTCAGAAGATTACCGCGTTCATCATATTCATATTCGGTTCGATGTCCGTCCTGATCAACGATTGCGGTGGTCCGCCCGGCATCGTCGTATTCGTAGATCGTGACGCCGCCGAGAGGATCGAGCTCCCGGATAGGCAAGTGGCGATCGTCAAGCGTCACCACCGATACGTGGCCAAGCGAATCTGTTATCCGACGTTCCCGCGCCGCATCGAGATAGAAGAACTTGTAAGCGTAAAGACCTCCATCTCCCCAGGAACGCACCACACGCCAGCCATCGGGACCCTTATCGTACTCGTAATGAAATGACAGGCCGTTGCGGTCGGTGTGCCGCACCATATGATGTACATCGTAGACGAAGCGGTACGGCTTGCCGAGGGCGTCGCGCACCTCCGTCAGATCGCCCGCCTGATCCTGGTCGTATTCGACGAAGACGTGTCGGAAACCGGTCTCCGGAACGTGCAGCGCCACCTGCCGGATGAACCCCGCCGCGCCACGCTCGATCTCGATACGGCGCCCCGCTCGTTCCCGAATTGCAACCAGGCGGCCCTGGGCATCCCTTTCGTAGAACAGTGTGTTGCCGCAAAGGTCTTCAATGACGTCGAGTGGATACTCTCGGCTTCCGTCCGCGGCGTTGGACACATGGGATTTTCGAAAGCGGTAAATCCTGTCTTCCTTGGTGCGGATATGGAAGCCTTCGCCTTCATCCGACAACAGAGCGCCGTCCATCAGCTCCAGCACCGCACCCGTGGCTCCTCGCTCCTGAGGCACGCGAGGAAAGATGGCAATGCCTCCTTCAGGATGATGAAACAGGGCGACGCCACTTTCCGGGTCGTGCTCCAGCCGGGCATCTGCTGGCGTCTCCCACCCCACGCCACAGGCGCCCGAACGCGCATTGTCGGAGGCGTAGCGTCGCGTCCAGTGGATCGGATTGAGACCGCGGAAGATGAAATCTTCCTGCTCGACGGAAACTGCGCCGCTCACGATATTCACCGGTTCGGCGCGCAGGATCTTGCACTTGAGAAAGCCGGGATTCAGGTGTCCCCATTTGGCTTTGCGCCAATTGCGGAAACGCTCGCCCAGAGCCTTGGCGAAGCGTGACTTCGCCAGCCTGCCAAGGCCAGCGAAGCCGAGCTTGAAGGCCATACCCATCAGCGAAATTGTCGGCGGCCCGCCCACGAAGACATTCGTGGGGATGGCGAGATTGGACACGGTGGGCAACAGCATCATGCGCGGCCCGCCCTTGCGTTTCGGCCGCGGCGGGCTCGGCATGCCGGCCACCTGGCAGGCCAGCACCGGCACGCCGAGGAAGGAGAACGGGTCGCCATCTGCGACCACCGTCGCGCTGCCCATGAAGATCTCGTCGTCCTTGTCGGGCAGCTTGGGCGCGAAGGGAAAGCCGGGCGGAATATGTACGGCGGTGCCTGCGGTACCCGCGACGGCGCGCTTCATACCGCATACCGTCACCGTTGCTCCGATGAACGGCAGATAGTCCATCGGGTCGAAGACGACGGACATATGCGGCGTCGGTAAAGGCACCGGGGACGGCGAAGGAGGCACCACGCAGAGGTGGATATCCACGCCAAGCTGCGGATCTCCGTGTTTCGCCGCCGGCATCATGACGAGGCACCAGGTGAGTCGACCGCCGAGGCAAGCGCCCGGGCTGCACCCGTGCCCAGCGGCCAGGCAAAGCCTAGAAGCGCTCGAGCCGTGCCGAAGTCCCGCTGGAAATCGGGGCCGCCGCCGGCCACTACGCTCTGCAGCAGCCGCTCGGCCTCGCGCCAGATCGCCGTTTCGGCGGCGGCGAGATCGCGTTCGACCGTGTCGAAGGCGTCCCGCTCTGTCATCCGCTCCAGGGCCGCGGCACGCGCCTCGGCATGCCCCAGCAACGAGACGCCTTGCTTCTCGGCATCGCCGCAGAGAGCCCCTATCCGCTCGGCCCGTTGCGGATCGAGCACGTTCATCAGGTCCGTCGCCGCGATCGGCAGAGACGTGATGTTGCGCACTTCGGGCCGTAACCTGTTCCCGACTTGCAGCGCCTCTCGCCCACGCGCGACGGCGCCATCGTGATCTTCCATCCGCGCGCAGCAGAAGGCGCCCATGCGCAGCGCCTCTACGGCGATGACGAGATCGGGAATCGCAAGGGCGAGCGCCGCCACCTCGTCGTAGCTACGCGCCGCATCGGCAGGCCGTCCGGCCGCAAGATGTGCCCCAGCCTCACCCAGCTTCGCCTGGATCGCGAGCTGCCGCCCTACAGGGTTCCCTGCTTCCTCGGCGCGCTTGGCGGCACCATCGGCGATGCGGTAAGTCGCGATCGCCTCACCATGGCGTTGCGCCTTGAGCTGTGCACCGGCGACCAGCACGGCGACAGCCGCCTGCTGGTCGCTCCAACCCTGGCTGCCGGCGAAGGCATAGGCGTCCGCGGCCTTGCTCCGCACCTCCTCAACGCTGCCTTTCTCGACCAGAGACACCAGCGCCATCAGCATGTTGCGAAACGTGCCCGCGGGTCCAGCCACGCTCTCCTGAGCGAAGGTCTCCTGCGCCACCGCGAGCACGTCGAGCGCGAGATGCTCGTGGCGAACGCGTCGGTCACCGTCACCTGAAAGCAAAGCCAGCCGTGGCGCCTCGGCGGGATCGAGCACGGCGATGCGCAGCCGCTCCGGCAGCTGGGCGGCGAGCGCACGGCCGAGCCAACCCGCGAAGGCCGCATCGTCCGAGACCTCCGTGGGCATCAGGATGGCCGCGAGGTGCTTGAAGTGCTGGTGATGACGTGCTCCGAAAGAACGCATCGCCTGGACAAAACCGTAAGCGGAATCCGGAAGCTCGCCGGGTGTGAGCGACCAGTCAGCCGGAATGCCTTCACTCTCGATGTCGGGCCGGCTTGTCGCGTAACTGCCGGCCAGCACCTGTTTCAGCGCGCGGGCATACTGAATGGAGTGCTCGAACGGCTCCTTGAAGACGATGCAGAGATCCTGGGTTGCGTATTCCACCTCGAATTTCTGCGCCTCGAAGAAACATTCGGCGAGGCGATAGGAGGAGGACGGCATCTCCCACACCAAGAGGCGCTTCCCCGGGTCACCGGTGAATGAGTCCCACGACGCCCGAATATCGAGCAGGCGGCGCTCGACGGCATTGAGCGGCATGGCGTTGGTCCCTCGTCACCCATTCAGAGAGATCAGCGGACCACTCACGGAAACGCCGGTCGCATCCAGCTTCACCGTCGATGGACCCGTACTGATCGTAATCGCCGTTGGCGTAATCTCGATCACCGAACCGGCGACGGCGAACTTGAGACTGGCATCGGACGAGTAGGTACCGGCCCCCGTTGCATGAATGTCCGTCGTCTTGGTGGAGCTGTGCTTCGTCGGTCCCGTGACCGTCGTCGTGTACTCACCCGTGATGTCCACGGTCGAGCCACCGGTCACCGTCAGCTTCTTGCCGTCGCTGATCGTGGCGGTTGCCCCTTCGGTGATCGTCTCCTTCAATCCCTGATGGACCGTGACCTCCTGGCCCTTGTCGACGGTCTCCTTGAGGTGGGCCTTGACGTGCATCTCGCGATCGTTGTCGACGGTGACATGCATGTCCTTGACGGCGTGCACCTTGATGTCCTCGGAGCCGCTCTTGCCCTCCATCAGGATCTCGTTGCCGGCATGATCCTTGAGACCGCTCTGGGTCTTGTTGTCCGGCATCTTCATCGTCTTTTCGGCTTCGCCGTTGTAGACGCGGCCGGTGACGAGAGGGCGATCGGGATCGCCTTCCAAGAACGAGACGACCACTTCATGGCCGACGTGCGGGAGGTGCACCGATCCCCATCCGCGGCCCGCCCAGGCCTGCGATACACGAATCCAGCAGGAGCTCCTTTCATCGCGCTTGCCGTAGCGGTCCCAGTGGAATTGGACGCGCACGCGGCCATGCTTGTCGGTGTGGATCTTCTCGCCCGCCGGTCCCACGACCATCGCCGTCTGCGGCCCGTGGACGAACGGCTTTTCCGTCACGCGCATCGGCCTGAACGGAAAGTCGAAGGGGATGGCTTCGAAGCTGTTGCCGTAGCGCGGAGCCTCGGCGGTGGTGCCGGCGAGATGGCTGTTGTCGATCGCCTCGTGCCGCACCCGCCGGATGACGTAGACGGAAGACTTGCTCTCGCACGGATGTTCGGCGAGCGAGAACTTGCCGCCGACCGCCAGCCTCGCATAGTTGCTGGCGCCCCATGCCGACTGGTGCGCGGCCTCTTCCGCCTGCATGAGCCCTCGCGTCAGCTCCGTGCCGCGGCCCTTCTGGAGATAGCGACCCGGATAGTCGTAGCGTTCGAAGGCCTCGGCCCGGCGCAGCTTGAGGACGGTCTTCTCCGTCGCCGTCAGATCGGTGGACGGGGTCTCGAAATTGAAGTCGCGCTGCGCCCAGGAACCCGGTCGGAATTCATAGCCGTGCTCCCACTGGCTGACGTGCCGCTGCCGCCCGGTGGGCGCGTAGTACAGCTGCTGATCCGGCAGGTTCTGGAAGCTCACGTTCTTGTCGGCGATCACCATGACGTGCCGGTCTTCGTCGTGGCGGAAGAAATAGAATATGCCGACCTCCTCCATCAGGCGGCTGACGAAGTTCAAGGCCGTTTCCCGATACTGCACGCAGAATTCGAGCTTGGGATAATCCCCTCGCGACACCGACATCTGAAAGTCGGTGAATCCGAACGTCTTGAAGACCCGCTCGATGATGTCCGGGACGTTCAGGTTCTGAAAGATGCGACAGTCCGTGCTGTGGCCCAGGAACCAGAGCCAGGGGACCAGCCGCGCGCGGTACTGGCGCAGGTCCTGGCCGATGACGCCGGCGGCCCGCCATTGCGCGATCATCGCATGAACGATGCGTCCCTCGCCTTCCTCCGGCAGGATGACCACCTTCGCCTTGTCGCCGATCATCGACTCGGCGGAGATCGACCGATTGCCGGACAGTATCTCGACATCGTAGGAAAACAGCTCGGAAATACCTTCTTCGCCGGTCAGCGACGTGGCGAGCAGATGGTCTTTTCCAAGAGACGTCTCGATTGCGAGGAGACGTCGGCCTTGCATCCACGTGTTGTCGGGCATCGCCAACCTCGAGTTGCCTAGGGCGGTTTCCGGCGTCGCGACTATTCAGTGAACGCAGTGTTCAGGTTGGACAGGGCTGCCCCCAAGGACCGTCACGGATCCCGCCTCTTTCGCCTGCAAGCCACAACCTTCCATGGTGGAAGTGTGGCCGCGCTTTGTGGCCAGTGCGCGGCCTGGTCCTTGAGAAAAGATGAAGCTCACATGGAGATATGCTCCAGAACCCTGTCCTGGAGGGGCTCGGCAGGAGCGAGTCAGACGGCCGGACCATCCCGGCAAAGCCGGGGCAAAGGCCGGCAACCCGTAAGCTTGAGTCAAGCAGACGGGTTGCCGCCTCCGGCTATTTTTGACTACTGGACGACGATCTCGACGCGGCGGTTCTGCGGCTCGCGCACCCCGTCGCCGGTCTGCACCAGCAGGCCCTGCTCGCCACGGCCGATCACCGCGATCGCCGGCGCCGGCACGCCCTCACGCACCAAGGCGTCCTTCACCGCGTTGGCGCGGCGCAGCGACAGCGCCATGTTGTAGGCCTCCGGGCCCGACGTATCCGTATGTCCGGTCGCGCGGATGCGGGCATTGCCCTTGCTCTTGAAGGCGCCGGCGGCCTGCCTGATGACGTTCATCGAGGCTTCGGAGAGGCTGGCGCTGTCCCAATCGAAGAACACCATGAAGGAGGGCGGTGCGACGGTCGCCGGCGCGGGCGGCGGCGGGGCGACCGGCGGGGCGAACTTGTACTGGCCATAGAGCATGGCGACGATGTTCGAGTTGTTGACCCCGACATTAACGCCGTTGATCACGACGTTGGCATTCGTCGTGCCGACGTAGCGGCCTTCGATCGCCATGCGCCACTGGCTGTCGATGTTGTAGCCGATGCCGAGAATGC
>JAEZIF010000157.1 GCA_023416135.1 Pseudomonadota bacterium
GTCTCGTTCTTGCCCATCCTGTATGTATGCCATAACACGCACATACAGGTCAACGTACAGCACGCCGCAAATCCTCAAAACACCCGACATACCTGGCCTTCCTGCCTTTCGAGACAGAAACTAGCTAAGGCCGGTGCTTGCCGGTGTTGCGGTAGAGATTGGCCAGCCGGGCGATCAGGAAGGCGACGTACATCACGCCCAGGATCTGCTCGATGATGATCAGGCTGCGCGCCATCCTGGTGACCGGCGTGATCTCGCCGAAACCGGTCGACGTCAACACCGTGAAGGAGAAGTACATCATGGTCGGCCAGTCCAGGTCCTCGTCCGGCGCATGCACTGGAGCGGCGTGGAAGGCGTGCGGCTGAAGGTGCTGCAGCCATGCGAACAGGCTTGCAAAAGTGAAGGCGATCAGGACATAGGCGGCGACCGCACCGAACACCTTGTCGGCAGTGATGGGGCGGCGATCCAGCACGTAGTAGAGCAAGCCGGCCGTCACGCCGCCGAGGAAGAGCGCCGTGATGAGCAGGGTCGCCGGCCGCAGCCAGTGCTCGCCCAGGCGGTCGACCGCGACGGCATTGACGGTGAACAACGCCAGCAGGCCAAGAACCACCAGCGTCGCCCGTCGCGCCCGCAAGGCCCACATGGCGAGCATCAGGATGACGACCACTGCGAGCGCGAGGAACACGGCGGCGAACGATCCGGCCACCAGGGGATTGATCAGGATGAACAGGCAGAGCGCTGCCAGCAGCACGCCGCAGCGGTTGCGGCGCATGTAGGCGATATGACGCTTCATTCCGAAGACGATCGTCATGACGGCTCTTTCCGCTGCGCCAGTTCGGCGGTGATGCCATTCGGCCCCTCGGCGAATGCCAGCTTGCGGTCGTGCTTCAGCATGCCACTATTCTAGCCACTTCACGGCCAGTGGACGAATTCGGGCTTCAGCCCGTCGGGAAAGAACACCGCGTAGTAGCCCGCGCCGGAACGCAAGCCGGCACTATGACGTTACTGGCGAATGCAAATCCAGGTCGTGTGCTGCCATCCCCTCACCGACAGCTATGACCACGCGCTGTTTCGTACCGTCATCGACACCCTCGAGCAGAACGGTCATGGCGTCGTGGCGACGGACCTCTATCGCGAGAGTTTTGCGCCGGCGATGACGGTCGAAGAACGGCGCACCTACATGGGCAACGACTACGACGCGAGCGCCGTCGCGCGTTACGTCGAAGTCCTGAAGCAGGTGGATGGCCTGATCCTGTGCTTCCCGCACTGGTGGTTCGCCATGCCGGCGATGTTGAAAGGCTGGGTCGATCGCGTGTGGGGTCCCGGCATCGCGTTCACCTACGATCCCGCCGATGGCCATCTCAAGCCCAGCCTGCACAACATCAAGCTGTTCGGCGTGGTCACCACGTACGGTTCGTCGTGGTGGATCGTGCGCGTGTTCGCGGGCGACGCTGGCCGCAAGGTGCTGATGCGCGCCATGAAGCCGTTGTGCGGCAAGGACGCCCGGTCGTTCTACCTCGCCCACTACGGCATGGACGCCTCGACGCCCGCTTCACGTAAGGCCTTCCTGGCGAAGGTCCGACGGCGCATCGCGCGCATCTGAGGCGGCAACAAAGCAGCCCGATGGCGTTGCTGTTCCTGACGGAGGCCGCCATGTGGCGCAAGTATCTGATTTCATTTGGACTTTTCGCGATTGCGCTGACCGCCTGCGCCCCCTAGCTGCGGGTTGCCGGACGTGACCCGAGCGATTACGAAGTGCTCGCGTTGATCGCCCGGGACCAAGCCTTCTAGCGGCCGAGCAGCAGTCCGACTGCCGCGCCAACACCTATCCCCAGCAACGTCAGCGCAAAGAAGGCGGCGAACCAGAGGAACCCCCGCCTGAGATGGTGGCGGCCCTGATCGGTCAACTCATGCCATTTCAGGTCTCTGGCGAAGACCGCGGACGTGCGCACGTGGCCGGCCGCCTGCGCCCGCCGCGTCACCAACCATGCATGCACCACGTGCCACAGGCCGCCGATCAGGGCAGCGATTCCCAGGATCCAGAACGGCGCGAAGAGGAGCCAGATTTCGATATCGGTATTCACGATCACAGTTAGGCCACAGCATGAAGCCGCCGTCGATACGTAAAGCAGTGGCACGATATTCCAAACGGGGTGCCTTCACATGACGAAATACCTGGTCCTGGCCGCTATCCTCCTCGGCACCACGGCCTGCGGCGATACCTGGGGCCAGCGTGCCGTCACCGGCGGCGGCATCGGCGCCGGCTCGGGCGCGATCATCGGCGCCCTGACTCCGATCGGCCTCCTGCCGGGCGCCCTGGTCGGCACGGCGGTGGGCGCCGGCGTGGGCGCGGCGACGGCACCCCGCTACTGATCTCTCAGATCACCATGTCTCTTTCCACGGCCTGAGATCCATCTCGAAGGTCCACGCAGAGCGCTTCTGCCGGTGGATCTGCCAGTAGACCTCGGCGATGTCGTCCGGATTGAGGACGGCGTCGGGGCCGGCATCGTAGCGCTCGGGAAAGTTGGTCTTGATCCATTCGGTGTCGATGGCGCCGTCGATCACGACATGGGCGACGTGGATGTTCTGCGGCCCGAGCTCGCGCGCCATCGATTGCGCCAGCGCGCGCACGGCGTGCTTGCCGCCGGCGAAGGCCGAGAAACCGCAGCCGCCGCGCAGGCTCGCGGTGGCGCCGGTGAACAGCATGGTGCCGCGGCCGCGCGGCACCATCGCCTTCGCGGCTTCTCTCGCCGTCAGGAAACCGGCAAATGCCGTCATCTCCCAGACCTTGCGGTAGACGCGGGCGGTCGTGTCGCGGATGTCAAAGCGGACGTTGCCGCCGATGTTGAAGACGAAGACCTCGATCTCGCCGATCTCGGTCTCGATCTCGCGGAACAGCTTCAGCACCTGCTCCTCGTCGCGTGCGTCGGAACCGAAAGGATGGACCTTGCCGCCCTCTTGGGCGATCTCCGCCACCAGACGCGTCAGCTTGTCGGCGTTGCGCCTCGTGACCACAGCCGTATAGCCCTCGCGCGCAAAGCGACGGGCGATGGCACCGCCCGTCGCATCACCTGCGCCGATCACGACACAGACCTTGTCTCTCGCCATGGCCGGTCTCCTTTGCCGCCAATCTGTCGGCGGCCCGGAGATCGCTCAAGGGAGATTACGTCATGACCGGCTGAGCCTTCCGATTGGTGTCCAGGCCGGCCTTGCGGCGGATGTCGGCCGTGGTCAGGCCCTCGCCGTCGGGCCGCCAGCCCGGCGGGCCGAACAGATACATCCGGGCCTCGCCGAGTGAGCGGGCGGAGCTCACGTCGTTGAAGAGCCCGACCCACGGCAAAAAGTTGAGCACGAACGGGTTGCGCGAGGAGACACGCGGCGTGACGGTGCCGTAGTCGCAGGGCACTTCCGTGCGCTCCGGAACGTACGTCCCGAACAAGCGGTCGAAAACGATCAGCACGCCGCCATAGTTGGCGTCGAGGTACTCCGGATTGCGGGCGTGATGCACGCGGTGGCTCGAGGGCGTGTTCAGCACGTATTCCAGCCAGCCCAGTCGCGGGATCCAGTCGGCGTGCAGCCAGAACTGGTAGATCAGGTTGAGGAACAGCGCCGAGAGCACGACGGTCGGCGTGAATCCCAGCAGCACCAGCGGCGTGAAAAACAGCGCTGTCCCGGTGAAGCGGCCGAACCAGCCGAGGCGATAGGCAGCGGCCAGGGCGAGCTGGTTGGGCGAGTGATGGACCTGATGCGACATCCAGAACCAGCGCACGGTATGGCTGGTGCGGTGGTACCAGTAATAGAAGAACTCCAGGCCGAAAAAGAGCAGGACGACCGACCATACACTGTCGAGCGACTGCGTGAACAGCCGGTGATCGTAGGCCCAGGTCAGATAAGGCGCGACGAGCGTGTAAGGGATGAGGCCGAGCGCGCGGCGACCGGCGAGGTCGGCCAGCGAGCAGGCCCAGGATTTCCAGTCATAACCTTCGGGGCGGGTGCGCTGAAGCCACAGCGCCTCGAGAATGCCGGCGCCGATCACGATCGGCAGGATGATCAAGTAGAGAGTGCCGATTTCGTCCATGGCGCTATATTATGAGCTTTGCTCATATTCCATACTCGCCTTTGCCGAGACCGCCGACGCCATGGCCATCCGCCGCCAAGTGCCTGAAGCAAAACGACGAATTCCGCAGCAGGCGCGTGCCAACGAAACCGTTTCGCTGATCCTCGAAGCAGCGGCTCAGATTCTCGAGGCCCGCGGGCTGGAGGCCTTCACGACCAACGCCGTGGCCGAGCGCGCCGGCGTCAGCATTGGCACGCTCTACCAATACTTCGCCGACAAGAAGGCGATCCTGCTGGCGCTCGCGCAACGCGAGATCCAATCGACACTGGCCGAGCTCCGGCGACCCGAGGGCCATCAGACACCGGAGGAGCGCGTGCGCTATACGGTGCGCGCGATCATCAACGCCTTTCGCGGCCGCCTGCGCGTACGCAAGGCGGTGGTCCAGGCGATCCTGGCGCAGGGTACGGGCATCGAGATGATGGCGCCCGTCGCCGCCTTCATCGCTCAGCACCCCAGGAGCTTGCTGCCTGCCCTGGCCAACGAGCAGGTGTTCGTCCTGTCGCGCGCCATGATGGGCACGATCCGCGCGGCCGTGCTGGAGGAGCAGCCCTTCTTCCGCAGCCGGGCGTTCGAGGATGAACTCGTGCGCCTGGGTACGTCCTATCTGTCCGCCGTGATCGCCGCGACGGACGCGAACACCAGGAAGTAGACGGCTATGCCGTCGGCAGCGGCACGTTCAGGAGCACGCCGAGCTCGTTGGCAAGGTCGCAGCTCACGCGCGCATGCACCCTGCCCTGCTTGTCGAAGAAGCGGCCGGTCGGCATCACCGGGAAGACGCCCTCGTGCCAGATGCCGGGATGGATGTAGATGCCGAAGCTGCCGTCGGACCACAGCGCAATGAAGTCCTCCGGCTCGAGGTCATCGCCCGGCTTGGCGACGGGCACGACGAACGGCTGCCCGTCGAGCGGGAAGAAGAGCTGGCCGCCATCAGGATGGTAGTTGCAATGCCACAGCAGCACGCGATCGCCGGCGAGCGCAACGCCCGCCGCCGCCTGCTCGGGCCGCTCGCGGAAACCGATGACGTAGTGGCCGCCGACGGCTTCGTTGCGCCCTAGAAGTTCGTTGCCGCGCCATTGGCAGGCGAAGATGCCTTCGGTGGTGCCGCCCTCGATGCCGGTGCCGGCATCGAGCCTGCGCCAGCCGGCAAGCGGCCATGGCACGATCTCGATGCGGTGATCGCGGGCGCGCGCGATCTCGCCATAACCCTCGATCGAACGCTCGGTGGCGCGCACCAGCGGCACGTCGACCAGGCGCAATCCGGTCGGGACCTTGGGATTGAGATAATCGAAGACGACCTGATCCATCTCAGGCCGCCCGGCTCAGGTCCTCGCCGGCCAGGGCACGCTCGATCAGCTTCACGACATTGTCGCGGCCGTAGAGCTTGATGAAGGCGCCCATGCGCGGGCCCTGCTCGCTGCCCAGCAGCACCTCGTAGAGCGTCTTGAACCACTGACGCAGCTCGGCCTGCGCGAAGTGGCGCTTGCCGGCCTCGTAGACCTCATTCTGGATGAACTCGGCCGTCGACTCCTCCGGAAGCCTGGCAAGCGTATCGGCCAGATCCTGCAGCGCCTCGCGCTCCTTGCCCGCAGGCAGACGGAACTTCTTCGACGCCTTCACGAAGTCCTGGTAGTAGGCCACTGCGCCGGTCAGCAGGCGGTCGAGATAGGGCGCGTTCTCCGGCGTGGCGCCCGGCACGTAGCGCCGCAGATACTGCCACAGCACGTCCTTGCTGTCGGTATGCGCCACGCTCGCGAGGTTGAGCAGCATGCCGAAATTGACACCGGGCACGCTGTTGCCCGGCGCCTTGCCGTCATGGATGTGCCAGGCCGCATTCTCCAACGCCTTGGCCGGCTCCTCGGCCGGCAGCTTCTCGACGGCGGCGAGATAGTCGTCGACGGCGCGCGGGATGACGTCGAAGTACAGCCGCTTGGCACGCCGCGGCTGCTGCTGCATGTACAGCGCGAGCGACTCGGGCGGCGCATAGCGCAGCCACTCCTCGACCGAGAGCCCATTGCCCTTGGACTTGGAGATCTTCTTGCCTTCCTCGTCGAGGAAGAGCTCGTAATTGAAGCCTTCCGGCGGACGGCCGCCCAGGATCTTCACGATCTTGGCCGAGAGCTCGGCCGAGGGAATGAGGTCCTTACCGTACATCTCGTAGTCGACGCCGAGCGCGAACCAGCGGCCGGCCCAGTCGGCCTTCCATTGCAGCTTGACGTTGCCGCCGGTGACCGGCGTCTCGACCAGCGTACCGTCCTCGTCGCGATAGACGATGGTGCCCGCCTGGGCGTCGGTCTTGATCACCGGCACCTGCAGGACGCGGCCGGTCTTGGGCGAGAGCGGCAGGAAGATCGAGTAGGTCGCGCGCCGCTCCTCGCCGAGCGTCGGCAGCATGACGGCCTGCACCTCGTCGTAGTGCTGCAGCATGGCCAGCAGCATCTCGTCGAAGCGACCCGACTTGTACCAATCGGTCGCCGACTGGAACTCGTACTCGAAGCCGAAGGAATCGAGGAAAGCGCGCAGCCGTGCGTTGTTGGCCGCGCCGAAGCTCGGATACTCATTGCTGAACGGATCGGGCACCGACGTCAGCGGCTTGCCGAGATGGGCCGCCAGCATCTCCTTGTTGGGCACGTTGTCGGGCACCTTGCGCAGCCCGTCCATGTCGTCGGAGAAGCAGAACAGCCGCGTCGGCACATCGCTCAGGCGCTTGAAGGCCTGGCGCACCATCGTGGTGCGCACGACCTCGCCGAAAGTGCCGATATGCGGCAGGCCGGACGGCCCGTAGCCAGTTTCGAGCAGCACGTATCCCTTGGCCGGTGCTTTGCCGCCGATGCGGGCGACCAGCTTGCGGGCTTCTTCGAATGGCCACGCGCGCGCGGCCTCGGCGAGGGATCGATCAATCTGGGACATGGATCGGTCAAACTAGGTGCGAGGGCCATTTGCGTCAATGCGGCGAGAAGCCCAAAGTGCCACGCACACAATGAACAAAAGCCCTTTCATGCTGGCATTAGGCGGCCTTTTGGCGATGGCTGCCGGCATCGGTATCGGCCGCTTCGTCTACACGCCCATCCTGCCGCCCATGGTCGAGGCGCTGTCGCTCAGCAAGGCCGAAGCCGGCCTGATCGCCTCAGCCAACTTCGTCGGCTACCTCGCCGGCGCGCTGCTGGCGGCCGTGCGCCTGCCCGGTTCGCGCCGCGGCTGGCTGCTGGCAGGGCTCGTGCTGAACGTCGTCTGCCTGGCGGCGATGGGCGCCACGACCTCGCTGGTGCTCTTCCTGATGCTGCGACTCGCGGCCGGCGTCGCCAGCGCCTTCTGCCTGATCTTCAGCTCTGCCCTGGTGCTCGACCGGCTGGCCGCCACCGGGCGCACCACCCTGTCTGCGCTTCACTTCTCCGGAGTCGGAATCGGCATCGCCGTCTCGGCGGCACTGGTCGCGACGCTCGGCGACTGGCGCGCCATGTGGCTCGCAAGCGCGGCCCTTGCACTGGTCGCGGCCGTCGCGGTCGCGATGTTGGTACCGGCCTCCGCTCCGTCGCCAATCGCCGGCCGCGCACCGCGCACAAGTCTCTCGTCGGCCTTCATCATGCTCGCCGTCGCCTATTTCCTGTTCGGCATCGGCTACATCATCACCGCGACATTCCTGATCGACATCGTGCGCGGCTCACCCGCGATCCGCCACCTCGAGCCCTACGCCTGGGTTCTGGTCGGCATCGGCGCCGCGCCTTCGGTCGTGCTGTGGGGCGCGCTCGGCCGGCGCATCGGCATCCTGCCGGCCTTCGCCGTGGCGAGCCTGGTCGAGGCGGCTGGCGTGGTGGCGAGCGTGCTGTGGCTGCAGACGATCGGCGTGGTGATCGCAGCCTTGTTCCTCGGCGGCACCTTCATGGGCCTGACGGCGCTCGGCCTGATCGGCGCGCGCGAGGCAGGCGAAGGCGATCCACGCGGACGCATCGCGCTCATGACGGCATCCTTCAGCCTCGGCCAGATCATCGGGCCTGTGTTCGCCGGCATCGTCTACGACGCCACCGGCAGCCTCGTCTGGCCTTCGCTGCTGGCGGCCGCGGGGCTGGTGCTCGCGGCACTACTGTCGCTCGCCAGTCATCGCTTCGCGCCCGGCCACGCCAACGCCTCGCGCGCCGCACGCATGCCCGAGGCATAGGCGCTGCCGACGCAGGGCCGCAGCGCGATGGCGATCTTCTCGAAGCATGCGTATTCCTCGCGAAGCGCTTCCGCGACACCGGCGAGGAGTGAGCGTCATTTGCCTGACAGTGTATGCTATCGGGCTCCGATGGTGATGCCCTCGCACAACTGGCCGTCCCTGGTCGCGACCGCGCGCGGCGCGCTGTGGCGCGGACCCGATGGCACGATCGAACGGCTGAAGACATCCGACGCCGCGATGCGCGCAGCGGCCAGCCCGCCGCTCGTCTGCCATGCGCCGGCGGTGGCGGCACGCCTTGGCCTCGACGACCTGGCGGCGCTCGATCTCCTCGAGCTCTTCGCCTTCGTGCGGCCGGCGAAGTTCTGCCTGCCCACGCCGCGCGGCCTCTGCGAGGCGCTCGATCTCGCCGTGCCGCCGACTCCGGAAGAAGAGGTCGCCGCGCTGCCGCAGGTCGCGACCGTGCTGCTCGACGAGCTCGAGGACATGGCAGCGCTTGCCTCGCACGAGCTCACCGAGACCGCGCTCGCCATGGCGCGCGGCCAATGGCCGTGGGGCGACGCCGTGCTGGCAGCCCTCGGCATCGGCCCGGCGGGCAAGAAGCCGCGGCCGGGCGCCGGCCTCGATATCTGGAAGAGCCTGCCGCAATGGGAGGAACCGCCACCCGCTCCGCCGCCGTCGAGCCAGCCGGTCGAGCCGCGCGAGGCCCGTCTCCGACTCGCCCAGATGGTCGCGGCCGGGGCCAACATCGCCGAGGCACGGCCGACCCAGAGCGACTATGCCTCGGCCGCCGCGCAGGCCTTCGCGCCGCGTGAGCGCGAGGACCAGCCGAACGTCGTGCTGGTCGAGGCCGGCACCGGCGTCGGCAAGACCCTGGGCTATGTCGCGCCGGCCAGCCTGTGGGCCGAGAAGAACGGCGCGCCGGTCTGGATCGCCACCTACACCCGTAACCTGCAGCGCCAGATCGACAACGAGCTCGATCGCCTGCACCGCGATTCGGCCGAGAAGCGCCGCAAGGTCGTGATCCGCAAGGGTCGCGAGAACTATCTCTGCCTGCTGAACTTCCAGGAGGCGGTGCTGCGCACGGGGCTCGCGCCCGAAAACGCCGTCGGCCTTGGCCTGCTGGCGCGCTGGGCGCTCGCCAGCCGCGACGGCGACATGGTGGGCGGCGACCTGCCCGCCTGGCTGCTCGACCTTCTAGGCCGCGGCCGCATCTCGCGGCTCGCCGACAGGCGCGGCGAATGCATCTACTCGGCGTGCGAGCACTATCGGAAGTGCTTCGTCGAACGCACCATCCGCCGCGCCCGCCAGGCCGACATCGTGATCGCCAACCACGCGCTGGTGATGGTGCAGGCGGCGATGGGCGGCCTCGACGACGCGACCAGGCCGCTGCGCTACGTGTTCGACGAGGGCCATCACCTGTTCGACGCCGCCGACGGTGCGTTCGGTGCGCATCTGAGCGGCGTCGAAGCCTCCGATCTCAGGCGCTGGCTTCTGGGCGCCGAAGGCCGCCGCGGCAGCCGGGCACGCGGCCTCGAACGACGTCTCGCCGACCTTCTGGGCGACGACCTCGAAGCCCACAGGGCGCTGCGCCGCCTGCTCGACCTCGCCCAGCAACTGCCCTCGCCCAACTGGCAGACGCGCCTGGCCGACGGCACGGTGCTGGGCCCGGCCGAGGAGTTTCTCGCTCTGGTGCGCCAGCAGGTTCGCGCGCGGGCCTCGGGCGACGACCAGGGCTTCGGCCAGGAATGCGACGTGCGCCCTCTCAATCCCGGCCTGATCGAGGCGGCGGACCGGCTGGGCGAGGCATTGGAGCAGATGCTGGCGCCGGTGCGCCGGCTGCGCCAGGCGCTGCGCGCCAAGCTGGAGGCCGAAGCCGACAAGCTCGATTCGGGTCAGCGCGGTCGCATCGAGGGCGTCGCCCGCTCGCTCGCCAACCGCTGCGAGCTGACGCTGGAAGCATGGCGCGCCATGCTGCGCGGCCTGCACAACGAGCCCGATCCCGCCTTCGTCGACTGGTTCGCCATCGAGCGCATCCAGAACCGCGAGATCGATGTCGGCATGTACCGGCACTATCTCGATCCTACCGAGCCGTTCGTGAACTCGGTGATCGTGCCGTCGCACGGCGCGGTCATCACTTCGGCGACCCTGCGCGATTCATTGGGCGTCCCTGCCGCGGCAAACGACGAGCAGCCCGAGACGCTTGCCGACTGGATGGTGGCCGAGGCGCGCACCGGCACGCGCCATCTGCAGGCGCCGGCGATCCGCGCCGCCATGGCCTCGCCCTTCGACTATGCCCGGGCGACGCGCGTACTGATCGTGCGCGACGTCAAGCGCGACGACGCCGATCAGGTGGCCGCGGCCTATCGCGAGCTGTTCCTTGCGTCGGGCGGCGGCGCGCTCGGCCTGTTCACCGCCATCGGTCGCCTGCGCGCCGTGCATCAGCGCATTGCGCCCACACTCGAGGAAGCGGGGCTGCCGCTCTATGCCCAGCATGTCGGCGGCATGGATGCGGCGACCCTGGTCGACATCTTCCGCGCCGAGGAGCACTCCTGCCTTCTCGGCACCGATGCGGTTCGCGACGGCGTCGACGTACCGGGCCGCTCGCTGCGCCTGATCGTGTTCGACCGCGTGCCCTGGCCGCGACCCGACATCCTGCATCGCGCCCGCAAGGCTTCGTGGAAGGAGGCGGGTGCCGGCGCCAATGCCTACGACGACATGCTGGCGCGATTGCGGCTGAAGCAGGCTTACGGCCGCCTGATCCGCCGCGCCGACGACCGCGGCGTGTTCGTCATGCTGGATTCACGACTGCCCAGCCGGCTGCTCGGCGCCTTCCCGCCGGGCGTAGCCGTCGATCGCATCGGGCTGGCCGAGGCGGTCGCTTCGGTAAAGGTGTTCCTCGAATCGATGTGAGCTCGTCTTGCCGGACCGCGGGCCTCCAGGCCTGCCCATGACTCATTGCTGGGGGCACGCCACTCCAGTGGCGCGATCAGCTTTTGCCTCGACGAAGACGCGCGACGGGAGTCGCGCGCCCCCAGCCATGAGCGGACCCGGACGTCCGCGCTCCAATGGCCATAAATCGGCTATACCGCACCGATGACCGAACCATCATCCGTCCTTTACGCCGCCGAACCACGCCTCGACATCGACGAGTTCTGCCGCGTGCTGCTCGAGTCGGGCCTCGGAGCTACGCGACCGACCGGCGACCGGCCGCGCATGCAGCAGATGCTCGACCAGGCCGACCTCGTCGTCACGGCGCGGCTGCATGGCGCCGACCGTGCGCTGGTCGGCGTCGCGCGCTCGATCACCGACTTCTCCTGGTGCTGCTACCTCTCCGAGCTCGCGGTCTCCTCTTCGGCGCAGGGCCTCGGCGTCGGCAAGGGCCTGATCGACGAGACGCGCCGGCTGCTCGGGCCGCGCGTCAGCCTCATTCTGGCATCGATGCCGGATTCAGTCGGCTTCTACGAACGCATCGGCATGCCGCGCCAACCCGACGCGTTCTGGTTCAAGCGCAGCGAATAATCAGTAGCCGGCAGAACGGTCGACGACTTCCTTGAGCGGTGCGCCATCGAGGAAGCGGCCGAGATTGTCGACGAACAGGCGGGCGACGAAGCGATCGCGCTGCGGGTGCGGGCCACCGATATGCGGCAGCACGATGATGCGGTCGGTCGTCCAGAACGGATGCTCCGACGGCAACGGCTCCTGGCGGAAGACATCGAGCAGGGCACCGGCGATTTTTTTGGCCTTAACCGCGGCTATCAGATCGTCGTCCTTGATGATGTGGCCGCGACCGAAGTTCAGCAGCCAGGCCGACGGCTTCATCCTGGCAAGCCGCGCCTCGTCGATGAAGTTGTCGGTTTCGGGCGTGGCCGGCAGCAGGAGAAGCACGAAGTCGGATTGCGCCAGCACCTCGTCGGTGCGCGAGGCCGGCAGGACCTCGGCGACGTTCGGCATCGGCGCCACCCGCCGCTTGGTGCCGATGACGCGCATGCCGAGCGCCGTCGCGATGCGCGCCACCTCCGCACCGATCGCGCCCAGGCCCAGGATGCCCAGCGTCTTGCCGGTGAGCGGCTGCGCCACCGTGTGCACCCACTTCGACTGCTTCTGGTGGTCTGCCACCGTCCGGTAGGGCTTGGCGACATGGAACAGCGAACCGATGATGTTCTCCGGCATCGATTCGGTGTGCGTGCCGCGCGCGCAGGTGAGCGTGAGACCCGCCGGCAGGTCGGGCAGCGCCAGCCAGCCTTCGACGCCGGCGCTCATCGCCTGCGCCCAGCGCAGCCTGGGCATGCGGGGCAGCAGACCCGGCGGCACCCCACCCGCCATCAGCGCCTCGGTGCGCGCGAGCTGATCGGCCGAGGGCCTGTCCTTGCGCGGCAACGTCTCGACCGCCACGCGATCAGCGAGGCCTGCTGCCTTGATGGCATCGAGATAGGCGACGGTCTGGTCGGTCCACAGCAGGACATGCGCGCGATTGGTCAAGAACGGCTCCGGGTGTCGGGTAAGTCCCCTACCGTAGCGCACCGTAGGCACCGACGTCATCCTGAGCGGAGCGAAGCCGGCTGCACGCGGCGATGGGGTCCTTCGCCGCGCTCAGGACGACAGCCTTAGTGGCTAAGATCGATCAGCGCCAATCCGAGTTCAGGGCGCTTGCGGCGGCGGAGCCGGGCCGGCGTCTCAACGATGGTGACTTCCAGTGTCGGTCGCACGATGCCGCTCAGGAAATGGCCGCCGCGGGTCGTGCCGTCGCTCATGCCCAGCACGGCATGCATATGCAGGCTGGGCTTGTCGCCGTCGCCCAGCGCGATGTCGCCCAGAAGGCTCAACGCCTCGCACTGGCTGCCGATCTCGATGGGCTTGTAGGTCTTCTTGGCGAGGTCGAACCAGCCGACGGTCGCGCGTTCGAAGGCGCCGATCGCCGTAAGCGAGGCAGCGTCGAGCTTTGTGACGGTGGCAAACTCGGTGACGGCTGCAAAAGCCTCCTCCCCGGCCTCGAGGACGAGCACGTAGGTGCGTTCACCAGCGTTCTGCCAGACGAGCTTCGATTCCATTCTTGGTCAACCCGACAGGGATGAAAACGTTGCATCGCGCCGCATTTTTGCCCGCATTGGGCTGATGCGCCGCGGCTCCGCTCGTATAAACTCCGCACCAAGAAAAAGGTTCAAGTGGAGGTTTCGTACCAATGAGTAAGCTTATCCTGCCGCGTCGCCGTGCCCTCATTTTGTCGAGCGGCCTGTTGGCAACGCCCATGATCGCGTCGGGCGTCGCCCGGGCCCAGGCGGACTGGCCAACCAAGCCGGTGAAGTACATCAACGTGTTTCCCCCCGGCGGCCCGACCGACACGCTGTCGCGCATCGTCTGCCACCAGCTCTCCGAGCTGACCGGTCAGCAGTTCATCGTCGAGAACAAGGCGGGCTCCGGTGGCAATGTCGGCGCCGATGCAATCGCCAAGTCGCCACCCGACGGCTACACGATCGGCCTCTATACCGTGGCCAGCCACGCCATCGCGCCAACCCTCTACGCCAAGCTGCCGTTCGACGCGGGCAAGGACTTCACCGGCATCGCCATGCTGTGGTCGGTGCCCAACCTCCTGATGACGCGGCTCGACCTGCCGGCAAAGACGGTCCCCGAGCTGATCGCCCTCGCCCGCAACAATCCCGGCAAGTATTCGTTCGCCTCGTCGGGCCCCGGCACCAGCCCGCAGATCAGCGGCGAGCTCTTCAAGCAGCTGGCCAAGGTCAACCTTCTGCACGTGCCCTACAAAGGCAGCGCGCCGGCGCACCAGGATCTGCTGGCAGGCCAGGTCGACATGATGTGGGACAACATCCCCGGACCGCTGGGGCTGATGCGCTCCGGCAAGGTCCGCGGGCTCGCCGTGACGTCGGCGCAGCGCCATCCCTCCGTGCCTGAAATCCCGACCATGACCGAGTACCTGCCGGGCTACCAAATCACCTCGTGGGGTGGCATCTGCGCGCCGGCCGGCGTACCGCCGGCGATGGTCGAGAAGCTCTCGGGCCTGGCCAAGAAGGCGCTCGAGGCCGACGCCGTGAAGAAGGCCTTCGACCAGCAGGGTGCGACCTCGATCTGGATGAACCCGGCCGACACCGCCGCCTTCCGGCTCGCCGAGGAAAAGCGGTTGGCGCCGATCATCAAGGAGTCGGGCGCGAAGGTGGAGTAGTCACGGGACGTAGCCTTGGGGACTCCGATGCGGATCGGCAGGCTCCCCGGGGCCCGGCGGCTGGTAGCCCGGAAAACCCTTGAAAGTAAAGGGCGCGTACTTGTCAGCACACGCCCCCGTCAAAGCGACAAGGCCAACGATGGCGAACCGGAGAAGCCGTCGCACGCGGTCATCCATCACTTGAAGCGCGGCATGACTTCCTGACAGAGCAGCCGCAGCGCCTCGAGCACTTGGGCGTGCGGGATGAGACTGCCAGGATTGAGCTCGGCCAGGATGCCGTTGAGGCCGAGCACGGCACGCAGCTCTTCCAGGCGATCGATGACGCGCGCGGGCGTGCCGACGATCATGCGCTCGCGCAGCACCTCCTCGTAGTCGATGCTCTGCATCTTGGCGCCGCGCTCGGCACGGTTTTCGATGGCGCGGGCGCCGGACGCTGCGGCCGACGCGGCCAGCCGATCACCGATGTAGCGCAGCAGATGCATGACGCTCGCGCGCGGCTCCTCGCGCGCCTTCGCGTCGGTGTCGGCGACATAGACCGGCACGCGAAGATAGACCTCGCCGTCGCCAGGATGGCCCGCCTTCTTCCAGGCCGCGCGATAGGTCTTCACCAGCGGCGCCAGCTCGGAGAGGTTGCCGGTGCGCGCGGCGACGAAGATCGGATGGCCGAGCTCGGCCACCTCGACGTAGGTGTCGGGGCTCGCCGCGGCGACACGGATCTCGGGCCATGGCTGCTGCAGCGACTTGGGCGCCAGCCGCACGTTGTCGTAGGTGAAGTACTTGCCCGAATGGCTGAAGCGCTCCTCGGCGAAGGCGCGCTTCAGGATGTGCAGCGTCTCGGAGAAGCGCTCGCGGCTTTCGCCATAGTCGACACCGTAGGTCTTGTAGGTGTGGGCGAAGCCCGAACGGCCGACGCCGAAGATCAGGCGGCCGCCGCTCAGCTGGTCGACGGTGGCGACCTCCTCGGCGAGCCGCAGGGGATGGCAGAGCGGCAGCACCTGCACCGCCGTGCCGATCTTCATGCGCTCGGTGCGCTGGGCGATGGTGGCGGCAATGATCATCGGCGAGGCGAGCACCGAGCGCTCGGGCGCGAAGTGCAGCTCGGCCAGCCACATCGCATCGAGGCCCCAGCGCTCCGCCGCATCGACCTGGGCCAGCGAGTTGGCGAACGACTGTGCGGCGGTCTCGCCGGGCAGCGCCTGAAACTCGTGGAACATTCCGAATTCCATCGATCCTCCTCGGCAGGCCGGCATGGTATGACTGAATCATGCCGTCCAAAAGGGTCCTGATTGCCGGCGCGACCGGCCTCGTCGGCTACGCCGCCCTGAAACACTTCGGCTCGCAGAAGGACTGCGAGGTGATCGCCCTCTCACGTCGCCAGCCGGACGAGACTTTCGGCGCGCGATGGCATCCGCTCGATCTCACCGATGCTGCGGCCTGCAGCAGGCTCGCCGCCGTTCTGGGCGCCATCACCCATCTGGTCTATGCCGCGCTCTACGAGCGGCCGGGACTGGTCGCGGGCTGGCAGGAAGAGGATCAGATCCGCACCAACGACCTGATGCTCCGCAACCTTCTGGGGCCGCTCGACCGTTCGCCGTCGCTGCGCCACGTCGCGCTGCTGCAGGGCACCAAGGCCTATGGCGTGCACGTCCGGCCGCTCGCCGTACCGGCGCGCGAGAACCGCTCGGAGATGCACGAGCAGCCGAACTTCTACTGGAACCAGGAGCGCTATCTGCGCGAGGCACAGAAGGGCAAGGCCTGGAGCTGGTCGATCCTGCGGCCGGTGCTGATCGTGGGCGATTCGGTCGGCAGCGCCATGAACGTGATCCCGGCACTCGGCGTCTATGCCGCCATGATGCGGCGCGCCGGCAAGACCAGGCTAGACTATCCCGGCGGCATCGGCCGCGTGGCGCAGGCGGTCGACACCGACCTGCTGGCGCGCGCCATCGCCTGGTCGGGCGAGTCGGAGAAGGCCCGCAACGAGATCTTCAACGTCACCAACGGTGACGTCTTCGTGTGGCCCAACGTGTGGCCGGCCATCGCCGACGCGCTGGGCTTCGCAGCGGGCGAGCACGTGCCGCTCCGCCTCGACAGCGAGATCCGTCCGCAGGAGACGGCCTGGGCCGAAATCCGCGCGGCGCACGGGCTCAGGTCGGGCACGCTGAAGGAGTTCGTCGGGCTTTCCTTCGAGTATGCCGACTACACGATGGGCTATGGCCGCGACAAGCCGGGTCCGCCCGCCATCGTCTCGACCATCAAATTGATGCAGGCGGGCTTCTGCGAGGTCATGGACACCGAGGCGATGTTCCGCAAGGCCTTTGCCGAGATGCAGGCCAAAAAGCTGCTGCCGCCGCGCTGACCGGCATGCATCCCCCCCGCCAGGGGAATGGAACGTGCAACGCAAGCACGCCGACCTGCGTAAAGTGTCATCACTGCCGATCACTTTCGGACCGATGCACGATGGAGCGCGCCGATGGATACCGGAAAAGACAGAGCCGGAAGCAACCCGCAAAGCCTCGAGGATCGCGTTCGCGACGAGCTCGAGGACAATGTCGACGAGGAGCTCGAGCTGGAGCTGGGTGACGACCTTTTGGCGCGGCTGCCCGACAATCTGGCCGAAGCGCCGCGCGCCGAGGGCGTCGATCGCCGCCGCTACTTCACCGAGCTGTTGAGGCTGCAGCGGGAGCTGATCAGGCTGCAGGACTGGGTGGTCGACCGGAAGCTCAAGCTCGTGGTGTTGTTCGAGGGCCGCGACGCGGCAGGCAAGGGCGGCGTCATCAAGCGGGTCACCCAGCGGCTCAATCCGCGCATCTGCCGCACCGTGGCGCTGCCGGCGCCGAGCGAGCGCGAGCGCACGCAGTGGTACTTCCAGCGCTACGTCGCCCACCTGCCGGCGGCCGGCGAGATCGTGCTGTTCGACCGCAGCTGGTACAACCGTGCCGGCGTCGAGCGGGTGATGGGCTTCTGCAGCGAGGCCGAGGTCGAAGAATTCTTCCGCACTGTCCCTGAGCTCGAGCGCATGCTGGTGCGCTCCGGGATCATCCTGCTGAAGTACTGGTTCTCGATCACCGATCCCGAGCAGAACCTGCGCTTCCTGATGCGCATCCACGATCCGCTGAAGCAGTGGAAGCTCAGCCCCATGGACCTGCAATCGCGGCGACGCTGGGAGGAATACACCAAGGCCAAGGAGGAGATGCTGGCGCGCACCCACATCCCCGAAGCGCCCTGGTGGGTGGTCGACGGCAACAACAAGCGCCGCGCCCGCCTGAACTGCATCCATCACCTGCTGCAACAGGTGCCGTACGACGACGTTCAGCGCGAGCCGATCATGCTGCCCGAGCGCGAGCACAAGCCCGACTACGCGCGCACGCCGGTGCCAGAATCGATGTACGTGCCCGCGGTCTATTGAAAAAAAAGTCGGCCCGGACCGCGATCCGAAGATCGCGGCCCGGGCCCCTCGACGCCCCCTCAAAACGGCGCGATTACCTGAAACTGTCGCTGATCTGCTTGAAGCCCGCCTGGGTCTTGTTCGCGATGTCGCCGACCTGGGAAGTGCTGTCGACCCATTGGCGCGTCTGGGCCGGCACCTCGACGCCCAGCACCTTCTCAGGCAACTGGACCTGGAGGTTCCCGGTCATCGCGAGGAAGAGGACGGCCAGGAAGCCGAGCTTGACCGTCCATCCAAGAAGAAATCCCATGCCCGGATGATAGTTTCAGCGGCTCCGCCATGACAGCAAACGATCGTATCAATTGTTCAACGCGCCTCGCCGGAATCTCTCAGCGCAGCGCGAAGCTCGCGCGCACGTGGTCGGCGAGATCGCGCGCAGCCGGCGACAGGCCAGGCGGCGCATAGAGATTGATGCGAAACTCCGGCAGCGGCGGCAGGCGAGCCTCGCGCGCCGCCTTGCCTTCGAAGATCTCGAAGCGCTGCGGCACCGACGAGCGCAGCAGCGGCGCCACCGCCAGCCCCGCCTCGATCGCGGCGTAGACCGGTTCAAGCCGGCTCACCTCGCAGACCGCGCGCCAGTCGCGCCGCAGGCGGCCCAGCGCCTCGACGGCGACGGGACGGAACACGCAGGTCGGCGCGCCCAGCGACACCGGCAAAGGGTCGCGCAGATGCGCCTCACCGCCCGGCACGCCGACCCACACCAGCCGGTCGGTGCGCAGCGTCTCGCCGTGTCGGCCGCAGTCGGTCTCGGTGGTGAGCGCGAGGTCGACGCCGCCCGACCGCAACTCCTCGCGCACGACGCGCGAATCCTCGCAGACCAGACTGACGCGCACGCGCGGCTGGGCCTTGGCGAACCGGCGCAGCACGGGCGGCACGAAGCTGCCGATGATGTCGTAAGGCACACCCATGCGCACCTCGCCTTCGAACGAGGGCGTGCGCATGGCCGACCATACCTCGTCGTTCAGCGCCAGCAGGCGCCGCGCCTGGGCGAGCAATCGCTCGCCCGCCGGCGCCAGCACGAGCTTGCGGCCCTGGCGCTCGAACAGGCGACAATCGAGCGCCTCCTCCAGCCGCTTGATCTGCTGGCTGGCGGCACCCTGGCTAACGCCCAGCGCCGAGGCGCCGGCCGTCACGCCGTCGGCGTCGACGACGCCGACGAAGGCGCGGATCAGAGAGATATCGAGGTCTCTTCTCATAATGAATACTGAACGATCATATCCGAAACATTCGTTTTCATTATAGCACATGCGCGCCTACCGTCATCCTGCTGGAGGACAACGGAAAATGATCGCGGGTCTTTGGCTTCCCATCATCACGCCGTTCAAGGACGGCGCGGTCGACTTCAAGAGCTACGAGCGGCTGATCGAGCACTATCTGGCGCTCGGCGTCGACGGATTGTTCCCGCTCGGCACCACGGGCGAAGCGCCTACGCTCGACGCGGACGAGATCGACGAGATCGTCGAACGCACCGTGGCGACCGTGGCCGGCCGTGTGCCGGTGTTCGTCGGCGTCGGCGGCAATGCCACCGCCAAGGTCGAGAAGGAATTGAAGCGCCTGGAGAGCCATGCCTTTGCAGGCATCGTCTCGGTCTGCCCGTACTACAACCGACCGAGCCAGGACGGGCTTCTGGCGCACTTCCGCGCGATCGCCGCGGCGACCGACCGCGAGGTGCTGATCTACAACATCCCCTATCGCACGGCGGTGAATCTCTCCAACGACTCGCTGCTCGAGCTCGCCGAGGTGAAGAACATCGTGGGCGTGAAGGACAGCTCGGGCAGCATCGCCCAATCGCTCGAGTTGCTGTCGCGCAAGCCCGCGGACTTTTCCGTGCTGACCGGCGAGGACGCGCTCTATTTCACGATGATGGCCAACGGCGCGGAGGGCGGCATTCTGGCGGCGAGCCATATCGCGACCGAACGTTTCGTCGAGGTCGGCCGGCGCTTCGCAGCCAACGACGTGGCCGGCGCGCGTGCGGCCTGGGCGCCCCTTGCTCCCCTGGTGCCGCTCCTGTTCGCCGAGGCCAATCCGATGCCGATCAAGTACCTGCTGTGGCGCCAGGGCCTGATCGCCTCGCCGGAATGCCGCCTGCCGCTGACCAGGATATCCGACGGTCTGGCGAAGCGGCTCGACGCCATTGCGGGCGAGCGACTGGCGGCATAACAACTCCCCGATGGAGGAGATAGAGACGCTCGACCGCGCTCAGGCGTCGGCCTGTTCGGTGATCGGCCAACGCGTGCTGGCGCTCAACAACGAGCATGCCCAGGAGCTGTCGCGGCTCGATGCCGATCGCCTGGTCGAGCTGGCAGGCCGGGCTTTCCTGGCCCGCCACATCGGTAGCGTTGAGGCCTTCCTGCTCGCTTTCGACCAGGATGCCGACTATGACAGCCCCAGTTTCCTGTGGTTCCGCGCGCGCTACCCGCGTTTCGTGTATGTCGACCGCATCGTCGTCGCTCGCTCGGCGCGCGGGCGCGGGCTTGCGCGCCGCTTGTACGACGATCCCTTCCGGCACGCGCTTCGCGCCGGCCACGAACGCATCGTCTGCGAGGTCAACCGCGAGCCGCCCAATCCCGCGTCGGATGCCTTCCATGCGGCACTGGGCTTCAGCGAGGTTGGTTCTGCTGCCATCCACGACGGCAGCAAGACCGTCAGGTATCTGGCGCGCTCGCTCTAAGTCCGCGACTTCAGAAGATCACGGATCTCCGTCAGCAATTCCTGGTCCTTGGTCGGCGGCGCGGGTGGCGCCGGGGCAGCGGCTTCCTGCTGGAACAGGCGGTTCATGCCCTTGATCACCAGGAACAGGATCCAGGCGATGATGATGAAGTTCACCGTCACGGTGATGAACTGACCATAGCCCAGGGTGGCGCCTGCCTTCTTGGCGGCGTCGTAGTTCGTGGCCTCGCTCGACGCCGAGGTGAGCCCGATGAAGTAGTTGCTGAAGTCGAGCCCGCCGAAGAGGCGGCCGATGATCGGCATCATGATGTCGTTGACCATCGAATCGATGATCTTGCCGAAGGCCGCGCCGATGATGACGCCGATGGCGAGGTCGACGACGCTGCCGCGCATCGCGAATTTCTTGAACTCC
>JAEZIF010000169.1 GCA_023416135.1 Pseudomonadota bacterium
ATCGATGGCTCAGCAAACGGCAGGGTGAACAGCATCAGAGATGCCCCGTGCAGGTGATCGCCAAGGTACGATAGGAGGCGGGACCACGGACGGGGTGGAGTCATCGCCACAAATATTGCAAGGTCACAAGGTACTTCGCTATCGTTCTTCATCCGCTCGCTCAACCGGTGGGCCAATATTATGATAAGCCGACGTCTTCTCTGTACTGCCCTTGCTCTCTCCCCAGCCACGGCTCTCGCGCAAAGCGGCGATCCCAAGTTCGACGCCTTCCTGCGCAGCATCCGCGCGGAGGCGCTGAAGTCGGGCGTCGATGCGGGCACACTCGACATTGCCCTCGGCAAGGTCCGGGAGATTCCGCGGGTGATGGAACTCGCGCGCAATCAGCCCGAGTTCAAGATGACGTTCGACCGCTACCTCGAGATCGTGGTGTCGGACGAGCGCGTGAAGAACGGCCGTGCGCGGCTCGCCGAGAACCGGGCGCTGATCAGCCGCTTCGCCGGAGCCGCCGGCATCCCTGAACCGACCGTGGTCGCGCTGTGGGGCATCAAGAGCAACTACGGCACGCGGCTCGGCGACTTCGAGGTCGTCGATGCGCTGGCGACCCTGGTCTACAACAACTTCCGCGCCCAGTTCTTCCGCCAACAGCTCATCGCCGCGCTGAAGATCCTGGCCCAGGGGCATATCAGCTTCGACGCCATGAAGGGCTCGTGGGCCGGCGCGATGGGACAATGCCAGTTCATACCGACGAGCTTCCTCGCCTATGCCGCCGATGGCGACGGCGATGGCCGCATGGACATCTGGACCAACAAGGCCGACGTCTTTGCCTCGATCTGCAACTACCTCCGGCGCGTCGGCTGGAAGCCCGGCCTGTCGTGGGGCCAGGAAGTGCCGGCCGGCACGGGGGCAGGGCAGGGCCAGCGCATCGTGCGCCCGGCCGGGGCGGGCGGCCCGACCTTCCTGACGACGGCGAACTTCCAGGCCGTCCTGCGCTGGAACCAGTCGGATTTCTTCGCGCTGGCTGTCGGCCTGCTGTCCGACAAGATCGCTGCCACAAGGTGACTGCCCGATTACCTCAATATGATGTATGATCCGGCAGCCATGCCCCAACCAGTAGTCAGCCCGCGTATTGGTCCGATGCCGGTCGTTCGCATTCTGGGGACGCTGCTTGTCGTGGGCAGCGTTGCGGGTTTTCTCGGCGCCTGCGGCTCGACGAGCCGCGGCGGGAGCGGCGGCGGGGCCAGCGTGGCCCAGCGCGGCAGCTACAAGGTCGGCGCGCCCTACAAGATCGATGGCGTCACCTACACGCCGCAGGAAGAGTTCAACCGTACGGAGACCGGCGTCGCCTCGTGGTACGGGCCGGGCTTCCACGGCAAGTCGACGGCCAACGGCGAGCGCTATGACCAGCGCGAGCGCACGGCCGCACACCGGACGCTGCAGATGCCGGCCATCGTGCGCGTCACCAACCTCGAAAACGGCATGAGCACGGTCGTGCGCATCAACGACCGCGGCCCGTTCGCCCGCAGCCGGGTCATCGATCTGTCGCGCACAGCTGCTCAGGAGCTCGACATCGTCAGGAACGGCACGGCCCGGGTACGAATCGAGCAGCTCTCGGCCGAAAGCATGGCGGTGCGCGACGTCGCGATTTCGGGCGGCGGGCCGGCCGAGCAGAACGCCGCCGTTGCCCAGGTCGCTTCCGGTCAGCGCACGGCTCCTGCAGCGACGGTGGCAGCCGCGCCGCCGCCTGGAGCCGTGGTCATTCCGCCCCAGGCGCAGCCGCAGCCGGTCGTCGTACCAGCGCAGCCTGCCCCGCAGCCGGTGTGGCCGACGACCCCGCAACCGCCTTCGGTGGAAGCGCCGGTGGCCAGTGGCGGCAGGGGAGGCGGCATGACCGTGGCCTCGCTCACCTCCGGCGCAGCACCCGCGCCGGTGCAGACATCGGCGCTTGCCGGCAGTGGTTTCTATGTGCAGACAGGGGCCTTCTCGACGATGGAAAACGCCGAGCGCCAGCGCGGTGCGGTGCGCAGCTACGGTACGTCGGAAGTATCCCAGGCATCGGCCGGCGGACGCGATGTCTGGCGGGTGCGGCTTGGACCCTATACGACCGCGGATGCTGCCGGCATCGTCGCCGACCGGCTGAAGCGATCTGGCTATGGAGATGCCCGTGTCGTGTCTGAATGATCTCCTGCGCCCGCTGACGGCGATCCTGATCGCGGCCAGTCTCGCCGGCGCGCCGCTTTCCTCCCTGGCGCAAAGCGAGCAACCGCCCAAGCGACAGAACCAGCAGCAGAAGCCGCCGGCCAAGCCGCGCACCACGACCACCACGCCGGCCAAGCCCAGTGCGGCGTCGACCGCCGCCAAGACCGAAGCACTGCCGCCTTCTCAGATCGGCATCGGCACGCTCGCCAAGCAAGCCTTCATGGTCGATCCGCAGACCTCGACGGTGCTGCTGTTCAAGGATGCCGACAAGCCGATGCATCCCTCGTCGATGGCGAAGATGATGACCATCTACATCGCCTTCGAGGAGATCAATGCCGGCCGGCTCCAGCTCGACACGCGGTTCCGCGTCAGCGAGCGGGCGCGCAACATGGGCGGCTCGCGCATGTTCGTGGAACTCGGCAGCGAGGTCACGGTCGAGGACCTGATCAAGGGCATGATCGTGCTGTCGGGCAACGACGCCTGCGTCGTGCTCGCGGAGGGACTGTCGGGCAACGAGGACAGCTTCGCCGACCGCATGACGGCCAAGGCGCGTGAGCTCGGCATGACCGGGACCGTGTTCAAGAACTCCTCGGGCTGGCCGGCAGACGGCCAGTGGACGACGGCGCGCGACCTTGCCGTGCTGTCGTGGCGCACCATCGCGGATTTTCCGAAGCTCTATCGTTACTACGCGGAAACGAACTGGACCTACAACAACATCAAGCAGGACAACCGTAACCGATTGCTCAAGACGGTGGCGGGCACCGACGGGCTGAAGACCGGACATACCGAGGAGGGCGGCTACGGCCAGGCAACCTCGTCGATCCGCGACGGCCGGCGGCTCATCCTGGTCGTGAACGGCATGACCTCGATGGCCGAGCGCGCGCAGGAGACGGGGCGGCTGATGGAATGGGGCTTCCGTGAATCGACCAACACCACCGTGTTCCGCGCGGGCGACGCCGTTGCCGAGGCGCCGGTGTGGCTGGGCTCGGTGGAAAAGGTACCGCTGGTCGTCGCGACGCCGGTGCTGATCACCGCACCGGCCGGACAGTCGGTGACGCCGCGCGTGGTCGCCCGCTTCGACGGGCCGGTCGCAGCCCCCATCGCCAAGGGCAGCAAGCTCGGTACGGCCGTGGTCACGCTGCCCGACAACCGCGTCGTCGAATATCCGCTCGAAGCCGGGGCCGACGTGGAGCGGCAGGGCGTGTTCGGCCGCGTCACCACCATGATCCGGCACTACCTGTTCGGCTGGCTCTCGTGACGGGGCGCGCCGCCGGGCGCTTCATCACCCTCGAAGGCGGCGAAGGAGCGGGCAAGTCGACCCAGATCGCCCGGTTGAAAGGCTGGCTCGACGGACGCGGTCATCGCGTCACCACGACGCGCGAGCCCGGCGGCTCGACCGGCGCCGAGATGATCCGCAAGCTCCTGGTCGAAGGTCCTGTCGAGCGATGGGACGGCACGACCGAGGCGCTGCTGCACTTCGCGGCGCGGCGCGAGCATCTGCGCTCGACGGTGTGGCCGGCGCTCGAGCGCGGCGACTGGGTGGTGAGCGACCGCTTCGCCGATTCGACGCTCGCCTACCAGGGCTACGGCCACGGCATCGAGCGGGCAGTCTTCGAGCAGCTCTACGAGGTCGCGGTCGGCGATTTCCGACCTGACCTGACGATCGTCCTCGACCTGCCGATCGAGCTCGGGCTCAGGCGGGCGGCCGATCGGCGCGGCTCGGAGACGCGCTACGAGAGCCTGCCGCATGACTTCCATGCGCGGGTACGCAGCGGATTCCTCGAAATCGCCGCACGGGAGCCCAAGCGCTGCATCGTGATCGATGCTACAGGAACGATCGATGCGATCGCCGGCGCGATCGCCGATGCGGTGAGGGATCGGCTGGGAGCCTGACGGAATGGCGAGGGGCAAGGCGAGTGTCGACGCCAGCGAGCTGGAGAAGCTCGAATGGCCTTACGACTGGCCGCCGCCGTGGCGGGCCAGGCGGTTGCTGGGCCACGAGGCGGCCGAGAAGACCATGCTCGCGGCGCACGAGAGCGGAAGGCTGCATCATGCCTGGCTGATGGCGGGACCGCGTGGCATCGGCAAGGCGACACTTGCCTGGCGCTTCGCCCGCTTCCTGCTATGCGGTCAACAGCAAGGTGGCCTCTTCGGAAGTGGCACGCTCGGCGGCGGCGGCGCAGAAGGTCTCGACGTGGCGGCAGATGCGCCGGGACGCGCGCTGGTCGATGCACGCTCGCACCCCGACCTGTTCCATCTCAGGCGTACGCTCAATCCCGATACCGGCCGCATGCGCGCCGAGATCGCCGTCGATGACGTGCGCGAGCTCGGCGCCTTCATGCACATGACGCCGGCGATGGGCCAGTGGCGCGTCGCCATCGTCGATTCGGCCGACGAGATGAATCGCAACAGCGCCAACGCGGTGCTGAAGATCCTGGAAGAGCCGCCGCCCAACGCCGTGCTGCTGATCGTGGCGCACGCGCCGGGCCG
>JAEZIF010000222.1 GCA_023416135.1 Pseudomonadota bacterium
GCGCACGCCATCGAATCGGGCTGGGTGCAGGTCAACCAGGGCCTCGGCCAGGTGCCGGGCATGTCCTACGGCGGCTACAAGCAGAGCGGCATCGGCCGCGAGTTCTCGCTCGAGGGCATGCTCGACAGCTTCACCCAGCGCAAGAACGTGACGGTGAACCTCGACGTCCGTCGGGCGTAGGACGCCGCATGTTTCGCTCATGCTCAGGACGGCAGCGCCGTCACGTCGGTACTCTTTTGTGATGGTCGGTTGCGCCCTGATAGGCGTGACCGATCCGATAGAGCAGAGCCTCCTCGAACGGCCGGCCGATCAGCTGCAAGCCGATCGGCGCGCCGTTGCTGTCGAAGCCGCACGGTACCGACAGCGCCGGCAGCCCCAGCGTGTTGAAGGGCCGCGTCAGTCCGGTGAAGCGCGCCACCATCTTGAGTGTCGCCGGCCCGCCCGAGGCTTCGACATCGGTTTCCTCGAGCGTCGGCACTGGGAACGGGATAGCCGGCAGCATGACTGCGTCGACGCCGTCCATCGCCTGCGCCAGGAACTCGCGCACGAAGTGGGCGCGCAGCCGCAGCGCGTCGATGTACTGGGTGGCTGGAATGAAGTAGCCCGCGTCCGTGCGCGTGCGGACCTGGTTGGCAAAGGGCGCGTTGGCTTCCATCCATGGTCGGTGCATGGCCGCTGCTTCGCACTTCACGATCACTTCTGCGGACCGATAGAGGTCGGTGAAGTCGGGCATCTTCGCCGCGGCGATGGTGGCGCCGAGCTTGCCCAGCGCGTCGGCGGCGGCCTGCACGGCGGCGCCGACCTGCGCGTCGACCGGCACCAGCGCATCGGGCAAAGCAAAGCCGATCGTGAGGCCACGCACGCCGCCGTCCAGCAAAGCCTCGTAGTCCGGCACGGGCCTTTCGCTGGTGGTCGAATCGTCGAGATCGTGGCCGGCGACGATGGACAGCATGCGGGCATTGTCGCGCACCGTTCGGGTGAGCGGTCCGACGTGGTCGAGCGTCCAGGAACGGGCGACGGCGCCGGCGCGGCTGACGCGGCCGTAGGTCGCCTTCATGCCGACGACGCCGCAGGCCGAGGCGGGCAGCCGGATCGAGCCGCCCGTATCCGAGCCCAGTGCGCCATAGACCATGCGCGCGGCGACCGAAGCGCCCGAACCGCTCGAGCTGCCGCCAGTGACGCGCTTGTCGTCCCAGGGATTGCGACAGTGCCCGTGATGCACGTTGTGCCCCGTCGGGCCTGCCGCGAACTCCGCCATGTTGAGGAAGCCCAGCTCGACCACGCCCGCGGCGTCGAGCTTCTGCAGCACCGTCGAGGTGACGGGCGCTACCCAGTTGCGGCGGATCTCGCTGCCGCCCGTCGAGATCTCGCCGGTGCGGTAGTACATATCCTTGTGCGCCATCGGCACGCCGTGCAGGGGGCCACGCCGCTTGCCGGCGGCCAGCTCCTTGTCCATGGCGCGCGCCTGCTCCAACGCCTTCTCCTTGTTGAGGCGCAGGAAGGCGTTGGTGCGCGGCTGCCACACTGCGATGCGCGCCAGGCAGGCTTCGGTCGCCTGTACCGAGGTGATGCGGCCGGCGGCGATCGCATCGGCGACCTCGCTGAGGTCGCGCAAGGCAAGGTCGTCGTTGATCATTTCGCTTCCTTTGCCATGACGCTGGCGAACGCAGCGGGATCATCGTCGAAGGTCAGGCGCTGGTTGGCGGCCTTGCGAACCGCCGCGTTCAGCACCTCGACCTCGGCCGCGATCTCGGCCAGGCGCTCGTCGTCGTAGCCGAGGCCTTGGAGCTGCTTGGCGATGCCAGCAACAAGGCGGGTCTTGTCGTCCATGAAACCTCCTTCAGGTGGCGAGGCGAAGCTGGCGCTCGCGAAGTCGCTGCTGGTCTTCGCGGGTGAACGTCATGGTCTTGCGAATCTTCTGGTCGAGCTTCATGCCGATCGCCTCGGCACAAGCAGCAAGCGTGCCGGTCTCGGCCTCGAACAGGAAGTGCGTGAAGGTAAGCACCTTGTCGGTGAAGGCGACAAGCCCGCTCATGACCACCAGCAGGTCGCCAGCGCGCAGGGGACGGCGATAGTGGTTGAGCATCTCGACCACGACCGAGCCTTCCTGGCGGTCCTGCATGGCGGCGCGATCGAAGCCGAGATGGTTCCACAACAATGGTGCGCCATCGGAATAGCGGCCGAACTGATGGCGAGGCAGGAGTTCGCCATGCTCGTCGCATTCGCCTGGCGCAACGACGCTGCGGCCGATGTCGATCAGTCCGCGGCGTGTGGCGTCATCCACCGTCAGGTCGGGCAGTACGAGCTTGCCGACGCTGCGCGGTCTGGCGTTGTCGGGGAGCGGTACTTTGGCCGCCGTGGCGCGCGCTCGGAAGCCGTCGGGCCACGGCCGGTCGCAATCGATGCGCCGCCTCACGGTTGCCGCCACGGTACCATCGGAGGGGTTGCGGATCTCGTGATAGGCGAGCAGATGGCGGTCACCGACCTCGATCGGGGCCGACAGGACCTGGACCGGATCGACCTCGCGGAACTCGCGGAGGTAGCGGATGTGGTCCCAGCCGGTGCGGACCTCCAGCCCGGCGGCGCACCGGGCGCGCGGCCCGAGGCCGAGCGTTGCCAGCAGGTGGGCCGACGCCTCGTGGCCGAACTCGGTGTAGAACTGGACGTTCAGGTGGTCGTTTTCATCGCACTGCCAGGTGTTCACGGCGGTGCTGAAAGTCGGGATAAGGCCAGGGCTCGACACGCTACGCGCTCTCTGCAGTCTGTGGATGATTGCTTCAAATGGCCGAAAAAGCCCCAAAAATCGACATTTTTCGTGCACTGGGGACTTGCGGGGGATCGATTCGTGGATAACCTTGGGCGCGTCAGCGCTGCCCTGGGGCGTCAGGAAGACGCTGGCGAACGAAAAACCTAAGGGACCCCTCATCATGGCTACCGCAAAAACGTCCGCTCCCACCATTCCGCTGTCGAAGGTGGCGGCTGAACTCGCTGAGAAGACGGGCATGACCAAGAAGGACGCCACAGGCGCCCTTGACGATTTCATCGGCCTGGTCGTGAAGCATCTCAAGAAGGGCAACAAGGTCCGAATCACGGGCCTGGGCATCCTTCAGGTGCGCAACCGTCCGGCGCGCATGGGCCGCAATCCGGCGACCGGGGAGGCGATCAAGATCAAGGCGTCGAAGAAGGTCGCGTTCCGCGTCGCCAAGGACCTCAAGGAAGCGATCTAGGCTCCATCGACATCCTAGACGGGGAAGATCGGGCGGGTCCCGGCGCGAGCCGGGCCCGCCCTTCTTATTGTGTGCCGCCTGCGCAAGGTGACGTGCTAGCGCGGAACGAAATCGGGTCGCGCGACACCGGGCATCGAGTCGTAGGCTCTGGCGATCGCCTGCTCGGGAGTTCGCGCTGCGCCAATATCCCAATAGATCGCCTTCAGCCACAGGGCTGGCTCGGTCCTGTTGCCTCCCCAAAAGAAGTTGGGCAGCAGGCTCGCGCGCAGCATGTCAGCGCCACGGGCAATGAATGTTGCATCACGTTCGCCGCCTCAAGCCAGATGCTCACAAGCCCATCTTCCGAATTGGAGCAAAGGTGCCTGATCTTGGGAAGGGCGCAGCACCTTTGTTACTTCATAGATTCAGCCCGAGGGCCGGAGCATTTGCAGTGATTGCAATTGCCAAACACTGGCTCAAGATTTCTTGTCGCCCCTCCTGATCTTCTGCCAGCTAGTGCATGACCGCTGCCATTCCTGCCATCGCGCATCAACCGCCGCAGCAAAGTGGCCCTTCCCGGTGTCACCGAGGCTCAACCACTTGCAAAGGCCAAGTGTTCGTTGCCAGCCATATTCAGCGGATTTGGCCGCGGAGCGGACTTCCATCCAGGAGATGATCTGCTCCAGCGTGGGGCGTACGTGGTCGGACAGGGGCGAACTCGGTCTCGGCCTTGAAGCCATGGCCCAACCACGCTCGTCGTTCGCGAATCGGGTCGAATTTTGCCAGCATCGTTACAGCCTCGGGGCGTCAAGAAGCCGTTCCTCTTCCTGAAGGACGAAACGAAGGAGGAGTGCGTTACAAAGAAGGCCGCCAGCGGGACAATGCACTGATACGCGACCGCAGTGCGACATCCATGGGATACGTTGCGTGCCGTACGGAACTCTTTGCGGGGCGCAAGCGAGCCTTGTATAGCCGGGCGTCTCGACCGGCATGGAAACGTTCACCATCCTGAAATTCCTGACCCAGTTCGCCATGCCACCGGCATCGATGGCTGTCGGATTGTTGTCGGGTTGGTTCCTGGTGCTGGTGGGTCTCGGTCGACTGGGCGTGGTGGTCTGCGCGCTGGCCATCGCTGAGACTGTGGTGATGGCGTTCCCTCCGGTAGCCGACGCGCTGCTCGAGCCGCTGCAGGCCAGAGCGCGCGCGGCAGCCGCCGAGGCACCCGCCTGCTGTTACGACGCGATCGTCGTGCTGGGCGGCGGCGTTACGCCGGCAGCGCCGCCTTCGCTGGTCGATCCGGACCTCGCCGACGCCGCCGATCGCGTCTGGTATGCCGCACGGCTCTATCATCGCGGCATCGCGCGCCGCATCATCGTGAGCGGCGGTTCGCTGCTCGCCAGGAACGGCGACCCGGCGACGACCGAGGCCGAGGCCATGCGCCGCTTCCTCGTCGACCTCGGCGTGCCATCAGATGCAATCGTCTCCGAGGGCAAATCAATGAACACGCGCGAGAACATCCGCAACGTGCGCGAAATGGTAGGGGAGGCGCGCGTGGCGCTGGTCACGTCGGCCTTTCACATGCCGCGGGCGCTGAAAATCGCGCGGCAGGGCAACCTCAACGTCGGTGCCTTTCCGACGGACTGGCGCCTGCCGGCAGAGGCGCGGCCCTCGTGGGACGACTGGGTGCCGTCGGTCGCCGCCTTGGCTTGGTCGACCATCAGCTTGCGCGAGCACGTCGCCTTGCTGCTAGATCGTCGGGGAGAGATTTGATGACCAGCGCCTCTTATCGTCTGCACCGCCGCCGCGCCCTTCGTCTGGCGTGCGGCATCGCGGCGAGCGGTCCCTTGCTGATGCCGACTGGCCGCCGGCCGCACGCCCAGACGCTCGACAAGGTCAGCATCCAGACCGACTGGCGCGCCCAGGCAGAGCATGGCGGCTACTACCAGGCGATCACCACGGGTCTCTATCGCAAGGCCGGCATCGAATGCGACGTGCGCCAGGGCGGGCCCAGCCTCGCCATCAGCCAGCTGCTGATGGCCGGCCGGGTCGACATGATCATGTCGGGCAGTTTCGAGGCATTCACCTTCGTCCGCGAGGACGCGCCATTCTTCACCATTGCCTCGATCTTCCAGAAGGATCCTCAGGTCCTGATCGGTCATCCCGACACCGGTTTCGATTCTTTCGAAAGGCTCAAGGGCCGGCAAATCATGATCGGCGCCGGTGGGCGCGTGACCTATTGGCCCTACCTGCGTCGGAAGTATGGGCTCTCCGACAACCAGCTCCGGCCTTACAACTACAGCCTGGCGCCTTTTCTTGCCGACAAGAGCCTGATCCAGCAGGGCTTCCTCTCGTCCGAGCCTTATCCGATCACCCAGGCGCTCGGCCGGCCGCCGTCGGTGATGCTGATTGCCGATGCGGGCTATTCCCCCTACCAGAACACGATTGCGATCTCGCGCAGGATGGCAAAGGAGAAGAAGGATCTCGTGCAGCGCTTTGTCGACGCCACGCTCGAAGGCTGGGCGCAATATCTCAAGGGCGGCCCGCAGACCGCCGCAGCCAATGCGCTTATCAAGAAAGAGAACCCAGAGCAGACCGACGACCGCATCTCCTACGCCATCAAGGTGTTGAACGAACGGGGTATCGTGATGTCGGGTGACGCTCTTCAGGGCGGTATCGGCGCCATGACAGGCCAGCGCTGGAAGGAGTTCTATGACTCGATGGTCGCTGTCGGCGTTCTGCCGCCCGGTCTCGACGTCGGTTGTACCTATACGCTGGAATTCGTGAACAAGGGCATCGGAAAGGCATAGGAGAACGGCATGTACCAAGTCAGTGAAGAACATCGGATGCTGCGCGATCTGGTGAAGAAGTTCGTGCGCAACGAGCTGATGCCTCTGGAGAAGAACATCCTCGACCGCTTCGCGGCCGGTCAACCGGCCGCGCTGTCGGACGAGGAGAACAAGAAGCTCTTCAAGCAATGCAAGGATCTCGGCCTGTGGGCGCTCGACGTGCCGGAGGAGGTGGGCGGCGCCAACCTGCCGTGGACCGCGCTGGTCGGCGTCAACGAAGAGCTGGGATACGCCGCCGTGCCGTTCACCTTCCCGCCCGACTCGCCCAACCTGCACATGCTGCTGGCGACGGCCAATCCGGAGCAGCGCAAGAAATATCTCGAGCCCTATGCCGCCGGAGAGACGACGTCGGCCATCGCCATCTCCGAGCCGGGGGCTGGAGGCGATCCGGCCGGCATGAAGACGCGCGCGGTCAAGGAAGGCAACGACTGGGTGATCAACGGCCGCAAGATCTGGATCAGTCGCATCGCCAAGGCCGACTTCACCATCGCCATGGCAGTGACCGATCCCGAGAAGGGCTCGCGCGGCGGCATCACCGCCTTCCTGGTCGACAAGGGCACGCCCGGCCTGGTCGTGGCGCGGGCCATCCCCATGCTGGCGGGCCAGCGCACCTACGAGGTGGTGTTCGAGGACTGCCGCGTGCCCGACACCCAGGTGCTGGGCCGCATCGGCCAGGGCTTCGCGCCCATGCAGCTTCGTCTCACCGTGCGCCGCCTGCAGATGGGCGCGTGGTGCATCGGCATGGCGCAGCGCGCGCTCGACATGCTGGTCGAGCATGCCAACCAGCGCGTGACTTTCGGCCAGAAGCTCGCCGACCGCCAGGCCATCCAGTGGTGGGTGGCCGATGCGGCGACCAAGCTGCATGCCTGCCGCCTGATGGTGATGGACGCCGCCGTCAAGCAGGACGAGGGCCGCGACGTGCGCATGGAGGCTTCGATGATCAAGGTCTTCGCCACCGAGATGGCGACCGAGATCATCGACCACGCGCAGCAGGCGTTCGGCGCCATGGGCGTCACCCAGGAACTGCCGCTGTCGTGGCTGGCGCAGAAGGTGCGCACCATGCGTGTCTACGAAGGGCCCTCGGAGGTCCACCGCATGGTCATCGCTCGGCGCATCCTGGGCGGCCGTTGACAGTCAGCCGCCGGCAGGCCGATGCTTTCGGCCCGCACGGATGGAGTGCCAAATGACCTACACGCTCGACGCTTTCATCGAGGACGCCAAGTCGGCGCTCAAGGACAATGAAGGGCCGGCCGGCCGCGAAAAGGTGCGCGTGCTCCTGGAGAAGCTTCTGGCCAACAAGTCGTTCGTCGACGAGGCGGTGGGCCCGTCGGCGCCGATCGGCACACGCAAGCTCTACGAAGACACGGATCTCGGCTTTGTCATCCTGGCGCACTGCAATCCCAAGCCGCACAAAAGCCCGCCGCACGATCATGGAAGCTCGTGGGCAGTGTACGGTCAGGCGGTCAAGTACACCGACATGAGCGAGTACACGCGGCTCGACGGCGGCCATGGCGAAGGCGAGGCCACCCTCGAGAAAGTCAAAAGCTACCGGTTGGAACCGGGTCATGCGGGCGTCTACGACATCGGTGCAATCCACGCGATCGACTATCCTGAGGGCAGCCGTTTCGTACGTGTCACCGGCCGCGATCTCGACCATGTGCAACGGCTCAAGTTCGACACCGCTGCCGGCAAAGCCATCACCATCGAGAGCGCGACAGCCGGCCGCGCCTAACATGAATTCGCAAACCGAAAATTACATTCGTCGCGGCAGGTTCTATGTCGATGGTTGGCTGCGCAGTGAAGCGGCATGAGTCGTCGTCGCCTTGACCGAGCGCCAGCGGTCGCTTGGCGTCGCCGGCGGTGTCGCCGAGATCGGTGTCCATCACGGCAAGCTTTTCATCCTGGCTCTATCTGCTCGGGAAGTCGTCGGAGAAGGCGGTCGCGATCGACCTGTTCGAGTACCAGCACTTGAATATCGACAATTCGGGCAGCGGCGACCTCGCGAAGTTCCGCCGCAACCTCGAGCGACATGCCGACAGCGCGCGACTGGTGCTGCATCAGGGCAACTCGATGGACCTTTCCGGCGCGATCCTGACGCAACTGGCGGACGGGCCGCTGCGCTTTGTCAGCGTCGATGGCGGCCACACTGCCGAGATCTCCGCCCACGACCTCGCCACGGCCGAAGCGGCGCTCGCCGAGGGCGGTATCATCGTCGTCGACGATGTGTTCAACGAGCAATGGCTTGGTGTCAGCGACGGCGTACGCCACTACTTCGAGCTCCGGCGCAACCTCGTTCCCTTCGCGATTGGCGCCAACAAGACCTATTTCTGCCGGCCGTCACACCGCGACGCCTATTTCGAGGCTGTCGTCTCGGTAGCATCAACGACCACGACCATGGATTTCCTGGGCCAACCGGTCGCTTTTCTTCAATTCCTGCGGCCGGGGCTGAAGGACAAGGTGGCGGAGTCGCCGGCTTGGCAGCGCTTGCGCGCGACTCCGATCGGCCTGCCGTTGCGCTGGGCGTGGAACACCGGTCGAACGTTGCGACGCGGCCTGACGCGTAACGAAGCCTTTTTTGACGGTTGGCACAGCCTGGTTCCAGGTGGGCGGATTTTGGTTCGGGCCCGGCGGCGGCGGCGCGGTCGGTTGAGCTCGCCCCAGGCTGCCATGGCGTCGAGGATCGGGCCCAGGCTCAATCCTTTTCGCGTGAGTGAATGTTCGACGTGCGGCGGAACTCTGTTGTACACCGCGCGCGCCACGATGCCGTCCTGCTCCAGTGCGCACACAGCTGCAAGGTCAGCATGCGGTCTTTGCCGCTGCCATTGGCTGCGGTCTCGTCACGGGGATCTTCTTCGCCTCTTCTTCCTTCGTGATGGCGGCCCTGGGCCGCCTGCCGTCGGATCATCGTATTGCCGTGATGAACGCGATCAATGTCACGGTGATCAATCCGACCTTCTTTCTGGTCTTCTTTGGCACGGCAGCGCTCTGCCTGGAGACGTCAGCCGGTGTGGCCTTGCAGTGGACGGCAAGTGGCGGCACGCTTGTCCGGCTGGCAAGCGTGATCTACCTCGCCGGCTGCATCAGCGTGACGATGCTGCGCAACGTGCCACTGAACAACGCACTCGCGGCACTTCAGGAGGGCACGGCGGACGCCGCCACCTTGTGGACGCGCTACCTCAGCGAATGGACGATGTGGAACACCGTGCGCACCGTCGCCCGGCTCTGTCGGCTATCTGTTTACCATGGCGCTGCTATGAAGCGGCTCGTCAGTCGAGTCGCGACGCCGCCTCGGCATTGGCCTTGCGGCGGCTCTCGAGCAGGGGCGCCAAGCGCTCCTGGATGCGCTTCACCCTCTCGGCACCGGCCTTCTCCGGTGAGCCTGCATCGAACGGCGGCTGAGGGTCGTACTCCAGCACGAGCTGGATCGACTTGGCGACTTCTTCGCCGGCCAACTCGGCGGCGACGGTAAGACCGAAATCGATGCCGGCGGTCACCCCGCCACCCGAGATGCGATTGCGGTCGCGCACCACGCGTGCGGCGACGGGGGTGGCGCCGAAATCCTTGAGCATGTCACGCCAGGCCCAGTGGCAGGCTGACTTGTAGCCCTTGAGCAGGCCAGCGGCCCCCAGGATCAGCGATCCGGTGCAGACCGAGGTGACATAACGCGCCTTCGCCGCCTGCTTGCGCAGGAAGTCGAGGGCCTCGGCATCGCCCATTACCGCGACCTGGCCGCCGCCGCCCGGCACACAGATCACGTCGAGCTGCGGGCAGTCGGCGAAAGTCGTTGTCGGCACGATCGAAAAGCCCGCGTCGGTGGGCACAGGATCGCGCGTCTTCCAGATCATGTGCATCTTGGCGCCCGGTACGCGCGACAGGACCTGGGCGGGGCCCGTGGCATCGAGTTGGGTGAAGTTGGGATAGAGCAGGATGCCGATCTGAATGGGCTCAGCCATGGGGACCTCCGTGATTGCCGGGAGTCTAGGGGTGGATCTCATTGGCAGAAATGACAAAAGAAGTGTATTTTCTGCCAATGGCCAAACACCGCATCTTCATCCTGGCTTATGAAGGCTGCCAGCTCCTCGATGTCACCGGCCCGGCCGCCGTGTTCGGCGCCGCCAACGAAGGGCGAGGACAGCTGTCCTATGACCTCGCCATCGTGTCGCCCGATGGCGGCCCGGTGACGTCCGACTGCGGCGTGGCGATTCAGAGCCGCAAGGTCGGCGGCCAGCCCGATACGTTGCTGGTTGCCGGCGGTTCGCGCGGCTTGAAGGCCGTGATGGCGCGCGACGATCTGCGGCGCTGGTTGTGCTCGGTGGCTCCGAAGGCGAGACGCTTCGGCTCCGTGTGCACTGGTGCATTCGTTTTGGCGGCGGCCGGGCTTCTGGACGGAAAGCGCGTGGCGACACACTGGGCAAGCTGCGAGCGCCTGGCCCGGACGTTTCCCGCGCTGGAGGTCGACGCCGATTCGCTCTACGTCATAGACGGCAAGATCTGGACTTCAGCCGGTGTCACGACGGGTATCGACATGTCGCTGGCTCTGGTCGAGGCCGATCTCGGCGCGGCCGCCGCGAACCTGATCGCGCGCCACTTTGTGCTCTACGCCCGCCGGCCGGGCTATCAGTCGCAATTCAGCCCGCTCCTGCAGGCGCAGACAGTGGCCGAGGCGCCGTTCGCCACGCTGATCGACTGGATGCAGGAGAATCTCGACCAGCCACTCGACGTGCCGCCCCTCGCGGCTCGCGCCGGGCTGACCGAGCGCAGCTTCTATCGCAAGTTCACCGAGGAGACAGGCAAGACGCCGGCGCATTTCGTCGAGGGCTTGCGGCTCGACGCGGCGCGCACGCTGCTGACGCGAGGCCTTCCCATAAAGACGATCGCGGGCAAGGTCGGGCTGAGCTCGCCGGCGCGGCTCGGCCACGCCTTCGAACGCCGCTTCGGCATGGCGCCGTCACTGTTTCGCGAGATGCATCGCGCTGCTTAGCCGCCAATCCGCTCATGGATCTTTTGCAGGACGCGGCTCTCGAATTCCTCGACCGAGCAGTCGATCTCGCAGGCGACGGCACCGCAGCGATCGCAGCGGCATTCGTATCGGTCGGCGGGTCGAATGCTGCCCACGTGTTTGACACGAGACTGTTTCCGCAGCGCAGGCAGAAGGGTGTCAGATCCTGCACGCCGCCTGATGCGTCGTATGTCCAGCGCCAGCGGATATTGAAGAAGCTTTCCTGCGTGCTGATCGGCGACGGGCGCCGAGTATTGCGTGTGGGCCGCAAGCCGGCGCCCAGCAATCCGGCAACGACGATGGCGCAGATCGCAAGGACGCCCAGCAGCCAGTTCGGCACGAGCGTCGAGCCGGCGAGGAAGTACCACAGGCCGCTGAGCCATCCGCCGACTTCCGACCACAGGCCGAGGAAGTAGCCGCCGACCAGGGCGAGGATGGCGGCCGCGGCGACGAGCCTGCGTGGCACGACAGCGGCCCTAATGCCTCAGCCGCAGGCTGCCGATGACCAGCGCTGCCGCGGCGAAGGCGGCGCCCAACCAGATCGCGGCGCGCGCGGCATCGGGCGCGCCGCCGCTGGAGAAGTCGAACAGGCCGAACACGACCGCGACCAGCGCGGCGCCCAGGGTCTGGCCGAATGTACGCGCCGTGGCGATGATGCCGCCGGCGCTGCCGCTGCGCTCGCGCGGCACCGCGTTCATCATCAGCCGATTGTTGGGCGAAGCGAAGACGCCGAAGCCGGCGCCGCACAATACCAGTCGCCACATGATGTCGGCGTTCGAGGGTTCCCCCGGCAGCAGCGCCGTCAGGACGAGGCCGGCGGTCATGCTGGTGAGGCCGATGGCGCCCAGGAGGCCGGCGTGATGGCGGTCGGCCAGGCGACCGGCGATGGGGGCGATGCTGGCCAGCGCCAATGGCCAGGCCGTCAGCAGGATGCCGGTGCTGGTGGCGTCGCGGCCCAGCACGGTATGAAAGAAGAACGGCAGACTGACGAACGCCAGGCCCTGGGCCGTGAAAGTACAGGCCGCTGCGGTGATCGACAGCGAGAAGATGGGACGCCTGAAGACATCGATCGGCATCATCGGGTCGGCCAGCGTCTTCTGGCGCAGGATGAACAGCGTGCCCAGCACGGCCGCGACGACGAGCTCCGACGCGACGACGAGACGATGATGCCCGTGGGCCAGGCCATCGATACCGAAGATCAACAGGCCAAAGGTGGCGCCCGACATGGCGGCCGAGGTCCAGTCGAAAGGACGATGGGTGTGGGTCGTGCGCGGCAAGTACCGCTCGGCCAGCACAAAGGAGATCAGACCCAGCGGCGCGTAGACGGCGAACAGGTACGGCCAGGGCGCGATCGACAGCACGGCTGCGCCGATCGAGGGGCCGGCGGCCAGCGACGTCGCGACGACCGTCGTGTTGAAGCCCAGGCCGCGGCCAAGTTGGGCGCGTGGATAGATGGCGCGCACCAGAGCCGGCTGGACCGACATGATCGCGGCACCCCCCAGTCCCTGCAACGTACGGCCCAGCAGCAGCCACGACAGCGACGGCGCGAGCGCGCAGCCAATCGAGGCCAGCGAGAACAGGACCAGGCCGAAGCGGTAGACATGCCGGTAGCCCACGATGTCGGCCAGCGCCGCCACGGGCAGCAGGGAGATCATGAGAGCGATCTGGGTGGCGTTGACGATCCAGATCGAGCTTTCGGCGGTGATGTTGAGATCCTGGGCGATGTAAGGCAGCGCCAGGTTGGTCATCGAGTTGCTGAGCACCGACATCATCAGCCCGATGGTGATGGTCGCCACCGCCAGCCGGCGCGGCCAACCAGGGGGCATTCCGTCGGGATGCGGTGATGATGCCGGAGCCGGTTCAGCCATCTCTTATTGCGCCACCGTCGGCAGATCGCCGCCGATGGTGGTGCGCTGCATGAAGCGCTTGTACTTTACCGTGTCGTAGTATGTAGCGCGGTGCAATACCGCACGGTTGTCCCACACGATCACGTCGCCCTCGCGCCAGGCATGCGACAGCCGGAACTCGGGCTGATCTGCACGCTGCGTGAGCTCGTAGAGCAGGGCCTCGCCGGTCGCCCGCGGCCAGCCGACGATGAAGCCGGCATGGGCGCCGATATAGAGGGCACGCCGGCCGTTGACCGGGTTGTCCTGGAACAGCCGCTGCTTGACGGGAGGCAGCTCGGCGATCGCCTTGGCGCTCAGGATGCCCTTCTGGACGCGGTCGCGCGAATACTGCAGCGAGTGCTCGGCGATCAACGGATGGATGGTCGCCTGCAGCGCCGGCGGCAGGGCGTTCCAGGCTGCGCGCATCGACAGGAACTCGGTGTTGCCGCCCTCGGGTGGGCAGACGCGCGCCGTCAGGATCGAGCACAGCGAGGGGACGCGCTTGAACGAGGAGTCGGAGTGCCAGAAGTAGTTGGCCTTCTGGTAGATCATGCGCATGTCGTCGGGCGGGATCGGTTCACCCGTCATGATGTCGAGGTTCGACTGGCGCTGGAACTTGGTGCCGGCGGCGGGATTGGAGCTGCCGGTCGTCTCCAGCGGGCCGAACAGCTCACTGAACTGGACCTGCTTCTCGTCATCCATCGGCTGGTCGCGGAAGAGGAGCACAGAGTGTTCCTCGAACGCGGCGCGGATCGGTCCGAACTCACGCGCCGACAGGGGCCGCGTGATGTCGATGCCGGCGACCTCCGCCCCGAACAGCGGGTGGAGCTTGGTGACCTTGATGGGGCCCGAGTTTCTCATGAGCAGCTTCTCATCAGTCGACAATCGCCTGGTAGGTGAGCACGCGCAGCTCACGGCGGATGGGGTAGGTCGAGGAGGGCATGAGCTGGGTCAGCAGCACCACGGCCATGTCCTCGGCGGGATCGCACCAGAAGGCGGTCGAGGCCGCACCACCCCAGGCATACTCGCCGGCCGTGCCGACGATGTGCGCCTTGGCCGGGTCGATCATGACCGAGAAGCCGAGCCCGAAGCCGATGCCGTAGTAGGTCGACTCCGAGAAGCGCGGCGTGCCCATGTCGGCCATGTCGCCGTTCAGGTGGTTCATGGTCATCAGCTCGACCGTTTTGCGGCCGAGCAGGCGCGTGCCGTCGAGTTCGCCCTTGTTCAGCATGAACCGGCAGAAGCGCAGAGGCCGTCGAGACCAGGCCGCCGCCGCCGGAGTTCACGGTACGCGGCGCGAGGTAGCGGCTCTTGCCGGGGTCGTCGATCAGCTCGAGCTTGCCGCCCGCTCCGGCCTGGTAGTTGGCAGCGAAGCGATCGTGCTTGTCGGCCGGCACGTGGAAGTCGGTGTCGATCATGCCGAGCGGCACCAGCACCCTCTCCTTGAGATAGGTCTGGAAGGGCTGGCCCGAGATGACCTCGACCAGGTAGCCCAGCACGTCGGTGGCGACGCTGTAGTTCCACGCCTTGCCCGGCTGGGCGATCAGCGGGAAGGTCGCCAGCCGCTCGACCAGGTCCTTCAGGCTGGTCGTGCCGGTCTGGAAGTCGACGCCATTGGTCTTGGAGCGATAGAGGGCGTCGACCGAATTGCTCTCCATGAAGCCGTAGGTCAGGCCCGACGTGTGGGTCAGCAGGTCGCGGAAGGTGATCTCGCGCTCGCCCGGCACGCTCTCGATCTTGCCGCGGCTACCGCCGGCATAGACCCGCGGACTGGCAAAGGCCGGGATGAACTTCGAAATCGGGTCGTCGAGCTGAAAGCGGCCCTCTTCGTAGAGCATCATGATCGCCGTCGAGGTGAGCGGCTTGGTCATGGAGTAGATGCGGAAGATCGTGTCCGGCCGCATCGACTTGTTGCGCTCGACGTCGGCCCTGCCGGCGGTCTCCGCGAAGGCGAGCTCGCCGCGGCGCATCACGACTGTCACCATGCCCGCCAGGCGGCCGCTATCGACCCAGCCGTTCATCCACTTGCGGACACGATCGAGCCGCGCTGCGGAAAGTCCGACCTGTTCGGGGGCTACGAGCGGCAGCGTATCCATGGCGATCCTCCTTGCGTGAGGCGCCAGACTAGCGCAGGACATCGCCTCCAGACACGCCAGAAACGGGAGGGAGCGATGGCGAGATTGTGCGAAGGCCGCGTGGCGATCGTGACGGGTGGGGCGCGCGGCGTCGGCCGGGAGCACTGTCTGATGCTGGCCGAGCATGGCGCCAAGGTCGTGGTCAACGACCTGGGCGGCGATCGCGCCGGCAAGGGCAACGATGTCGGCCCCGCCCAGCAGGTCGTGAACGAGATCAAGGCCAAGGGCGGCGAGGCGGTGGCCAACGGCGATGACGTCTCCGACTGGAACGGCGCCAAGCGCATGATCGACCAGGCCGTCTCGGCCTTCCGCAAGCTCGATGCAATCGTCCTGAATGCCGGCATCCTGCGTGACCGCATGCTGGTCAACATGACCGAGGACGAATGGGATGCCGTCATCAAGGTGCATCTCAAGGGGACCTTCGCCCCGGCGCGGCATGCCGCCGCCTACTGGCGCGACCAAGCCAAGATCAAGGGCGGCCCGGTCGATGCGCGGATCATCACCACGACTTCGGTGTCGGGCATCTACGGCAACATCGGCCAGACCAACTACGGCGCCGCCAAGGCCGGCATCGCCTCGTTCACCATCATCGCCGCGCGTGAGCTCGGCCGCTACGGCATCACCGTGAACTCGATCTCACCCTCGGCCTTCACTCGCATGACCGAGGATCTGCGCGAGTACACCGAAGAGGACAAGAAGCGGCGCGATCCCAGGTGGATTGCTCCCGTGGCGACCTGGCTGGTAAGCGAGGACAGCCGCGAGGTGACCGGCCGCGTCTTCCAGGCAGGCAACGGTATCTTTGCCGTGGCCGAGGGCTGGCACAAGGGTCCCGAGGTCGAGCAGATCATGGACCCGCACCAGGCCGGCAAGGTTCTGGGCGAACTCGCGAAGAAGGCGCGCAAGAACGCCGGCATGAACGGGCTCGATCTCGATTAAGCGACAACGGGAGGAACGAACAATGAGCAAGTTGAATCGTCGCGGCGTGCTGGCGGCGAGCGCGGCCGCGTCCTTTTTTCCGGGGGCGCTGCGGGCGCAGGCCTGGCCGAACAAGCCGATCAAATGGGTGGTGCCCTATACCGCGGGCGGCCTTACCGACGTGGTGACGCGCCTGACGCTCGAGAAGATGAACGTCGGCCAGACCTTCGTGGTCGACAACAAGCCCGGCGCCAATTCGCTGATCGGCGCGGAGATGGTCGCGAACGCGGCACCCGACGGCTACACCTTCCTGACGGTGATCGCGGCCCATGCCGCCAACAAGACGCTCTATGCCGGCAAGCTGAAGTTCGATCTGGTGAAGGGCTTCGCACCGATCTCTCTGGTCGCCGTTGCGCCGATCATGGTGTCGGTATCGAATTCGCTGCCGGTCAAGAACATGGCCGAGTTCATCGCCTACGCCAAACAGAACCCGGGCAAGATCTCGTTCGGATCGTCCGGCGTCGGCGCGGCTGCACATCTCACCAGCGAACTGATCAAGCAGGTCTGCGGCATCGACATGGTGCACGTTCCCTACAAGGGCACGGGGCCGGCCCTCGCCGATCTCGTCTCGGGCAACATCCAGCTGCTCCTCGACGTTCCGATCGGCGTGATGTCCCAGGTGCGCGCCGGCAAGATCAGGGCGCTGTGCATGCTGTCTAAGGAGCGCGTCCCCGGCGCGGAGGACGTGCCGACCATCGTGGAATCGGGTGGCCCGCTGATCGAATCCTCGAGCTGGGTGATGTTCCTGGCCCCGGCCGGCACGCCGGCGGAAATCATTGCCAGGCTTCAGAGCGAGGTCGCCAAGGCGGTGCAGGACGGCGGACTGCGGAAACGCATGGCGGAGCAGGCGCTGGTACCGGTGGGTGCGACGACGGCCGACACCGCCAAGTTCCTGCAGGACGAGATCGACAAGTGGGAGAGGGTCATCAAGACCGCCGACGTGAAGGTCGAGTCCTGACAGTATTCGACGGAGTAGCGGTTGACTGGCGATCGGCCGGTACATGCACTGCTGCCGACGACGCTCGCGTATTCCGCAGTTTTGCTGTCTCACCAAAGGGGTGCAGTCCACCGGCGATTCGGACAGTTACGTTAGTTTCGCTACCCGAATCGCGTTCTTCGCCACTGCATCGTGACCCTCATCGGGTGGCCGGCTCTGCAAATCCCCGCATCGCCCGGCTGAGGCCTGTCAAAATCTCTGTACGGGCCACCAGGGCACATTCCGTTCGGCTGGAATCAGCCGAACGGAGAACGCTCTAGCGTCCGAAGGCGTCGCGCAGGGCCGCCATCGTCTCAGCCCAGGCGGCGGCGGTGGCGGCCTCGTCATGCTCGATGTGATGGCCGAGGAACTCGATCGGCCTGGCGCGCTGGAAGTTGAAGCCGTGGTAGGCATCTGGATAGACCACGAGCTTCACGGGAGCGCCTTCGCCGCTGCGGCGGGCCATGTCGCGCCTACAGGCTTCAGCCGGCGTCCAGTCGTCGCGGGCGCCGATCAGGATCACCGTCGGCGCGGAAAGGGCGAGCGCATTGGTGCAATAGGGGTAGTAGGCGACAACGGCACGGAAGTGGCGATCGAAGAGTGTCCCGA
>JAEZIF010000228.1 GCA_023416135.1 Pseudomonadota bacterium
GAGATGGCCCGGGTCCATATTCTCGGTGCCTCGGGCTCGGGCACGACCACGCTGGGGGCAGCGCTCGCCGCCCGTCTCGGGCATCCCCATGTCGATGCGGACAGCCTGTTCTGGCTGCCGACCGATCCGCCGTTCACGACGAAACGGCCGAGGGATGACCGGCAGGCCATGCTGCACCGCCTGCTTCCCGTATCGGGTGAATGGGTGTTCTCGGGATCGGCGCCGGAATGGGCGACGGCGCTCGAGCCGTTCTACGATATCGTCGTCTTCCTGCGATTGGATCCGGTGGTGCGGATGGCACGGCTGCGCCGGCGCCAGGCAGTCCACTATGGCGCGCGTATCGAAGCGGATGGCGACATGGCGGCCGCCCATGTCGAATTTCTGAAATGGGCTGCGGCCTACGATGTCGCGGGGCCGGAGCAGCGCAGTCTCGCCGTCCATGAGAAGTGGCTGGCGACGCTGAAAGTTCCCCTGCTTCGGCTCGATTCCGCCGCTCCCCTGGACGACCTCGTCTTTGCTGTTCTCTCCAGGCTCGATGACAGGCAATAATCCGCCCGGTTCCAACTGTAGAGTGGCTTACCCCATGACCGACGAGACGAACCATCCCCCTGCCCTCGCCGTCGTCGATTCCCTCTCCGTCGACGTCCTCACCGACAATGTCAGCGACACCTACGTCAGCAAGACGACCTTCGCGGTGTCGGAGTTCGCCAACGTGGTGCTGGCCGGCGCCACCGAGATTTCCGGCGAGACCCTTCTGGCCGCCAACCTGGGCTACGGCCTGCGGCTGCGCTCGAAGATCGGTACGCGCGAACACACCATGCTGTTCGACACCGGCACCGAGGGCGCGGTCTTCATCCGCAACTGCCGCAATCTCGGGCTCGACCTCGGCACGGTCGAGGAAATCGCCATCACCCACGGCCATTGGGACCACATGGGTGCCCTGCCGGCGGCGATCGACGCCATCGTCAAGCGGCGAGGCCGCGGCGCGGTGACGGTGCACGTCAATCCCGGCATGTTCAACGAGCGCGGCGTGTTGCTGAAGAGCGGTACCATCTTCCCCGCGGCCCGGGTACCGACGCCGGCCCAGATGGAGGAGCGCGGCGCCAAGGTCGTCAACGACGGCAAGGCCCGCCTGTTGCTCGACGGCCACTTCTACTACAGCGGCGAGATCCCGCGCGTCAGCTCCTTCGAGACCGGCCGGGAAGACCATCTCTGCCGCAAGGACAACTCAGAGGACTGGCGGCCCGATCCCTACCTGATGGACGAGCGCATGCTGGTCGCCAACGTGCGCGACCTCGGCCTGGTCGTGTTCAGCGCCTGCAGCCATGCCGGGATCGTCAATGTCTGCACCGAGGTGCACCGGCTGTTCCCCGACACCCCGATCCACGCCGTCATGGGCGGCCTGCATCTCGGCGGGGTCATGGAGCATCTGATCCCGCAGACGGTGGAAGGGCTGAAGCCCTTCGACATCCGCTATGTCATCGCCGGCCACTGCACCGGCTGGCGCGCGCTGCATGCGCTGGCCGATGCCTATGGCGAACGGGTCAGCCAGTCCGCCGTCGGCACCAGCTACCGGTTCGATGCCGCCGCGCCACCTGCCGGCGCATGACGTCCGGCGCATGACGCTCGCCACCTTCACGGCGCCGCGGCGCACCGACAAGCTGCCGGTGACGGTGGTGACGGGCTTCTTGGGCAGCGGCAAGACCACGCTGGTCAACCACATCCTGTCGAACCGGGCCGGCGTGAAGGCCGCGGTGCTGGTGAATGAGCTGGGCGAGATCGGCATCGACAACGACCTGATCGTGGCGGCGGAAGGCGGCATGATCGAGCTCAGCAATGGCTGCATCTGCTGTTCGACCAACAGCGACCTTCTGGACAGCATCGTGCGCGTGCTGCGCCGGCCCGAGCCGGTCGATCATATCCTGGTCGAGACCACCGGCGTGGCCGATCCCTTGCCGGTGGCGCAGACCTTCCTGCGGCCGGAGTTCCGTGACGCCCTGCGGCTCGACGCCATCGTCGCGGTGGCGGACGCCGAGCAGTTCAGCCTCGACCTGTTCGACGGCCATGCCGTGCGCAGCCAGCTCCGCCATGCCGACGCCATCCTGGTCAACAAATGCGACCGGGTTGGCGAGGAGCGTCTCGACAGCGTCGAGGGGAAAATCCGTGCGGTGAACGCCGAGGCGCGATTGCTGCGTACGACGCGCAGCGCGGCGCCGTTGCCGCTGATCCTCGATGTCGACCTGCACCGGCCGGAGTCGCGCGGCCACGGCCATCATCATGCCCACCTCGACGAGGACGGCTTCGTCTCGCTGTCCTTCGAAAGCGACCGCCCGTTCGCGGTCGCCCGCTTCCAGGATTTTCTGGACAACCGGCCACCCGGCCTGTTTCGCGGCAAGGGCTTCCTGTGGTTGGCCGAGACCGGCAAGCGCTACGTCTTCCACCTCGTCGGCGGGCGGTTCACCCTGGAAGACGACGCTTCCACGAGAGGCTCCAACCGCCTGGTCCTGATCGGACAACAGCTCGATACCGAGGACCTGCGGACGCGCTTGGCGCACTGCCTAGCCTAGCCCGAGATGGCCTTGCGCGCCCTGTCGAGGCTGTGGCCCTGGATCGTCTTCGCGAGGTTCCGCAGGCGTTCCTTGTCGCCCTCGCCGTTGACCGGGATCGAGAACTCGCAGTGCGTGACCACGCCCGAGTAGCGATCGAGAAGCCTGCGCGCGATCTGGTCGTAGGTGCCGATCGTCACGAAGGTATGGAGGACGTCGTCGGTGATGAACCGCGGCATCTCCTCCCAGCGCTGCGCCCGCGACAGGAGCTTGAGCTCATCGGCGAGATCGCCGAGACCATGATGGGCGAAGGCCGCGCGATACTGCGGCGTCGATGCATAGAAGGAGATGCGAGCACGCACATCCACGACCTTCCTTGCAAGCTCCTCCTCGTTGGCCGCGGTGGCGACCAGCGGCTTCATGCAGACCTGAAACCGGTCGAGCGAGCGGCCCGCCTTGGTCGCGCCGGCGCGCACGGCCGGCAGCATTACCTCGGCAATGTAGGAGGGCGTGCACACTGGATGCGGGCGCAGGCCGTCGGCGACCTCGCCGACGATCTGGCTCATCACCGGATTGACCGCGGCAAGCTGGATCGGAATGTCCGGATGCTCGATCGGGCCGGGATCGAACAGCGGCACCATCAGGTTGATGTTGTAGTGCTGTCCCTTCACATCGAGCCTGCTGCCGTTCTGCCAGCAGTCCCAGACGGCACGCACGGCGCCGACATACTCCCGGATCCATGGGCCGGCCGGCGATGCGGGCATGCCGAAGCGGCGCTCGATATGCGCCTTGACCTGCGTGCCGAGCCCCAGCGTGAAGCGTCCGCCTGACAGCTTTTGCAGGGTCCAGGCGCTCATGGCCGTGACTGTCGGGCTGCGCGGAAAGGCAATGGCGACCGAGGTGGCGAGCTTCAGCCTGGCTGTGGCCTGGGCAGCGAGCGCCATGATGACGAAGGGATCGTCCTTTGTCTCCTCGACCACCATGCCGTCGTAGCCGACCTCCTCGAGCAGCCTTGCATTGTGGCCGATGCTCGAGAGATCGAGCGGCACCTCGGGCGCGCGAAGGCCGGGATCGACCTTGCCCAGCGGCAGGAGAGTTTCGAGCAGCATTGTGGTAGGGAGGATAGCAGGTTTTCGGTCGTCCGGAGCGCCGCGCACGC
>JAEZIF010000242.1 GCA_023416135.1 Pseudomonadota bacterium
GGCGTGGCTCTCAAGCCGGTACGCGTCTTCAACCTTTAAGTCGATGGAGAGTCCCGATGTCGATCACAGCCGTCCGCAAGGCGGAGCTGATCAAGTCGTATGCCCAGGCCGAGGGTGACACCGGTTCGCCGGAGGTCCAGGTCGCGATCCTGAGCGAACGTATTTCCAATCTCACCGAGCACTTCAAGGGCCACGCGAAGGATCACCATTCGCGCCGCGGCCTGCTGAAGCTCGTCGGCCAGCGTCGCCGACTGCTCGACTATCTCAAGGCCAAGGACAACAAGCGCTACGACACGTTGATCGAGCGCCTGGGTCTGCGTCGTTGAGTTCACGGCCCCGATTTCATCCGCGGATGGATCGGGGCCTTTTCGCGTCGCGTCGTCCGGTCCCCGTAACAGTTCGGCCGGCTGACGCGACTTTCGAAGTAACCGGGAGGGCAGGGGCGAGAGCAAAGGCCCGGCCCGGTCCTGCCGATGCAAGGGCATCGGTGGGCGGCTGTCGCCAGACGGGGGCGAACGCCGTGTAGGAAAGGATGATGGAAATGAGTGACATGTTTCAAGTGTTCCGCAAGGAACTGGACTGGGCCGGCCGCAAGCTGATCCTGGAAACCGGAAAGATCGCGCGCCAGGCCGACGGGGCGGTGTTGGCGACCTACGGCGGCACCACCGTCCTGGCCACCGTGGTGTTCGAGAAGAAGCCCAAGCCGGGCCTCGATTTCTTCCCGCTGACCGTGAACTACCAGGAGAAAGCGTTCGCCGCCGGCAAGATCCCGGGCGGCTTCTTCAAGCGGGAAGGCCGGCCGTCGGAAAAGGAGGTGCTGACCTCCCGCCTGATCGACCGCCCGATCCGCCCGCTGTTCCACGAGAACTACAGGAATGAGACGCTGGTCGTGATCACGACCCTGGCGCACGACATGGAGAACGATCCCGACATCGTGTCGATGGTCGCCACGTCGGCGGCGCTCACCATCAGCGGCGTGCCGTTCATGGGCCCGATCGGCGCCGCCCGCGTCGGCTACCTCGACGGCAAGTACGTCATCAACCCGACGCTCGAGCAGACCGAGAAGAGCGACCTCGACCTCGTCGTCGCCGGCACCCAGGAAGGCGTGCTGATGGTAGAATCGCAGGCCAAGGAGCTCAGCGAGGACGTCATGCTGACGGGCGTGATGGAAGGCCATCGCTCCTTCCAGCCGGTGATCGAGGCGATCATCCAGCTGGCCGAGCATGCCGCCAAGGAGCCGCTGCCGCTCAGCGAGCCGCCGGAGGCTGCCAAGACCGTGTCCGACCGCCTGAAGGCGGAGATGCGCACCAAGATGGCCGAGGCCTATGGCGAGACCCAGAAGCTCGCCCGTCAGGCCAAGGTCGGCGAGGTCAAGACCGCAGCCAAGGCGCTGTTCGAGGGCGACGAAGCGGCTCTGGCCGTGTTCGGCGAGCAGTTCGGCAACCTCGAGGCCGACGTCGTGCGCGGTGCCATCCTCGACACCGGCAAGCGCATCGACGGCCGCGACACCAAGACGGTGCGTCCGATCGTGGCCGAGGTCGGCGTGCTGCCGCGCGCCCACGGCTCCTCGCTGTTCACCCGCGGCGAGACCCAGGCGCTGGTCGTGGCTACGCTGGGCACCGGTCAGGACGAGCAGATCATCGATGCGCTCGAGGGCGAGTACCGCGAGAACTTCATGATGCACTACAACATGCCTCCGTACGCGGTCGGCGAGGTGCGCCGCATGGGCTCGCCCGGCCGCCGCGAGATCGGCCACGGCAAGCTCGCCTGGCGCGCGCTGCGCCCACTGCTGCCCGGCAAGGACAAGTTCCCCTACACGATCCGTATCGTGTCGGAGATCACCGAGAGCAACGGCTCGTCTTCGATGGCCTCGGTCTGCGGCGGCTCGCTGTCGCTGATGGATGCCGGCGTGCCGATGGACCGTCCGGTGGCGGGCATCGCCATGGGCCTGATCAAGGAAGGCGAGCGTTTTGCAGTCCTGTCCGACATCCTGGGTGACGAGGATCACCTGGGCGACATGGACTTCAAGGTCGCCGGCACCGAGAAGGGCATCACCGCCCTGCAGATGGACATCAAGATCACCTCGATCACCGAGGAGATCATGAAGGTGGCGCTGGGTCAGGCAAAGGAGGGCCGTCTCCACATCCTGGGCGAGATGGCCAAGGGCTTGGGCGGCGCGCGTGATTCGGTCAGCCAGAACGCGCCGCGCATCACCCAGTTCACGATCCCCAAGGACAAGATCCGCGAAGTGATCGGCACCGGCGGCAAGGTGATCCGCGAGATCACCGAGACCACCGGCACCAAGATCGACATCGAGGACGACGGCACGATCAAGGTCGCCGCGGTCGACGCCAAGCAGGGCCAGGCCGCGATCGACTGGATCAAGGGCATCGTCGCCGAGCCGGAAGTGGGCGTGATCTACAACGGCAAGGTCGTGAAGACCGTCGAGTTCGGCGCCTTCGTCAACTTCCTGGGGGCCCGCGACGGCCTGGTCCACATCTCCGAGCTGGCGCCGCGCCGCGTCGCCAAGGTCACCGATGTGATCAAGGAAGGCGACCCGGTGAAGGTCAAGGTCCTGGGTGTCGACGACCGCGGCAAGGTCCGTCTCAGCATGAAGGCGGTCGACCAGCAGACCGGCGAGGACATCTCCAACAAGCCGCGCGAGGAGCAGGCCGCGCCGGCGGCCGGCGAGTAAGGCACCACACGGTAACCAGAACGGCGGCCATCGGGCCGCCGTTTTTGCTTGTAGAATTGGGGTCATGAAGACTTCGCCCTCACGCCGCCTGTTGCTGGCCGGGGCGGGCGCCAGCCTGCTGTCCTTTGGTTCGGCTCGTGCCGCCGGCCTGATCGCCACGCCGCCGCAGACCGAGGGGCCGTTCTATCCGACGGCGTTTCCGGCCGACATCGACAACGACCTGGTGCAGGTGCGCGGCCAGCAGGCGCGTGCCATGGGTACGGTGCTGCATCTGGAAGGGCGCGTGCTCGACCTCACCGGCAAGCCTGTCGAAGGGGCTATCGTCGAGATCTGGCAGTGCGACGCCCAGGGCATCTACGACCATCCGCGCCAGCCAGGGCGCGACAGGCGCGATACGGCATTCCAGGGTTATGGTCGTCTGCCGGTCGGGGCGGACGGCCGCTACAGCTTCCGCACGCTGAAGCCCTCGCCTATGCCGGCCGCTCGCCGCACATCCATTTCAAGGTCGCGACCTCGGCCGGCAAGATGCTCACCAGCCAGTTCTACATTGCCGGCGACTCCGGCAACGCCCGCGACGGCGTGTTCCGCGGTATCCGCGATCCGCGTCAGCGCGAGCTGGTCGAGATGAAGCTTCAGCCCGCACCCGGCATTGAGGCCGGCGCGCTGGCCACGACGATGGATATCGTTATCGGCTGACGCGTCGCTACCGCGGCGCGGCGCCTGCGAACTCGGCGTCCTTCTTCGGAATGAGATCGTAGGGCAGCGCGAAGCCCGGCATCGCCATCAGCCGGTCGCGCCACGCGGCGAGATTGGGTCGCGCGTCGAGCGACAGGCAGCCTTCGGCCGCGAATACCATGCGGCCCCAGCAGCCGATATCGGCGATCGAGCAGGCATCGCCCACCAGCCATTCGCGGCCCTCGAGCGACTTGTCGGCGAAATCGAGCGCTGCCTCGGCCAGCGGGCGGAAGAAGCTCACGACGGTCTGCGATACGTCGGGACGGAAGCGGGCGAAGTGGCGGACGCGCGCTACATTGGTGATGGCGTCGTTCTCCCAGGAAAGCCATTCGCGGGCCTGCCAGCGATGCTGCTCCGTCCTGGGCTCGAAATGGCCGGTGATCCGCGCGAGATAATCGAGGATCACATTCGACATCACCAGCGTGAGATCGCCGTGGCGCAGCACCGGGACCTGGCCATAGCGGTTGATCGCGAGGTGGGCCGCCTCCTTCTGCACACCATTCTTGAGATTGACGGTGCGAAACGAGAACGGCAGGCCGCTGAGCGCCAGGAAGAGCATCGGCTTGTAGGTCGAGCTCGAGGTGAAGCTGCCGTGCAGGGTGAGGGGGTCCGTAGTCATGGTGGCGCAATGGTGCCGCAATGCGTAGTCTCGCGCTCATGAAATTCGCGGTTCTCGTCGGCCGCCTGGCAGCGGTTCTCCAGATCCAGGCAATGATCTGATCGAAGCTGCGTTACTTCAGCGTATCGAACGGTGGCCGCTTGTCGAGCGGCGTGATCAGCGGGCCGGAGAACGTGAAGTAGTTTTGCTTTACGTTCTTTGACGTGCATTCGGCGTCCATCGCCGCGTCGCTGGCGCCGGCCGTGGGATAGCGAACGTTGGCCATGACGGCCTCCACCAGCTCGGCGTTCTGCTTTGCCTCGCTGCCCGCCGCCTTGAGCTTGTTGAGTGCGGCCTCGGTCTCGGTGTGGACGACGAGATAGTTGAAGGGCAGCATCCCCGGTTCGTCGCGGATGCAGTAGAAGATCAGCGTGCGGTCTGCCGCGTATGCCTTGGCGGTCGCGAGGACCTGTTGGAAGCGCACCGGTGTGAGCGGTTCGGCGGCGGCAATCGACGGCAGCGCGCCGCACACGATGCTGCAGGCAAGAAGCGGAGTGATCGAGCGCATGGGGCGAGTGTAGCGTCGACGAAGCCCGGCGGGCTACCGTCCGCCGGCGGCCTCGATCAACGCCGCGACCTCGCGCTGGCCGCGCTGGCGGGCGTGCTGCAGAGGCGAGACCCCGTCGCGATCGGCGATGTTGGGGTAGGCACCGGCAGCGAGCACCAACTTCGTCACTTCGACATGCTTCGGCCCGCCATCGCCCAGGACCACGATCTCCAGCAGGCACGTCCAGCCGAGGTTGTTGACGTGGTTCACGTCGATCGGCGTGGTCACTAGGAAAGCGACCGTGTCGACGTGCGCTCGCTCGCAGGCGGGGATGAGCGCATTGCCACCGAAGCGGTTGCGGATCGAGAAATTGGGTCCCTTCGGCAGCATGCGGCGCAGCATCGCCGTTCGGCCGAGCGCGCCGGCGAGCAGCCAAGGCGTATCGTGGTTCGCCGCCTGGGCGTTGACGTCGGCGCCGGCATCGATCAGCCGGATCGCGGCGGCGAGATGGTCGTTCTGGGCCGCCAGCAACAGCGGCGTCTGTCCCGATGCGTCGGCCGCATCGACCGGCGTTCCTGCAGCGATCAGGCGCTCGATGGCTGCCGTGTCGCCGCCCTCCGCGGCCTTGAGCATGGTCTGTGCGGTGGCTGTCATGGATGGCATCGACAGGGCGAGGAGCAGGGCGAACGGCCACCACCAGCGGACCCGCATGACGGGTCAGCCCGGCCTTGGCCGGCCGGCGTCCTCTGCCGTCGGGCCGACCAGCATGCGCTCGACGCCGGCAGCTGCGAGCGCGCGCTGGCACGTGCTGCAGGGTCGTGACGTGGCGTAGATGATGGCGCCGTCGAGGGTCTCGTGGCCGAGGTGCTTCTGCGCCGCCCACAGGGCGACGCGTTCAGCATGGGCATCGGGATTGTTGTCGCTGTTGACCCGGCTCGGCCCGTAGCCGGCGATGGCACCGGCTACGACCACCACCGCGCCGTAGGGCTGGTCGCCGCGCGCCACCGCTTCCTCTTTCATGCGGAGCGCTCCGGCTGCGAAGAAGCGGTGCGGTTCACTCGCGGTTTTCGCACGTACAGGCTCGACCACGGAGACTACCGCGCCCGTAAAGGCAAGGATCTCTCGGCGACGCGTGGCCGGCTACTCCGTGCTGCCGTTTTCGCCGGACTGCGACGGCGGCATGCCGATGGCGTGGTATCCGGCATCGACATAATGGACGGTGCCGGTGACGCCGGCGCTGAGGTCGGACAGCAGGTAGAGACCGGCGCCGCCGACATCCGTCAGCTCGACATTGCGCCGCAGGGGCGAGGCCTCGCGCGACACGCGATAGACGTAGCGGGCGCTGCCGATCACCGCGCCCGCCAGGGTGCGCATCGGGCCGGCGGAGATCGCATTCACACGCACGCCCTGCGGGCCGAGATCCGCCGCGAGATAGCGCACGCTCGCCTCCAGCGCAGCCTTGGCCACACCCATGACGTTGTAGGACGGCATGACGCGCGTCGCGCCCTCGTAGGTCAGCGTGATCAGGCTGCCGCCTTCGGTCATAAGTGGCAGCGCGCGGCGCGCGATCTCGGTGAAGGAATAGCAGGAGATGGTGAGACTGCGCTGGAAGTTGGCCTTGGTCGTGTCGACGTAGCGCCCCTTCAGCTCCTCCTTGTCGGAGAAGGCGATGGCGTGGACGACGAAATCGAGCCGGCCCCATTCCTTCTGCAGGCGGGCGAACAGCCGATCGAGGCTCTCCTCGTTCTCGACGTCGGCCTCTTCGACGAGCTTCGAGCCGAGCTTTGCGACCATCGGCAGGACGCGCTTGCCGAACGCCGCGCCCTGGTAGGTGAAGGCCATCTCCGCGCCGGCCGCATGCAGCGCCGTCGCGATGCCCCAGGCGATCGAGCGGTCGTTGGCCACGCCCATCACCAGGCCGCGCTTGCCGGCCATCAATTTGGGTACTTCGGGGAGCTCGACTGCCCTGGACGGCGTATGGGTCGAAGACGGGCTTGCCGTCCCGCCGCCGGAAGCATCGGGGGCGGCCGAGAGGGTCCGGTCGTTGGGCATGATGCCTCTTCTTCTTAGTGGTCGTAACGCGAGAACAGCAGGCAGGCGTTGGTGCCGCCGAAACCGAAGCTGTTCGACATCACGGTATGCAGCCCGGCATTGTCGATGCGCTGGCGCGCCACCGGATAGTCGCCCACGCCGGGATCGACAGTCTCGATGTTGGCCGAGGCCGCGACGAAGTCTTCCTTCAGCATTAGCAGCGAATAGACTGCCTCGTGCGCGCCCGTGGCGCCCTGGCTATGGCCGGTCAGCGACTTGGTCGAGCTGACGGCCGGCAGCTTGTTGTTGCCGAACGCGGTGCGGATGGCGTCCAGCTCGGTGATGTCGCCCACCGGCGTCGAGGTCCCGTGCGTGTTGATGTAGTCGACCGGCGCATTGCGCCGCGCCGCACCCGGGAAGCCGTCGATGGCGAGCTTCATGCAGCGCACGGCGCCCTCGCCGGACGGCGCCACCATGTCGGCGCCATCGGAGGTGGCGCCGTAGCCCACGACCTCGGCATAGATCTTGGCGCCGCGTGCGCGGGCCACTTCGAGGTCTTCGAGCACCAGGATGCCGCCGCCGCCCGAGATCACGAAGCCGTCGCGGTCCTTGTCGTAGGCGCGGCTCGCCCGCTCCGGCGTGTCGTTGTACTTGGAGGACATCGCGCCCATGGCATCGAACAGCACCGACAGTGTCCAGTCGAGTTCCTCGCCGCCGCCCGCGAACATACGGTCGGCCTTGCCGAGCTGGATGCATTCGACGGCGTTGCCGATGCAGTGCGCCGAGGTCGAGCAGGCCGAGCTGATCGAGTAGCTCAGCCCCTTGATCTTGTAGGCGGTCGCGAGGTTGGCCGAGACGGTGCTCGACATGGCGCGCGGCACCATGAACGGGCCTACCCGCTTGGGGCCCTTTTCCTTGGCGATGATGGCCGACTGGACGATGGCGCCGGTGGTCGGGCCGCCGGAGCCCGCGACCACGCCGGTGCGCTCGTTGGAGATCTCGGCCTCGCCGAGGCCTGCATCCTCGATCGCCTCTTTCATCGCGAGATAGGCGAAGGCCGCGCCGTCGCCCATGAAACGGCGCAGACGGCGGTCGACCATCTCGTCGACGTTCATCTTGAGGGTGCCGGCGACCTGGCTGCGGAAGCCCAGCTCCTTGTACTGCGGCACGAACTCGATGCCGGACTTGCCCTCGCGCAATGACCTCGTGACCTCGGCGGCGTTGTTGCCGATCGAGGAGACGACTCCCAGCCCGGTGACGACGACACGTTTCATGCGATCAGCTCGCTGCAGCCGGAACTTCGGCGGCGTCCTGGAACAGTCCGACCTTGAGGCCCATCGCCTCATAGACCGGCTTGCCATCGGCATGCACGAAGCCGTCGGCGATGCCCAGGACCAGCTTGCGCAACATCACGCGCTTGAGGTGGACGTGGAACGTGAGCTTCTTCACGGTCGGCACGATCATGCCGGTGAACTTGACCTCGCCCACGCCCAGCGCCCGGCCGCGGCCCGGAGCCTTCATCCAGCCGAGGAAGAAGCCCAGGCACTGCCACAGGGCATCGAGCGGCAGGCAGCCCGGCATCACCGGGTCACCCTTGAAATGGCAGTCGAAGAACCAGAGGTCCGGCTTGATATCGAGCTCGGCCACGATCTCGCCCTTGCCGAACTGGCCGCCGGTCTCGGCGATCTTCACGATCCGATCGAGCATCAGCATTGGCGGCAACGGCAATTGCGCATTGCCCGGCCCGAACAGCCGTCCCCGCGCGCATTCGATCAGATCCTCGAAAGTGTAGCTGCTCTTCTTTTCGCTCACGCTCTCACCGTCCCACGCCGCCCGAAACCGGGATCGCGGCCAGAATAAGGAGGCCCGCCGTCCAGCGCAAACCGCCGAATCGGGGTCAGACGGCCCTTTTCAGGCCGCTTTTGGCTGCCTACATATGGGCGTAACGATGTCCGGTACCAGCCCCGACTTCACCGGTCGCCTGCGCGAGGCCGGTTTGCGCCCCACCCGCCAGCGGGTGGCGTTGGCGCGCCTGCTGTTCGAGGGAGAACACCGCCATGTCACGGCGGAAAGCCTGCATGCCGAGGTCAGGGCGACGCGCATGCCGGTTTCGCTGGCCACGGTCTACAACGCGCTGAACCAGTTTCGCGACGCCGGGCTGCTGCGCGAGGTCGTGGTGGCGCCGGGCCGGTCCTATTTCGACACCAATACGGGCCATCATCATCATTTCTTCGTCGAGAACGATGGCGAGCTGCACGACTTCCCATCGGACAAGGTGACCATCGCCGGCTTGCCGACGCCGCCCAGGGGCACGCGCCTGTCGAGGGTCGACGTCATCGTGCGGGTGCGGCGCTAGGACCCCGAGTCGGGCGCCAAGGCGCTCTGCGGCCGCTACTTGCGAGTCGCTTGCAGTTCTTAGAACTGTTCTAAACAACTTGACGCCGCGGCGGCGGCTTTACAATATCGCCTTGCCAGATCGGCCTCCGCGCCGACCCCCAGCATCATGCAAGGAGAAGACAAATGGCCAACCTCAAAGGATCCAAGACCGAGGACAATCTGAAGGCTGCATTCGCAGGCGAGAGCCAGGCGAACCGCCGGTATCTCTACTTCGCCCAGAAGGCCGACGTCGAAGGCTACAACGACGTTGCCTCCGTATTCCGCTCGACGGCGGAAGGCGAGACCGGCCATGCGCATGGCCATCTCGAGTTCCTCGAAGTGCGCGGCGATCCGGCGACCGGTCTGCCGATCGGCGCGACCTCGGCCAACCTCAAGGCCGCGATCGCCGGCGAGACGCACGAGTACACCGACATGTATCCGGGGATGGCCCGCACCGCGCGCGAGGAAGGTTTTGCCGAGATCGCCGACTGGTTCGAGACCCTGGCCAAGGCCGAAAAGAGCCACGCCGGCCGTTTCCAGAAGGCTCTCGACACGATGGCCTGAGCCTTTTCAGGCTCTATAAGAAGGGGGCCCTTTTCGGGTCCCCTTTTTCGTCCTGCTACACGATTTGATCTATCGAGAACGGCACCGATATGCGCGAAGGCAGCCTTGAAGCCCCCGTCCGCCATGCCCTGGACTGGCAAAATCCCTGGTTCTGGGACGAGAAGGCACTCGAGAAGGAGATGGAGCGCGTCTTCGACATCTGCCACGGCTGTCGGCGCTGCTTCAATCTCTGCGATTCCTTCCCGCGCCTGTTCGACCTCATCGACAACGGCCCGACCGGCGAGCTCGACGGCGTCAAGAAGGAGGATTATGCCTCGGTCGAGCAGGCCTGCACGCTCTGCGACATGTGCTTCATGACCAAGTGCCCGTACGTGCCGCCGCACGAATGGGCGCTCGACTTCCCGCATCTGATGCTGCGCCATCGCGCCGTGAAGGCGCGCAAGGAAGGCACCGCCTTCGTCGAGACGCAGCTCGCCGAAACCGACCGCATGGGACGGCTCGGCACCTTCACGGCCGGCATCGCCAACTTCGTGACCGACGAGCACAACAGGATCACGCGTCCGGCCCTGGAGAAATGGGCCGGCATCCATCACGGCGCGCGCCTGCCGAAGTACGCCGATGAGACCTTCGTGATCCGTGCCGCCCGCGAAGGCGTGGAGGTGAACGAGGCCGCGCCCGCCTTCGGCAAGCGCAAGGCCGTGCTCTACGCCACCTGCTACGTGAACTTCAACAACACCGGGATCGGTGCTGCCGCGCGCGCGGTGCTGGCCAGGAATGGCGTGGCAACCGAGGTCGTGCATCCGCATTGCTGCGGCATGCCCAAGTTTGAACTGGGCGATCTCGAGGGCGTCGCCGCCGCCGCCCGCCAGGTGACGGATGCCCTGCTGCCCTGGGTCGACAAGGGCTACGACGTGATCGCCCTGACGCCGAGCTGCGCGCTGATGCTGAAGTTCGAGTGGCCGCTGATCATGCCCAAGGATTCCGCGGTCGACCGGCTGTCGCGGGCGACGTTCGACATCTCCGAATACGTCGTCGACATTGCCAAGAAGGAGGGCCTGGCGCCCGGCCTGGAGACCATCGAAGGCGGTGTCAGCGTCCACCTGGCCTGCCATGCGCGGGCGCAGAACATGGGCGCCAAGGCGGCCGAGATGCTGCGCCTGGTGCCCAAGACGCGCGTCGCCGTGATCGAGCGCTGCAGCGGCCATGGCGGCATCTGGGGTGCGCGAACCGAAAATTTCGAGACTGCGGTGAAGGTCGGCAAGCCCGCCGCCCAGGCCGCGATCAAGAACGACACCAGCTTCGTCGCGTCGGAGTGCCCGCTGGCTGCCGATCACCTGATGCAGGTGATGGAGATGACGGCGGGCGAGCAGACGCTGAAGCCCTCGCGCGCCAATCATCCCATCGAGCTGATGGCGCAGGCCTATGGACTGACGGTGAAGCCATGACGCCGCGTGCAATCGAAGTTTCCGCCATCCTGCCGCTCACCGAATACGTCAAGGTCCGCGCCGAGCGTCGGCGGCAGATTTCCGAGATCAAGAAGAACCGCCGGCTGGAGGTCGGTCCGTTCGCGACCTTCTACTTCGAATCCTACGAGACCATGCTGCACCAGGTGCACGAGATGCTCTTCATCGAGAAGGGCGGCCCGGCGCAGATCCCCGACGAGCTCGCGGCCTACAATCCGCTGATCCCGCAAGGCAGCGAGCTGGTCGCCACGGTGATGTTCGAGATCGACGACCCGGTGCGTCGCGCGCGTGTGCTGGCGACCCTGGGCGGCGTAGAGACCCAGGCCTTCATTCGCGTCGGCGGCGAGGTGATCCGCGGCGTGCCCGAAGACGACCAGGAACGCTCGCGCGAGGACGGCAAGGCATCGTCGGTGCAGTTCATCCGCTTCGCCTTCACCGCGGGCCAGGTCGCCGCGTTCCGCGGCGGCGCCGGCGACGTCGTGGTGGGTTTCGACCATCCCAACTACGGCCACATGGCAGTGATGCCCCAGGCCGTGCGCCAGGCGCTATCGAACGACTTCTCTTAGTTCTACCTCCCCAGCTTTGCCGGGGAGGCAGTCACCTTACCGCCGCCCCGGCGGGCCGTAGGTCATGGGCAGGACCAGGATCACCGGATCGCCAGGCATGTCGCGCGGCACCGGCGGGAAGGGTGCCGCCTTGCGGATGGCTTCGAGCTCGGCCTGGTCGATGACGGGAACCCCGCTGGACGTGCCGATGCGGGCATCGATCAGCCCGCCATCGCGATTGATGGTGACCCGCGTCACCACGCGGCCGCCGAGTCTGTTGTCGCGCGCCGAGGCCGGATAGACGCGATAGCGCTCGAGCTGGCGAAAGACGCGCGACAGGTAGTCGTTGCGCTGACGGCCTTGTCCCGCGAACTGATCCGCCGGGTTGGGACCGGGCAGGGGCGCGGGTATCGACGCGGGTGCCTCGGCGGCCGGCCGCTGTTGCGCCGGCGGAGCGGGCCGCGGCGGCAGCGGCTGCGTGCGTTGGACGGGCCTGGGC
>JAEZIF010000265.1 GCA_023416135.1 Pseudomonadota bacterium
TCAAGAACGCCATCAAGAAGATGTCCTTCGTCAACGTCATGGGCAAAACCGTAACCTTCGACGACCACAATTCCGCGGGACGCTTCGTGGTCCTGCAAACGGTGCTGGACAAGAAAGTCGGCGTGGCCGACATCGTTGAGGTGAAATAACCCCGGGGGTCCGCCCCCGGACACCGTGGGGACGGACTGCATGCAGATCGGTGTCATTGGCCTCGGACGGATGGGCGGCAACATCGTGCGTCGACTGACGCGCGCGGGACATTCCTGCGTGGTCTACGACGCCGATCCCGTGCCCGGCGCGGCGCTCGCCATGGAGGGCGCGACGGCCGCCGGGTCGGTGACGGCCCTGGTCGAGGCGCTGCAGGCGCCGCGCACCGTGTGGGTGATGCTGCCCGCGGGCAGGATTACCGAAGAGACGATCAAGCAGCTTGCCGGCCTGATGAAGCCGGGCGACGCCATCATCGACGGCGGCAACACCAACTTCAAGGACGATGTCCGCCGCGCCCGAGAGCTGGCCCCCAAGGGCATAAAATACCTCGATGTCGGCACGTCGGGCGGCGTGTGGGGCCTGCAGCGCGGCTACTGCCTGATGATCGGCGGCGACAGCGACGTGGTGCAGCGGCTCGACCCGATCTTCGCGGCGCTGGCGCCGGGGCTGGGCTCGATCGAGCGCACCAAGGAGCGCGAGGGCGAGAAGCTCGATCCGCGCGCCGAGCAGGGCTATATCCATGCCGGCCCGGTCGGCGCCGGCCATTTCGTCAAGATGATCCATAACGGCATCGAGTACGGCATGATGCAGGCGTTCGCCGAAGGCTTCGACATCATGCGCAACCGGGCTTCGAGCAAGCTGCCGGCCGACGAGCGGTATGATCTGAATCTGGCCGACGTTGCCGAGGTGTGGCGGCGCGGCAGCGTGGTGACGTCCTGGCTGCTCGACCTGACGGCCAGCGCGCTGGCCAAGAGCCCGCAGCTCGAAGGCTTCTCCGGCCATGTCGAGGACAGCGGCGAAGGCCGCTGGACGATCGAGGCCGCCATCGAGGAAGCTGTGCCGGCCGACGTCCTGGCCGCGTCGCTGTTCGTTCGCTTCCGCTCGCGCCAGGATCATACGTTTGCCGAAAAGGTGCTGTCGGCAATGCGTCTTGGTTTCGGGGGGCACGTCGAAGCACCGAAGAAATAGCTGGAGGAGGTCTGTAATGCGTGTTGGCGCCTTCTATTTCCCGGCCGACTACGGGATCAACATCGCGGAGCTGGCCAAGGCCCTCGAGGACCGCGGCTTCGATTCGCTGTTCGTGCCCGAGCACCCCCACATCCCGGCCAGCCGCAAGTCGCCCTTCCCGGGCGGCGGCGAGCTGCCCAAGCGCTATTCCCACACCCACGATCCGTTCGTGGCGCTCTCCTTCGCCGCCGCGGCGACCAGGAAGCTGAAGCTCGGCACCGGCATCCTGCTGGTGCCGCAGCACGAGCCGATCGTGACGGCCAAGGCGATCGCCTCGCTCGACCAGCTCTCCGGTGGCCGTTTCATCTTCGGCATCGGCGGCGGCTGGAACGTCGAGGAGATGGAGAACCACGGCGCCAAGTACCAGACGCGCTTCAAGCAGATGCGCGAGCATGTGCTGGCCATGAAGGAGCTGTGGACCAAGGACGAAGCTTCCTACGACGGCGAGTTCGTGAAGTTCGACCGCGTCTGGTCGTGGCCCAAGCCGGCGCAGAAGCCCAATCCGCCGATCATCCTGGGCGGCGAGACCGACCATACGCTGCGCCGCGTCATCGAATATTGCGACGGCTGGTTCCCGCGGGTACGCGGCGGCTTCGACGTCGTCCAGGGCGTCGACCGTCTGCGCCAGATGGCGGAGAAGGCCGGCCGCGATCCGTCGACCATCACCACCATCGTGTTCGGCGCGGCCAACGACGCCAAGGCGCTGGAGAGTTACGACAAGGCCGGCATCCAGAGCGCGTTGCTGGCGATCCCGGACGGGAGCCGCGACGAGATCCTGCGCTATCTCGACAAGATCGCGCCGCTCGCCAAGGTGGCCCTGGCCGCATGACCGTCGCCATCGGCCTCGGCCTGATGGAGTTTCCCTTCGCCACGGCGAGGGATTATTGGCGCTGGGTCGATCTCTGCGAGGCGGGCGGCGTCGACTCGCTGTGGCAGACCGACCGGCTGGTGAGCCGCCAGCCCATCCTGGAATGCATGGCGGCGATGGCGGCCCTTGCTGGCCGCACGCGCCGCCTGCGCTTCGGCATGAACGTGGTGTCGCTGGCGCTGCGCGATCCGGTGCTCCTGGCCAAGCAGTGCGCCACCATCGACGTGCTCTCCGAAGGCCGGCTGCTGCCGGGGTTCGGCATCGGCAGCCCGCTGGGACCGGAGTGGGAGGCGCTCGACATCGACACCAGGACGCGCGGCCGGCGGACGGATGAATCGCTGCAGATCATCGCCCGGCTGTGGCGCGAGGACAGCGTCGACTTCGAGGGCAAGCACTATCGGCTGAAGGCGGCATCGATCTCGCCCAAGCCGGTGCAGCCCGACCTGCCGATGTGGATCGGCGGCTCGTCGGAGGCTGCGATCCGCCGCACCGCGCGCTACGGCACGGGCTGGCAGTCCGGCGCCGAGCTGCCGGACGCCGTCGGCAGCGTCATCGCCGCAATCAAGAAGGCGACGGCCGAGGCCGGCCGCACCATCGACGAGGACCACTACGGAGCGGCCTTCCCGTTTTACTTCGGCAACCCGGGCGACGGCGTCCTGTCCGCGGCCATGGCCGCCTACCAGAAGAGGACCGGCCGCGATCCGTCGGGCTACTTCGCCATCGGCGACGAAAAGGTGATCCTCGATCGGGTCGCCGAGTACGTGGCCGTCGGTGTCGAGAAGTTCATCCTGCGACCCGTCGGCCTCGATGGCGATGCGATCATCGACCAGACCAGAAAGCTGATCGAAAAGGTGCTGCCACAGGTCGAGGCGCGGTGGCCCAAGAAGGCGAAAGCGGCGTAGCACCGCGTCAAGCGACCCGACTTCGTGCCTCGCTGAATTCTGCAGACAGCGAGCTCGCCACCGCGCTCGAGGAACGCGGCTTCGAATCGGTGTGGGCGCCCGAGCACTCGCACATCCCGCTGACGCGCAAGTCGGAATGGCCGGGCGGCGGCGAGCTGCCCAAGAAGTACTACGACGCCATGGACCCATTCGTGACGCTGACGGCGGCGGCGGCGGCCACCAGGAAGCTGAAGGTCGGCACCGGTGTGTGTCTGGTGAACCAGCGTGATCCCATCCAGACCGCGAAGGCGGTGGCCTCGATCGACCAGCTGTCCGGCGGTCGCTTTCTGTTCGGCGTCGGCAACGGCTGGAACCAGGACGAGATGGAGAACCACGGCACCGACTTCGAGAGCCGCCACAAGCTGGTGCGCGAGCGCATCGAGGCGATGAAGGTGATCTGGACCAAGTCCAAGGCCGAGTATCACGGCGACATGGTGAAGTTCGATCCCATGATGGCCTGGCCCAAGCCGGTGCAGAAGCCGCACCCGCCGGTGCTGGTCGGCGGCGCCTTCC
>JAEZIF010000274.1 GCA_023416135.1 Pseudomonadota bacterium
GGCGCGCCATGCTGCTGTCGCGTGGCGATCCGATGGTGTTCATCGAGCGGCCGATCAGCCTCGGCCTCTTGATCACCACCGCGCTCCTGCTCATCCTGATGGCCCTGCCCAGCATCAAGAAGGCACGCGAGGAGGCTTTCCAGGAAGAGGGCTGACGCCCCGAGGAGTCTCAGATGTCCGACCTGCCCAAGCGCGTGGCGATCTCCGAGGAGGGCCCTCGCGAGGGCTTCCAGTCGGAGAAGAAGATGATCCCGGTGGCCGACAAGGTGCGCCTCATCGAGGCGCTGGCGGACACCGGGCTCAGGCACATCGCCTGCGTCTCCTACGTGAACCCGAAGCGCGTGCCGACCATGGCCGATGCCGAGGAGGTCGCGTCGAAGATCCGGCAGCAGCCCGGTATCGAGTACAGCGCCCTGTGGCTGAACCAGCAGGGCCTCGAGCGCGCCCTGCGCGGCCCGCTGCATGTCGATGGCGGCGTGCGCGTCACCGCCTCGGACACCTTCTCGCGCAAGAACATCGGCAAGTCGGTGCCCGACGCCATGGTCGAGCAGCGCATGTCGCTGAAGACCTTCAAGGACCGTGGCATGCCGGTCGAATGGGGCATCATCCTGGGTGCCTTCGGCTGCAACTACGAGGGCGAGCTTTCGACCGAGCTGATCCTGCAGCGCGTGCAGCTGGCGCTCGATGAGGCCGAGATGGCGGGCTTCGAGCTCAAGGGCATAAAGCTCACTGACGCCATGGGCTGGGCGACGCCGCGTTCGGTCGAGCGGCTGATCGGCGCCATTCGCAGCAAATGGCCCGAGCTCGAGATCGGGCTGCACCTGCACGACACCCGCGGTACCGGCCAGGCCGCCGCCTATGCCGGCCTGCGCCTGGGCGTCACCAGGTTCGACGCCTCGATCGCGGGCCTGGGCGGATGTCCGTTCGCCGCGACCGACGGCGCCGCCGGCAACATCTGCACCGAGGACTTCGCCTTCATGTGCGAGGAGATGGGTGTGGAGACCGGCCTCGACATCGATCGCCTGATCGAGGTCGCCAGGCTCGCCGAGGAAGTCGTCGGCCGCCCCCTGCCCGGCCACGTCATGCGCGGCGGCACGTTGACCGCCGCCAGGCAGCGGGCGAACGCATGAACGCCGAAACCTTCATCCCCGATTCGACCTACGTCGACGTGCCCTCCATCCCCTGCCTGCTGCTGGCCTTCTTCCTCAAGCCCAATACCTTCTTCGATTGAAGCGCCGTCGCCATCGGCCAGCAGTTGACGCAGGCCTGCGGCTCCGACGTTCGCGGCCCGCCCCGCCGCACTGCAGAAGGTCGGGATGGATCCGGTCTTCGAATAGCCCGGCACTGATCCTAGACTGCTGCAGGCTCTGATATTGGTTCGGCTACGCGCGTTCGCGCGGCCTTACGACTCTGGGAGGCTGGTCTATGGCAGGGGTTCTTGAAGGGATTCGCGTTCTCGATTTCGGCCGCTACATCGCGGGGCCATTCTGCGGGACGATGCTGGGCGATCTCGGGGCCGAGGTGATCCGCATCGAGAAGCTGGAGGGCAGCGAGGATCGCTGGGTGACGCCGGTCGCCGAGGGCGGCGAAGGCGCCATGTTCCTCCAGATGGGCCGCAACAAGCTCGGTCTCACGCTCAATCCCATGAAGCCGGCCGGACAGGAGATCGTGCGGAAGCTCGTGGCGGTGTCCGACGTGGTCATTGCCAACCTGCCCTACGAAGACCTCAAGCGCATGGGCATCGACTACGAGACCATCTCGGCGCTCAACCCGCGCATCATCCTCGCCACCAACTCGACCTTCGGCTCGGAGGGCCCCTACGCCACGCGCGTCGGCTTCGACACGATCGGCCAGGCCATGTCGGGATCCATGTACCTGTCGGGCGACGGCAAGGTGCCGACGCGCGCCAACGCGCCGTTCGTCGATATCAGTTCGGCGTTGCTCAGCACCATAGGCGTGCTGGCCGCGCTCATGGACCGCGCCACCAGCGGCAAGGGCCAGAAGGTCGAGACGGCGCTGCTGCGCACCGCCATCAACATCACCAACAGCCACCTGATCGAGCAGGCGGCGCTCAACCTCAATCGTATCGCCACGCTCAACCGCGGCTTCACCGCCGGGCCCTCCGATACCTTCAAGTGCAAGGACGGCTGGATCTACGCCATGACCATCGGCCAGCCGCTGTTCGTGCGCTGGTGCAAGCTGATGGGCGATGACGGCCTCGCCAAGGACCCGCGCTTCAAGGACGACTTGGCACGCGGCGACAACGGCGAGGCGCTGTCGGCAATCATGCAGAAATGGTGCGACACGCGCACCGTCGAGGAAGCCCTGGCCGAGCTCGAGGCCAACCGCATTCCCGCCGGGCCCGTCTACGCACCCCAGCAGACGCTTGATGACCCGCACGTCAATGCCGCCAAGTTCTTTCACCACATGGACTACCCCGGAATGGCCAAGCCGGCGCCCGTCCTGCAGGAGCCGGTAATGCTCTCGCGCACGCCGCTCACCATCCGCAGTCGCGCGCCCAAGCTCGGCGAGCATACGGACCAGATCTTGCGAGAACTGGGATACGAGGCAGCGGCCATCGAGAAACTGCGGGCCGAGCGGGTGGTCTGAAGCTTGATGGGTCCAGGTGGCATCACGTGGACCCATCATGCCCGGTGAAACAAGCACCGCCCGGGCGCGCGAACCGCTCCCGCGCCGGCAGGACGCACAGTTGATCCGCCGGCTCCGCTGCAGCGTATGATGCCGTGGAGGGAGCACATGTACCGTTCCATTGCTGCCGTCGCGCTGATCATGGTTGGCGCCGTGACGCCGGCCGGCGCCCAGGGCCAGCCTTATGGCCCGTCCCTGGCCTTCGCCGTCTACCGCAACGGCGAGCCGATCGGACGGCATACGCTGGCCTTCCAGCACAGCGGCCAGAACCTGACGGTGTCGACCACGATCGACTTCGCCGTGAAGATCCTGGGCGTCACGGCCTATCGCTATACCCATCGCGGCCGGGAAGTCTGGGACGGCAATGCCTTTCAGTCCGCGTCCACCCAGACCGACGAGAATGGCACGAGGTTCACGGTGCGTGCCCAGCGGACGGCCAATGGCATCGACGTGCAGCGTACGTCGGGACACGAGGTCATGCCGGCCGGCACGTTGCCGACGTCCCACTGGAACGTCAGCCAGATCGGCCAGACCACGCTTCTCAACACCCAGAACGGCTCGCAGATGCGCATCCAGGTCACGCCGCTCGGGCGCGAGAAGGTAAAGACCGCGACCGGCTCGCTCGACGCCAACCACTATCGCTATTCCGGCGACCTCACCAAGGATCAGTGGTTCGACGACCGCGGCCGCTGGGTCAAGACCGTTTTCAAGGCTTCCGACGGATCGACGATCGAGTACATTTTGCAGGAATGACTCCTGCCGACCGCTTCGCCCGACTTCCCGACCTGCTCGCGGACGACTCCGATCTCCAGCGTCGTGGGCGCTGGGTGACGGTCGATTGCCGCGTCGACGTCGGCGACCAGCCGTTCTTCCTCGGCCTCGAGAACGGCGCCTTGGCCGCATTCGAGCGCGGCATGCGGATGATGCGCTCCTCCGCCTTCACCATACGCGCCGACGAGGAGGCGTGGACACGGCACTGGCAGGCGATGCCGGCGCCCGGCTGGCATGACCTCTTCGCCCTGACCAAGCGCGGTGCCGCCTCGATGGATGGCGACTTCCGGCCGTTGCTGCAGAACCTGCAGTTCTTCAAGGATTTGCTCGCCCTGCCGCGCCGTTCGTCGGCAGGAGGCTGACCATGGCGCCCAAGCTCGACCCCATGATCGGCCGCTACATCCGCCTCGAGATCGACGGCGTCGGCCACCGCATCTATTTCGAGGAGGCCGGTCCCGACGATGGGCATGGCATCCCACTGGTCTGCCTGCACACGGCCGGTGCCGACAATCGCCAGTATCGGCATCTGCTGGCCGATCCCGAGATCACCTCGCGCTTTCGCGTGCTCGCCTTCGACATGCCGTGGCACGGCAAGTCGACGCCGCCCGACGGCTGGGAGAAGACCGAATACCGGCTGACGACGGCGTCCTATACCGCCGCCGTCCGCGCCTTCTGCCGGGCCATGGAACTCGACAGACCGGTGGTCATGGGCTGCTCGATCGGCGGGCGCATCGTGCTCAACCTCGCGATTGCCCATGCCCAGGAGTTCCGCGCCCTTATTGCGCTCGAGGCCGCCGACTTCCAGCAGCCCTGGTACGACACGGCCTGGCTGCACCGGCCGGACGTCCATGGCGGCGAAGTCTGCGCCGCGCTGGTCTCAGGACTGATCGCGCCGCAGAGCCCGTCCATCAGCCGCCACGAGACGCTGTGGATGTACATGCAGGGCGGCCCCGGCGTGTTCAAGGGCGACCTCTACTTCTACCGCGTCGACGGCGACCTGCGCGAAAAGGTGAAGTCGATCGACACCAACGCCTGCCCGCTCTACCTGCTGACCGGCGAATACGATTTCTCCTGCACCTCGGAGGACACGCTGCGCACCGCGGCGCAGATCCCGGGTGTCGAAGTGCAGATCATGAAGCATGTCGGGCACTTTCCGATGAGCGAGCATCCGGCAAAGTTCCGCGAATACATCCTGCCGGTCCTGCAGAAGATTTCATGAGGGCCCGCGGTCCAGCAAGACGGCCGACTAAAGCACCTGGAATACGTCGTAGACCGGACCGGTCGGATCGCGGCGGCCGGTGGCGACGCAGACGATGCGATTGAGGAAGCGGTATTTCTCGGACGACGTCTCGAACCACGGCGTGGTGCGGAAGTAGTACTGGCTGGGATCGACCTTCTCGCCCTTGTTGAGCTGCTCGATCACCCACGCAGGCCCGTGTCGCATGCCGCGATAGCTCATGTAGACGAGATGGCCGTCGTCGGTCTTGAGCGTGAGGCGGACGTCGAGCTGCAAGACCCCGTCGCGGCGCAACAGCAGCCAGTCGCCGCCGGGCGACGGCAGGACCGTTCCCCGGAGTTCCTCGCCCTCGAACGTCCCACCCGTCACCGTGGCGATGCGGCGACGACCGTAGGGCGTATCGCCGACATCGCTGACGTTCGGATCGGCGGTCAGGCTCAGCGTGAACAGATGGGACGTACGCAGTGTCGGTTCAGCCATGGTCGCCTCAAATCTTCGCCATGCGGCCGGCCCAGTAGGGCTCGCGCAACTCGCGTTTCATGATCTTGCCGATGGTGCTTCGCGGCAGTGAATCGCGAAACTCCACCGCGACCAGGCGCTGGGTCTTGCCGAGCTGCCCGTTGGCCCAGTCGCGGATCTCGTCTTCCGACGCCGCGGCACCGGCCCGGCGCACGCACAGCGCCATCGGCGATTCCCCCCACTGCTCGCTCGGGATGCCGATCACCGCCACGTCGATCACGTCGCGGTGCTTCAGCATCAGCACCTCGATGTCGGCGGCATAGACGTTGAAGCCGCCGGAAATGATCATGTCCTTCTTGCGATCGAGCAGGACGACGAAGCCATCCTCGTCGATGCGTCCCATGTCGCCCGACTTGAAGAAGAGCCGGCCGCTGTCGTCGTGCCAGAAGAGATCGCGCGTCTTGTCCGCCTGCTTGTAGTAACCCTTCATCATCAGCTGGGCGCGGCCGGCGAGCTCGCCCACCTCGCCCTGGGGCAATACCTTGCCGTGCTCGTCGAGGACGACGATCTCGCTGCCCAGCCCCGGCTGGCCCACGGTGTGCAGCTTGTCGGGATTGAGGTCGGCCACCAGGGTGCAGCTCGCCCCACCTTCGGTCAGGCCGTAGATCTCGACCAGGTGGCCCGGCCAGCGCTTCAGGCAGTCGGCCTTGATGTGGGCGCGCAGCGGCGCGCTGGTCGACAGCTTCGCCTTGAAGGCGGTTAGGTCGTACCTGTCGAAATCGGGATGCGCCAGGATGCGCTGGTACTGGACCGGCACCAGCATCGCATGGGTCACCCGCTCGCGCTGGGCGATCTCGAGGAACTGCACGACGTCGGACCGCGGCATCAGGATCGTCGTGCCGCCGAGGCCGACCGTCGACAGCACCGCGACCAGCGTGGTGTTGGAATAAAGCGGCGTCGAGGCGAGCGAAATCGTGTCCGGGCCGTACTCGAAGGCCGCGAACCGCACCGCCAGCATGTCGCGCATGACGTGGCTGTGCAGGATGCCCTTGGGCAGGCCGGTCGTGCCGGAGCTGTAGATGATGTTGAAGTCGTCGAGCCGGTCGATCGGCGCCTCGAACGGCGCGTCGCTCGCCCGCTCGAGCCACTCCTCGAAGTCGCGCCAGCCCGTGCGCCTGAAATCGTAGGCGATGCGGCCGCCGGCGATCAGCTTGCCGAGGCGCCCTTCGTAAGGTTCGACCAGGCCGCGATACTGCTCCGACAGGAACAGCACCTTGGCATCACAGTCGTCGAGCATCTTCTCGAGCGCATCGGCCGCCGCCATGGTCGAGAGCGGCACGACGCAGGCGCCGGCCCGCAGGCCGCCCATGAAGGTTTCAAGGTACTCGATCGAGTTGGCGGCGAGGATCGCGATCTTGTCGCCACGTCCGATGCCCATGCCGGCGAGCGTGCGCGCGATCCTGTTGATGCGCCGGTCGAAGTCGCGCCAGGTGCGCGCCTTGTCCTCGCACATCACCGCGCGCTTGTCGGGCCACGCCGCGGCGTTGCGCGCGATGCGAACCGGAATCGAGACGAACTCGGGGAACTCGGCGAGCGTCGGCTGCGGCACCCATCCGGCATCGGGGGCGGTGTCGGGGCTCATCGCCGCGCTACTTCTTGGGCTCGACCTTCTCGACGGGGCCACCGGCCTTCTTCCAGGCGCCGAAGCCACCCTCGATGTGGGCGACCGGCGTCAAGCCCATGTCCTGCGCCGTCTTGGCCGCCAGCGCCGAACGCCAGGCACCGGCGCAGAAGAAGATGAACTTGTTGCCGGTCTGGAAATAGTCCTTGGCGTAGGGACTTTCCGGATCGATCCACATCTCGAGCATGCCGCGCGTGACGTTGATCGCACCAGGGATCGTGCCGTCGCGCCACAGCTCGCGCGGATCTCGGATGTCGATGAACGTGACGCCGGGCTGTCCATGCAGCTTCATCACGTCGGCAAGCGGGATCGTCTCGATCTCGCTGTCGGCCTCGGCGACCATCTGCTTCACGGTCTTCTTGATGTTGAGTGGCATCCAACGTCCTCCGCTGCCTATTTGTACTGACAGACCGCGACGGGCGGAAGACGTCACAGGCGATCGATTTCGAAATCCTCGCACGAGAAGCCGAACTGCGACAGGCCCTCTTCGAGGTGATCCGAGAGCAGCGGCTCGCCCAGCAGATAGGCGGCGGTGCGCTTGTTGTGCTGCCGTTGCGCCTCGTCGCGCAGGTCCGGCCAATCTTCGAGGGTGCCGTCACCACGACCGAGCCACAACAGTGCCACAAGGTCGGCCTGCTCCTCCTCGTTCAGCGCGTTGATGAAGGCGACGAGTTCCTTCTGCGTCAGGTCGTCCGAATGTGCTTCGAGCACCGACGCCATCCTGTCGTCGGCGGCGTTGGAGCCCGACTCGGGATCGGTCACTACGTCCTGGGCGTCGAACTCGCGCGCCTTGACGATGATGAAGCAGACACTTTCGGACGAAACGGTCAGCGTTGGATCGGCCATCACACCCTCCCTGATGGATCGGATGTGGCAACGCTGCCCGGGCGATTTCGTTCGCTGCCGGACTGTGACCTTTCTATTTCGCCTTCTCGGGAACCGCTTCCAGCTCGGCCAGCCAGACGTCGGGGCTGCCGTCAGACGGCGCACGCCAGTCACCGCGCGGCGACAGCGAGCCGCCCGAGGAAATCTTCGGACCGTTGGGCAGGGCCGAGCGCTTGAACTGGTTGGTGAAGAAGCGGCGCAGGAACAGTTTCAGCCAGTGTCGGATTTCGCCGAGCTCGTAGGCCCGCCGCGTACCCGCCGGCAGGTTGGCGGGCCAGGCGCCCTTGTCGATGTCGTGCCAGGCATTCCAGGCCATGAACGCGATCTTGGACGGCCGAAAGCCCAGCCGCGTCAAATAGTACAAATTGAAGTCCTGCAGCGCGTACGGACCGACTGACTGCTCGGTCGACTGGATAGCGCCCCCCGCCCCCGCCGGGATCAGCTCGGGCGAGATCTCCGTGTCCAGGATGTCGTGCAGGATCGCCGCCGTCTCCTCGCTGACGTCGCCCGAGGCGGCAACGAAGCGGATCAGGTGCTGGATCAGCGTCTTGGAGACGGAGCCGTTGGGATTGTAGTGCGACATGTGATCGCCGACGCCATAGGTGCACCAACCCAACCCCAGCTCGGAGAGGTCGCCCGTCCCGACCACCATGCCGCCATGCTGGTTGGCGAGGCGGAACAGGTAGTCGGTGCGCAGCCCCGCCTGCACGTTCTCGAAGGTGACGTCATAGACCTTCTTGCCCTGCGCGAAGGGATGGCCGATGTCGGCAAGCATCTGCCGCGCCGCCGGCTTGATGTCTATCTCGGCCGCCGTCACGCCCAGCGCCTCCATCAGCCGCCAGGCGTTCTTGTGCGTCTTGTCGGAGGTGCCGAAGCCCGGCAGCGTGTAGGCATAGATGTTCTTGCGCGGCAGCTTGAGCTGGTCCATCGCCCGGCAGACCACGATCAGTGCCTGCGTCGAATCGAGGCCGCCCGACACGCCGATGATCGCCCGCTCCGTGCGGCTCGTCATCAGGCGCTGCGCCAGGCCCTGGATCTGGATGTTGTAGGCCTCGTAGCAATTGTCGCGCAGCTTGGCGGGATCGGACGGGACGTAGGGGAAGCGCTCGATGGGCCGCTCGAGCGCGACCCTGCCGCGCGGCGCGTCGAGCGTGAAGTCGACCTTGCGGAAGCGCCTGACCTTGTCGCCCTCGATCATGGCGCAATCGGCGAAGCCGTTGTTGCGCAGCCGCTCCTGGCGGATCCGGCCGAGATCGACGTCGCCCGTGACGATGGTCGACTCCTTTTCGAAGCGGCTCGTCTCGGCGAGCTGGTCGCCCAGCTCATAGATCGCGGCGTGGCCGTCCCAGGCAAGATCGGTCGTCGATTCGCCCGGGCCGGACGCCGAATAGGCGTAGGCGGCGATCGCGCGCGCCGACTGGCTGCCGCACAGCAAACGCCGCGCCTCGGCCTTGCCGATGGTGATGTTGCTGGCCGAGAGGTTGATCAGCAGCTCCGCGCCGGCCAGCGCTGCATGGCTCGACGGCGGCACCGGGACCCAGATGTCCTCGCAGATCTCGACGTGAAAGGTGATCGGCACGCCGCCGCTCGAGCGGAACAGCATGTCGGTGCCGAACGGCGCCTCGTGGCCGGCGATCCTGATCGTGTGCTCGACGATGTTGGCGCCCGAGACGAAGTGGCGCTTTTCGTAGAACTCCCGATAGTTCGGCAGGTAGGTCTTGGGCACGACGCCCAGGATGGCGCCGCGATGGATGACGATGGCGGTATTGTACAGCCGCCCCGCGAGGCGCAGGGGCGCGCCGACGATCAGGACGGGAAAGAGCTTGCTGGAGGCCGCGACGACCTTGGCAATCGAGGCCTCGACCTCGTCCAGGAGCGCGTCCTGCAGCAAAAGGTCCTCGATGGCGTAGGACGACAGTCCCAGCTCGGGAAAGACCATGACGGCCGTGCGGGCCTTGTCGCCTTCGGCGGCCAGCCGCAGCGTTTCGGCGAGATTGTAGGCGGCATCGGCGACCCGGGTGCGCGGAACGCAGCACGCGACTCGCACGAAGTCGTGTGAGTAAAGGGAGAAGAATTCGGACAAGGGATTGTGTTGGGCGATGGTGGGCGCGACAGGGATTGAACCTGTGACCCCTGCCATGTCAAGACAGTGCTCTACCGCTGAGCTACGCGCCCATCGCCGAAGGACCGGTCGTCTACATCGCTGCCCCTGAATTGGCAAGAGCGGCGATTGGCAAGTGCGGGTGTCCGGGCCGGCATGCACGGGCAGTGCGTGACGTACCCCCATCCGCGCGCTATGACCCATTCCATGGAGTTGTTGCCGACCGCGTCAGACCACGAGGCCTTGGACTACCGCCTGCCGGAGCGCCAGAGCGCACCGGTGGTGGTGGCCTCGCCCCACAGCGGTTCGGTCTACCCCGCCCGCTTCCTGGCCCAGACGGCGGTTCCCCTGGCGGCCTTGCGTCGCGCCGAGGACGCCTTCGTCGACGAACTCTTCTCGGCGGCCCCGGCGCTGGGCATTCCCTTCCTGGCAGCCCGCTTTCCACGATCCTTCGTGGATGCCAACCGCGAGCCCTACGAACTCGATCCCGGCATGTTCGAGGGCCCGCTGCCCAGGCCGCTGAACCATCGCACGACGCGCGTCGCGGCAGGGCTGGGCATGATCCCCCGCGTGGCCGCCAGCGGCGAGGCAATCTATCGCGGCCGCGTTCCGTCAGAGGAGATCGAGCACCGCCTGGAAACCTGTTGGCGGCCTTATCACTCGACGCTCTCGACCCTGGTCGAGCAAACCCATCGCCAGTTCGGCACCGCGCTCTTGATCGATGCCCATTCCATGCCGTCCTCGGCGTCGGGCGTGGGTCCTCGTGAGCGCGACCATCGCGTCGATATCGTTCTGGGTGACAATCATGGCGAATCCTGCGCGCCCGACCTTGTAGACGCCGCCGAGCGCTGGTTCGCGAACCATGGGCTGAAGGTCCGGCGCAACCAACCCTATGCCGGCGGCTTCACGACCCAGCGCTACGGACGCCCTGGCCTCAACCGGCACGCTCTGCAGATCGAAATCAATCGGTCACTCTACATGGACGAAGGCCGCCATCACAAGCTCGCCAGTGCCGCCGTCATCGAGCGGGTCGTGACCGGCTTCCTCGAGGAGATCGCGAGCCAGGCGCTCGCAATGCTGCTGCCGCGGCCGCTGGCCGCCGAGTAGCTCCGCCAGCCGTCAGCTGCCGCCAACTATCGCGCAGCACGCAAAAAAAAGGGGCCGTGACAAGCACGGCCCGAGTTTAGGGAGGAAACGCCCAAGACGGGCATACAGCAAACACAGAGGTCGCTGACGCGACGTTTGCTGCACCCAAAGAATGGTGCACCTGCGAACAAAATGCAAGAGGTAAAAAAGCTCTTAGTTTCACAGATTTAGCCAATTTCGTGTTCCGGATTTTGTGTTGCCTTTTTGCAACGCACAAGAATCACGCGAAGCTGGCTTGCAGTTGGTGCAAAGCTTGAAAAGCCGGTTTTTCAGGCAATTCTATAGTTTGCTCAAGGACTTGGCAGTAACGGAGGTAAAGGTGGCGCAGAAGTTTGTCGTGGCAATGATGATGCATGAGACCAATACGTTCTCGCCCCTCCCCACCCCCATCGAGTCCTTTTCCCGTGCCGGGTCCCTGAGCGGGCAGAGCGCCATCAAGGAGGCCGAGGGCACCAACACCTCACTCGGCGGCTTTATCGAGGTGGCGCGAAAGGCGGGTGCCGAATTCACCGTGCCGATGGCGGCCTCGGCCCATCCGTCGGGCTTGGTGACGAAGGCCGCCTACGAGCAGATGACGACAGCGATCGTCGACGAGGTGAAGAAGGGCTGCGACGCCGTCCTGCTCGCCCTGCACGGCGCCATGGTCGCCGAGCACCACGACGACGGCGAAGGCGAGCTCCTGAACCGCATCCGCAAGATTGCCCCGGACGTGCCGATCGCCGTCGCGCTCGATTTCCACACCCAGATGACCGACGCCATGATCAAGGGCGCCAGCATCATCACGGGCTATCGCACCTATCCCCATATCGACATGGCCGACACCGCTCGCCGTTCGGGCCGCACGCTGATGCGCATGCTGGCGGGCGAGGTCGAGCCCAGGATGGTGTGGGGAAACCGGCCGATCATGAGCAGCTCGCTTGTCCACACGCCCTCGCGCGAGCCGATGAAGACGCTGATGGGCATGGCCAACCAGGCGGAGGACACCGGCCAGGTACTGAACGCCTCGGTATTCGGTGGTTTCCCGCAGGCCGACATCCCTCACCTCGCCCTTTCCTCCGTGATCGTCTGCGACAAGCGGACCGCCGAGGGCGAGATCCTCTTGAACAGGATCCTCGATACGGCGTGGGAAAAGCGCGAAGGCTTCCTGTTTCATCCCGAGCCGTTGTCCGTGCAGGTCGCACGCGCCAAGTCGCTCGACGGCGGTCCGGTCGTCATGGCCGATCACGGCGACAACACCGCGTCGGGTGGCACGCAGGATGTCATGAGCGTGATCGAGGAGGCGATGAAGCAGGGTCTGGAAGATGCCTGTGCCGGCCCGATCTGCGATCCCGCCTGCGTCGAGCAGATGATCGAGGCCGGCGTGGGTGCCGAGGTGACGCTCGCGCTCGGCGGCAAGATCGACATGCCGGCCATGGGCCTGAAGGGCAAGCCGCTCGAGGTGACGGGCAGGGTCAAGGCCATCACCGACGGCTCGTTCGTCGTTACCGGGCCGATGGCCACCGGGACCACGGTGCGCATGGGCCGCACCGCCGTGCTCGATACCGGCAAGATGCAGATCGTGATTTCCGAGAGGCGTGCCGAACCCTACGATCTCGGTGTCTTCACCCATTGCGGCATCGACCCGCGGCGCAAGAAGTACGTGCTGATCAAGTCACGCCAGCATTTCCGCGCCGGCTTCGAGCCGATCGCCAGGCACATCGTGATGTGCGACGGCGACGGCTGCACGGCGTCGGACCTGAAGCTCTTCAAGTACACAAAGGTCAAGCGGCCGCTCTATCCGTTCGACCTCGACATGCGGCTGGGCCGCAACGAAGCCTAGGAGTTTGTTCGAGATGGCTGCTCATGATGTCGTGATCCGCAACGGCCACGTCGCCGACGGCACCGGCAAGACGCTGTTCGCCGCCGATGTAGCGTTGAAGGGCGACCGCATCGCCGCGATCGGCGCCCCGGGAACGCTCAAAGGCGACAACGAGATCGACGCCGCGGGGAAGGTGGTGGCGCCGGGCTTCATCGACGTGCACACACATGACGACACCGCCCTGATCGACAACCCGACCATGGCGATGAAGGCGAGCCAGGGCGTGACCACCGTCGTGTGCGGCAACTGCGGGGCATCGGCGGCGCCCTATATCCGCGACGACGTCGGCCATTTCCTGTCGCTGATCGTCAGGAACAGGGCGAACATCTCCAAGAGCTTCGGTGAGTTCGCGGGCAAGGTCGACGCCGCGCGGCCCGCCATCAACGGCGCCTTCCTGATCGGCCACTCGACGTTGCGCATGAACTTCATGGGCGACGAACTCGGCCGCACCGCGACCGCCGGCGAGATCGCCGGAATGCGCGACCTCCTGGACCAGAGCCTGGAACAGGGCGCCATCGGCATGTCGAGCGGCCTGTTCTACGCCGTCGCCAATGCCGCCTCGACCGATGAGGTCGCCGAGGTGGCCAAGCCGCTCGGCAAGTGGGGCGGCGTCTACACCGCCCACATGCGCGACGAGGGCGAGAACATCCTGCCGGCGATGGACGAGACGTTCGAAATCGGCCGCCGCGCCGGCGCGTCGATCATCGTCTCGCACCACAAATGCTCGGGCCGCATCAACTTCGGACGCATGAAGGAGACTTTGCCCAAGTTCACCGAGGCGATGAAGCAGCAGCAGATCGCCTTCGACGTCTATCCCTACATCGCGGGCTCGACGATCCTGCGCAGCGACATGCTGGAACGCGCCGACAAGGTGCTGATCACCTGGTCGGACAAGGTGGCAGGACTCGCGGGCCGTGACCTCGAGGAGATCGCCCGGGAGATGGGCTGCACCATGCGCGAGGCGGCCGACCGCATCCAGCCGGCCGGCGCCATCTACTTCATGATGGACGAGAAGGACGTGCAGAGCGCCATGTCCCATCCCGGCGCCATGATCGGCTCGGACGGCATTCCCTTCGACGCCCATCCGCATCCGCGCCTGTGGGGGACTTTCCCACGCGTGCTCGGTCACTACTCGCGCGAGCTGAAGCTCTTCCCGCTGGAGGACGCGGTGCGGCGCATGACGTCCTATTCGGCCGAGCGCTTCGGGCTCGCCAAGCGCGGCGTCCTGAAGCCGGGATTCTATGCCGACATCTGCGTCTTCGATCCGGCGACGGTGATCGACACCGCGACCTTCGAGAAGCCGATCTCGCCGGCCAAGGGCATCGATGTCGTGCTGTGCAACGGCGAGATCGTGTGGCGCGACGGCAAGCCGGGCGGCGGCCGTGCCGGCCGCGCGCTCAGGCGTCAGGATTTGCAGGCGGAAGCGAAGGCTTAGCTGGAGGCGCGCCACGCCGGTGGCGCGATCTTCTCCGGCTGCCGGCAGGGACGCGCGACCTATGACGGAGCTTACTCCGCCACTGTCGCGCGCCCAGCGATGATCAGTCCGCGCCTTCGTCGCGGCGTGTGCGCTCGAGGCGCTCGTGGCGCTCCTGCGCCTCGACCGACAGGGTGGCGATCGGGCGGGCTTCCAGGCGCTTCAGCGAGATCGGCTCGCCGGTTTCCTCGCAGAAGCCGTAGGTGCCATCGTCGATCGACTTGAGTGCGCTGTCGATCTTGGAGATCAGCTTGCGGAAGCGGTCGCGGGTGCGCAGCTCGAGCGAGCGGTCGGTTTCGGCGGTGGCGCGATCGGCGAGATCGGGCTGCGCCAAGCTCTCCTCCTGCATGTTCTGCAAGGTCTGGTTGGATTCCTCGATCAGCTCGCCCTTCCACTTCAGCAGCTTCTGGCGGAAATATTCCTGCTGCATCGGGTTCATGAAGGACTCGCGTTCAGTCGGCCGGTAATTCTGCGGCAACGTGATCGACATCGTCGGCAACTCCACTCGCAGCTCCTTGGCGTCCGCCTCAGGGGAAGGCGGCTCTCGAGGCGCGCGGAGTATAGGGATGGTCGGTTACGCCGCAACAAAGTTCACGGTTGCCAACCACCACTTGTCGTGCAGTGCAGCAAAGCTCCGGGCGACAAATCCTCACGAACCGCGCGCAATTATGGTGCCAAGATGGCGGCCGCTATTGCGGTGCAGCAAGTGCTCCCAAAGCCAGCAGCTGGCCGAAGGCAGCCGTCAGATCGAAGCTCGAATCGGCCCGGCAGGACGCTTCCTCGAGTGACAGGCCGGTGGAAACACCAGCGAAAAAGGCGGCTTCCAGGGCTGGCAGGGCCACGAACACGGCATCGTCCGGCCGGCGCACCACCAACAGGTCCGCGCCGCCGCCATCCAGGTCGACCGGGTCCGCCGGCGAGCCGGGCTGTGAGGCGGCCCAGATGCGATCCAGGGGAAAAGGCGAGCTGATCAAAGCCGTCCCCGGCGCCAGCCCCAGCCGCAACGAGGGCAGCCGGTCCGTGGGCACCGCCGCCAGGTCTGCCGCCGTCAGCCGGCTGCCGGCCGGGGCGTGAAAGGCGAGGTTCAGAGCCCAATCGAGCCGCGCGACGTCGGCCAGGTACGGCAGATCGCGGGCGGCCTCATGGTCGGCAATGAACGCGGGAAAATCCGCTCCGTATTCGGCCAGGACCGGCTGGCTGGGCAGCGACCGGCCAATGAAGGCACGCGCCAAATCGCGAAAGAAATCGGCACCGACCAAGGCCTGAACCGTCGGGAAGGTCGACGCCAGGGCCGAGGCCAGGCTGTCGAGCACATGGTGGCGATGGATAAACAGGCGCGCGGCGGCAGGACGGATATCAGCGACCAGGGCGGGTTGGTCCTCGCCGGCGAGGTGGGCAGCGAAGGCACGCTGCAGGTCACGCAGCGCGAGCGGCACGGCGACCTCCAACCGATGCGGCACGCGCCGCCTCTTCCATCAACACCGACAAGGCTGGCAGGTCGGTGTCCCACTCGACCAGCGTCGGCCGGCGACCGAACCGGTCGACAACGTCGGCGAACAGCGTCCAGACGCCGTCACTCACGCGGCTGCCATGATCGTCGACGAGGATGATCTCGCCGCCGGCGTCGTTCACGGCATGCCCGGCAAGATGATACTGGGTGATTGACTGCGCGGGCAGGTCGAGCCAGCCGCGCGTATCGAGGCCGAGATTGTGCGCGGTGACGACGATGTTGTTGACGTCGAGCAACAGGCCACAGCCGCTGCGGCGTGCGACCTCAGCCAGGAAATCGGGTTCGCTCAGCGTCGACTGCGCGAAACCGAGATAACAGGACGGATTCTCGACCGATACCTCACGCCCCAACGCCTCCTGCAGGCGTTGCACATTGGGCACGACGACGCCGAGCGCCTCTTCGGTGTATGGCAGCGGCAGCAGGTCGTTGAAGTAGCGGCCGCCGAAGCTGCTCCAGCAAAGATGGTCCGATACCAGCGCCGGCTGCAGCCGCTTCACCAGTGCAGCGACGCGCGCGAGGTGATCCTCATCCAGCCCGTCGGCCGAGCCCAGCGACAGGCCGACGGCATGGATGGAAAACGTATAGTCGGTGCGCAGGCTCTCGACGACATCGAGGGCGGGCGAATTCGCAAGATAGTTCTCGGCATGGATCTCCCAAAAACCCGTCGCCGGCCGGTCGCGAGCGATCTCCGCCAGATGCGGCGAGCGCAGCCCGATACCTGCGGTCGGATCCATGGCCGATCAGCCGGCGCTCGTCTTGCCGCCGACCAGCTTTTCGCAGGCGCCCTTGGGCAGAGAGACCCAGGCATCGGCCTGGGCATCGGTCTTCGACGTGCCGGCACACGAGGACTTCGCCGTCTGGCAATCGTTCTTGCCGGCCTTGGCGACGCCGTAGCACTTCTCCATGTTGCCCTGCGCCTGGGCGGCGGACGGCAGCACCAGGGCTGCAGCAAGAGCCGAAGCAATGGCGACTCGGGTGGTGGTCATCGGTATCCTCCTTGAGTGAATATGGGGGTCTTATATCTCACAAAGGAGTCACTAAAGCTTGTTCGACAAGCCCGGAAACGCCCTGCTCTCGCCCGGCGATTTCGTACGTCACCCTGGGCGGCCCGACTGGGGGCTCGGCCAGGTCCAGTCGATGATCGGCCACCGCATCACCGTCAACTTCGAGAACGCAGGCAAGCTCGTCATCGACGGGAACGTGGTCGAGCTGGAGCCAGCCCCTCCTTTCTCAGCTGGTCGGCAGCGCGGGTAAGATCGGCCGGCGTGTTGACGTTGAGGAACGGCCCCCCGCCCCCCGGCCAGGCGAGCTCCGCCCGCACGTAGCGCTCGGCGAAGGCTTAGATGCGTCGCAGCCCCTCGTCCAGGAGTGCGCGTCTGAGATCGCCGGCGAGCTTCACCGACCACACGGCCAGGGCATGCTCGCGGCGCCTGCCATGCCGCACCATCAGCACATCGGGCTCGGGCACGTGCATGAGGCCGCACAGGCGCACAGTGAGATCCATCGGCAGGAACGGCGCGTCGGCCGGCGCCGTCAGGATCCAGCCAGCATGCGGATGGCGCTTCAGCGCCCATTCCATTCCTGCGAGCACGCCGGCAAGCGGCCCGAGCCGCCTGCCCTCGCGTTGGGCGGCGCGCCGGATGTCGGGCGGATCGGGGATCACCGGGACCTTGAGCGCGCGCATGCCGGGCAGCGGATCGTTGGCCACGACGACCAGGTCCATGACCTGCGGCCGCAAACGCTCGATGACGTGCTCCACCATCGGCCGCCCGCCCAATGGCCTGAGCGGCTTCAGCACGCCCGGCCCCATGCGCCGCCCCTCGCCGCCCGCCAGCACGACGCCGACCAGCGCGCCGGCCCGCACCGGCCCGAAATGTTGCACCGCTTTCCCCGCCATGATGGCACTATGCGGACCACAGGATCACACGCAAGGGGGAGGAACTCATGGCGTTCAGCATCGCCAAGGCCGCGAACTGGCTGCATCAGGTGCATCGGTCGCGCGCCGTCGTCGGCTGGTGGCCCGAGCAGTTCGCGATCGAGGACGAGCGCACGGCCTACAAGGTCCAGGATGCCCTTCTGAAGAAGCTGGTGCCCAAGCAGGGCCCGCTGGTCGGCTACAAGATTGCGCTGACCTCGCCGCAGATCTGGGAACAGACCGGCCTGCGCGGCCCGGCCTACGGTCCGATCCGGAGGAAGCGCGTGTTCGAGCACAAGGCATCGGTGCGTGCCGATCAATGGGCGCGGCTGGGCGTCGAGCTCGAGGTCATCCTCACCGTCAACGCCGACGTGCCGCGGCCCAAGGAGGGGAAGGAATACGACAAGGACTCGATCGAACCCTATGTCGGCGAGGCCCGAGCGGGCTTCGAATTGATCGAGGATCGCGGCGCCGACTACAGCCGCCTCACGGTCCCCTGGCTGGTGATGGATGTCGGCTGGAACGGCGGCTCGCTGCTCGCCAAGTCCAACAAGAACTGGAAGAAACTCGACATCGGGAACCTCGAAGGCTCGATCGCCTTCGACGGCAAGGTCGTGCGCACGGGCAACTCGGGCGACGTGCTGGGCCATTGCTACAATTCGCTGGCCTGGCTCGCCAACAAGCTCGGCGAGCATGGCAAGACCCTGAAGAAAGGCATGATCGTCTCGACGGGCAGCATGGTCGCCTGTCAGTTCGTGCCGCCCGGCAGCACCGCTGTGGGCAAGATCGACGGCCTGGGCGAGGTGACGCTGAAGTACGAGCTGCGCCGCTGAGCGCCCTGCAGGCACGGAGGTACGAGCCGGCGTCGTGGCAGACATCGCCACGATGCGATCATCCGAGGGTCAGCGCGAGCCCGCGTCACGCTCCCAGGACAGCGACCAGTCCGGCCGGAGCCGTCGCCACGAAAGGCGCCGCACGGTGTCGCGACCGACCACCAGCGCATCGTAATCGTCGGGGAAGAGCTGGGCGATCGCCGGATCCAGCGCGTTCAGCCCGCCAGCATAGGCGCCGAACGCCGGCAGGATCAGGCGATCGCCGTCCGTCAGGAAGCAGCGTCGGCGAATGCCGCGGCCGTGCACGGTGAGCGCCGCCACGGGATGGAAGTGGCCCGAGACCTCGCCGCGCGCCGGGCCGAAGCGCGCCTCGTGGCGGAAGATCAGCGGCCCGTCGTTGACCTCCTCGGCCACGTCGCCCCAACCGGCTGGCGGCGGAGCGGGATCGTGGTTGCCGGCTATCCAGACGAACCGAACGCGCCGCGTCAGTCCTTCGATCATGCGGCGCTCGACCTCGGGCAGCCGCTCGCTTGCCGCGCGGTCGTGGAAGGAATCGCCCAGGCACACGACCGTCTCGGGCTCCAGCACGTCGATCAGAGCCGTCAGCATCGCCAGCGTCTGGCGCGTATCGTGGCGCGGCAGGAGCTTGCGGGCATTGACGGCGTAGGACGAACCCTTCTCCAGATGCAAGTCGGCCACCGCCAGCAATCGCCGCGCGGGCCAGTGTAAAGCCCCAGCCGGCAATGCCTGCAGTTTCTCGCCAGCGCAGTCGAACTCGAATGGCATCATGGATGAGGTGGCCGCCGGAATACCGCCACGATGTCGCGCAAACTCATGGCGCGCACGATTGACCCGATGGCGAGCCGTGCGCAAGGTGGTGCGATGCGTCGTCTGGTGGGTATCGTTCTTGCAGGGGCCGTGCTCGCGCCCGGCTTGGCTCTCGCGCAGGTCCAGCCGCATCGCGCCGAATATGCTCTACGCCTAGGCATGGCCGCCAACGCGCCGCGCTTCGGCACGGCCGTGCAAGATCTTTCGCTCGATTGTGGCGGCTGGCATCTCAAACGCGACATCAAAACCCAGATCGCCCTCACGGCCTCGTGGAAGATGAGCCTCGCCTCCAAGCTCGACGGCCAGGAACCCAAGACCGGCAACGCCTTCCGCTACAGCACCGTGCAGGTCCAGAACGGCAGCGAACGCGAGTTCAAGGGCCGGGTCCAGCGCCAGGGCGGCGAGCTCAGGGCCGAGATCGTGCAGCCCGGCGGGCCGCCCAACCAGTTCGTGCTGCCGCCGCCCACCCTGATGCCGGTCGCCGCCGTCGATCACCTGATCGAGAGACTGCGGGCCAACGCCGCGAGCTTCCCCACGCTCATGTTCGATGCCGAGGTGATGGGCGATGCCTTCCTGATCGACGTCACCGAGCAGCAGCGCAGCCAACTGCGCGCCCGCCCCGCCGACACACCACCGCTGGCCGGACTGCCGGGCAAATCCTGGCCGGTCTTCATGAGCTTTACGCGCGGCCGCCAGCAGGACACGCGGCCGCTCTTCACCGTCGGCGCCCTCGTGTTCGACAACGGCGTGCTCGACCGGCTGACCGTCGAAACCGGCCTGGTCACCGTCACTGCCGACCTGCAGAGCCTGGAGATGCGGCCGGTTCCGACCTGTCCGAGGTCGTAACCCGGAGCGAAGGCGCCCGGCCTGTTCTCTCCCGACTCATCCGCCCGCCCGCGCTCCGCGTATCTGAGGCCGAGTATCCAGTAGCGGGGTCAAAGGATGAAAGTTGCTGTCATCGGCGCCGGCGTTGCAGGTCTTGGCGCGGGTTGGCTTTTGAGCCGCCAGCACGACGTCGTGATCTATGAGCGTGAGAGCCGCTTCGGTGGCCATGCCTGCACGGTCGATGCGCCGGGGTTGAGCCACAGCCAGCCGGTCGATGTCGGCTTCATCGTCTTCAACGAGCTCAACTATCCCAATCTCGTCGCCTTGTTCGACCATCTCGACGTCCCGACCAAGCCGTCGGACATGTCGTTCGCCGTCAGCCTCGATGGCGGGCGCTTCGAGTACGGCAGTTCCTTTGCCGGCTTCCTGGCACAGCGCCGCAACATGATGCGTCCCTCCTTCCTGCGCATGGCGAACGACATCCTGCGGTTCAACCGCCTCGCGCCACGCCTGCTCGACAAGTGCGAGGACCTCGACTTCACGATCGGCGACTTCGTCGACGATGCCGGGCTCAGCCCCGCCTTCCGCGACCGCTACCTGGTACCGATGGCGGCCTGCATCTGGTCGACACCGCTCGGCCGTATGCTCGACTACCCGGCCCAGACGTTCGTCCGCTTCTTCAACAACCACGGCCTGCTCGCCGTCGGCCCGCAACTCGCATGGCGCACGGTGCAGGGCGGCAGCCGCTCCTATGTCGAGCGCATCGCAGCGCCCTTGCGCCAGAGCGCACGGCTCGCCACGCCGGCCAGCGCACTCCGCCGAGACCGCGACGGCGTCCATGTCCGCGACGCAGCGGGCCACTGGGATCGCTTCGACAAGGCGATCCTCGCCTGCCATGCCGACCAGGCGCTGGCCCTGCTGACCGATGCCGATGCGCGCGAACGCGACCTGCTCGGCCGCTTCGCCTATTCCTCGAACGAGATCTGGCTGCATGCCGACGCAACATTGATGCCGCGCCGCCGTTCGATATGGTCGAGCTGGAACTACGTCGCCCACAGCGAGGATCGCGACTGCCCCGTGAGCGTGAGCTACTGGATGAACCGCCTGCAGGATCTGCCCGACGGCGCGCCGCTCTTCGTGTCGGTCAATCCCGGCCGCGCGCCGGCCGGGGCGCTGCAGCGCTTCACCTTCGAGCACCCGATGTACGACGCCGCTGCGATCCGCGCCCAGCGCAGGCTGCACGCCATCCAGGGCATGCGCGACACGTTCTTCTGCGGCAGCTATTGCGGCTACGGCTTCCATGAGGACGCGCTGTCGGCCGGCCTCGACGTCGCCGAGCAGCTCGGTGTGCGCCGGCCCTGGCGCAAGCCCCATGAGCATCGCCGCATCGGCGATCCGCCGCGGGTAGTGGCCGATGCACCGATCGGACCTTTGCCCGTGCCGGTGACGCCGTGAGCCCTCCGATTCACACCATCGTCGACGCCACTGTGGTCCACCGCCGGCTGCGACCGCGAGTCAACGCCTTCCGCTATCGCGTCGCCTATCTCTGCCTCGGCCTGAAGTCCCTGGATAGCGCGGCCGGGCGCTGGCTCCGCCTCGATCGGCGCGGCCTGGTCTCGTTCCGTCGCGCCGACCATGGCGCGCGCGACGGCTCCGACCTCGAGGCCTGGCTCGGGCGCATGCTGGCCGATCACGGTCTGGGCGAAGTATGCGATGGCGACGTCGCGCTGATGACCCTGCCGCGCATGCTGGGCTACGTCTTCAATCCAGTGAGCTTCTGGTTCTGCCGCGACCGCGCGGGCGCGCTGCGGGCGGTGCTGTGCGAGGTCAACAACACCTTCGGCGAGAGCCACTGCTACCTGGTTCATCATGACGACCGTCGCCCGATCGAGCCCGACGCCTGGCTGGAAGGCCGCAAGGTCTTCCACGTCTCGCCCTTCCTGCCGGTCGAGGGCGGCTATCGCTTCCGCTTCCGGCTGGACGACGGCCGGGCCCATGTCGACGTGAATTACCACGACGCCGAGGGCCTGATGCTGGCGACCTCGGTGGGAGGCCGACGCGAGGCCTTGAGCGATGCCAGCGTGCTCCGGCGCTTTCTGGGCAACCCGACCATGACCCTGGCGGTCATTGTCCGTATCCACTGGCAGGCCTTGCATCTGATCTGCAAGCAGGCGAGATTTCATCGCAAGCCCGCTCCACCGGCGGAGCTGGTGACGCGCTGAGACTGCATGACGATCGCCTCCCGCTTTGTTCTGAAAGCCCTGCAACGCCTCTCGGTCGGTCGGCTCACGATCCATCTCCCGGACGGCACGGCACACCATTTCGGCAATGACGGCGCCAGGCCTCAGGCCGAGCTGCACGTCAGGGACTGGCGCTTCTTCCGCCTCGTCCTATTGGACGGCGATATCGGCTTTGCCGAGGCTTACATGGAGGGGTTGTGCGATTCGCCCGACCTCCCTTGCCTGATCGCGCTCCTGGCGGACAACGAGAAATCATTGGGCCGCATGGCCCATACCAATGCACTGCACGACCTGGTGCTGAAGTTCCTCCATTGGCAACGCCGCAACTCGCGCCGTGGCTCGCGCAAGAACATCCACGCCCACTACGATCTCGGCAACGACTTCTACCGGCTGTGGCTCGATCCGACGATGACCTACTCGTCCGCCCTTTACGAAGGCGCGGCCACGACACCACTGGAAGCCGCGCAGACCGCCAAGTACGAGCGCATCCTCGACCAGATCGGCGCCAAGCAGGGCGACAGCATCCTGGAGATCGGCTGCGGCTGGGGCGGCTTCGCCGAGACCGCGGCGCGGCGCGGCATGCGGGTGACCGGCGTGACGATATCCCAGCAGCAGCTCGAATATGCCCGGGCACGACTGGAGCGCGCGGGCCTCAGCGACCGGGTAGACCTCAGGTTCTGCGACTATCGCGACATGGAGGGAAGCTACGACCACATCGTATCGATCGAGATGATCGAGGCGGTGGGCGAGCGCTACTGGCCCGACTACTTTGCCGCCCTGAAACGCCATGTCGTGCCGGGCGGATCGATCCTGGTGCAAGCGATCGTCATCGCCGACGAATTCTTCGAGAGCTACCGCCGCCATCCGGATTTCATACAGACCTATGTCTTCCCGGGCGGCATGCTGCTGTCGCCTGCCAGTTTGCGCGAGCAGTGCCGATTGGCCGGCCTGAAGGTGGCCGAGCTGTACAGTTTCGGACGGGACTATGCGCGCACCCTGGAGACCTGGCTCGGCCGCTTCGACCGGGTCGCCGACCAAGTGGCAAAAATGGGCTTCGATGACCGGTTCCAGCGCATGTGGCGCTACTATTTGGCCTACTGCGCGGCCGGGTTCTCGACCGGCCGCACGGACGTATTGCAGGCCCACTTCCGACATATATAACAGTCATCAAGAAGGCGCTGAAAGCGGCGCGAACAGGAAGGCAAATTCGCGTGCATGCGCCTATGACCAGCACCGGCTCGGCCGCCGCGTCCGTAAGATTGACCTTTGGCCGCCTTGTGGCCTACTCCACCAACCAGCTGCCGCTGAACATGGCGGCCCTGCCGGTGGTGCTGAACGTCAGCCATTTCTACGGCGAGGTGCTCAAGGTGCCGCTCGGCATCATGGGCCTGATCTTCATCGCCGCGCGCGTCATCGACGCCATCCAGGATCCGGTCATCGGCCTGGTCAGCGACAAGTTCACCCATAGGGGGCCGCGCGGACGACTGACTTTCGTGGCGCTGATGCTGCCGCTGATGATTGGCGGCTTCTACATGCTGTTCCATCCGCCCCAGGCGCTGTTCGTGCAGCCGGTGCTGCTCGCGACCTGGCTGTTCGTCGCGCTGTTCATCGTCCACCTCGGCTACGCCGGCGTCTCCATCAGCTATCATGCCCACGGTGCCGAGCTCAGCGACGACTACAACGAGCGCACCCGCATCACCGTCGGCCGCGAGGTGTTCGGCCTGATGGGCATGACCCTCGCCGTCGTGCTGCCGACCATCTTCACGGCCAAGCTCGGCGACCATCAGGGCTATGTCTTCATGGGCCTGATCTTCATTCCGGTCGCTCTCGCCTTCGCCCTGCCGACGCTGATCTGGTCGCCGCCGTCGGTCCATCCGCCGGTCGTGCGCGAGAACCCGGAGATCCACGTCCGCTACTTCCGCGATTGGCTGGTGAGCCTGGCGCCGGCGCTGGCGCGTCCGACGCGCAACATGGAACACAGCGCCTCGCTCAAGGCCCTCATTCCGTTCTTTGCGCCGATGAAGAACCGTCTGTTCCGCCGCCTGCTGCTGGTCTTCATCATCAATGGCTCGGCGCTGGGCGTCGCCGTGTCCGTGATGCTGTTCTATGTCGAGCATGTGCTGAAGGGGAACAAGACGCAGGCCGGCATCATCCTGCTGGTCTATTTCGGCGCCGCTGCGCTCAGCGTGCCGATGTGGCTGATGCTGTCGCGCCGATACACGAAGACCGTTGCCTGGTTCTTCGCTATGGTCATGACGGTGCTCGCCATGTCGCTCGCGGTCTTCCTGGGCGCCGGCGACTTCGCGCTGTTCCTGCCCATCGCCGTAGTCACCGGGCTGGGCATCGGCGCCGACTACGGCCTGCCGCCGTCGGTGCTGGCCGACATCATCAACGCGCCGGAAGGCAAGGACACGCAGGGCGACACCGGCGCCTACTTCGGCCTGTGGGCGCTGTCGACCAAACTCGCCACCGCCATCGGCGCGGCGGGCTCGCTACCGGTCGCCGCCCTGCTGGGTTTCAATCCCAGCGTGGGGCAGTACAGCGCTTCGGCGCTGGTCTTCGTCTACATAGCCCTGCCGGTGGCGATCAAGATCGCGGCGGCGCTCCTGATCTGGTTCATCCGCATCGAGGCCGAACGCGGCTCGGTCCGCGATGAATTGTTGAAGCGGGCTTAGTTGCTGGGAGGGCAAGCCCTCAGGCCAGGAAACCGAGCTTCTGTGGCTGCCTGAGCCCGAAGTCGCGCTGCTGGCCCCAGCAGCCTCGCGACACCGTCGCGAAGACGCTGCGGAAGTCGACCGTGTATTTGAGGTCACCGTCGGTGAGGTCGCCGAGCGACGGATAGGCGCCATGCAGGCCGCCCTTCACACTGCCGCCCATCACGAACAGCGGCGCCGCGGTGCCGTGGTCGGTGCCGCCGCTGGCGTTCTGGCGGACGCGGCGGCCGAACTCCGAGTAGGTCATGACCACCACGTCGTTCCATCGGTCCGCAGCGATCAGGTTCCGGCGCAGGATCGCAAGGTTCGTCGCCAGGGACCTCAGCAGCCGCTCGTGCGGCTGGACCTGGTTGGCATGGGTGTCGAAGCCGCCCAGCGCCGCCTTGATCGCCACCACCGGCACCTGCGCCGCGACGATGCGCGTGGCGAGGTCGAGTTGGCGGCCGAGCAGCACCTCCTGCGGATAGGCCTCCTTGGGCGTCGCCGCGTCGCGCAGCTTGTCGGCCAGGCCCTTGGCCGCCCCGTTGATCTCCTGCCGCACCGCCAGCAGATGGCGCAGCGCCGGATTGCCGCCGTCCTTCATGCCGCCGGTGTCCCTGAGCGCATGCGCCTGACGCAGGAAGTTCTCGGCGTCCTGCATGACGATGGTGCGCAGTTCCGGCCCGGTGCTGGGCAGCGCATTGGTGTCGACGACGATGCTGTCGACCCCGACGCCCTTGGGCAACGCGCTGCCCTTGAACGCCTGGGCGATCCAGCCCTCGCTCAGGGTCTGATTCGAAGCCGAGGCGGTGTCCCAGATTTCGATCGACCGGAAGTGCGAGCGATTGGGGTATGGATAGCCCACGCCCTGTACGATCGCGAGATCGCCGGCCTTCCACGATTCCATCAGTGGCTCGAGCTTGCCGTTCAGTCCGATCTTCTCGTCGAGCTGGATGGTGTGATCGCGCGCCACGGCGATCCCCTGCCGCAATTCGCGGTACCTGGGATCGGCGTAGGGAATGACGGTGTTCAGCCCGTCATTGCCGCCCTTGAGCTCGATCAGCACGAGGATACGGCCCATGGCGTCCTCACTTGAGCTGATAGGCAGTATCGAGCATCGCCGCCGCGACGGTCGCACCGGGCGAGCGCGCGGGATCGACCGTGTCGATCGGTGCGCGCGGCAGCAGCGTGCGCAGCAGGGTTTCGGAATCGACGCCGGCAAGCGTCGGACCGAGCTTCGCCTCGTCGCCGGCGTAGCGCAGGCTGCGTCCCTCGACCGGCCGCGGCTCGGCCCCCGGCTGAGCCATCTGCATCATGCTGTCGTCCGACCGCATGGGAAGCTGCTCGCGGCGCTCGATGCGCAGGTTTCGCGGACTCGACATCATCGCGCCTTCCATCGAGGCCACCGTCGTCGCCTCGACGATGCGGCGCAGGAACTGCTGGCGCAGCAACAGCGTGTAGCTCGTGATCCAGCTCTCGCCGCCCGCCCAGCCTTTGACGTTGGGCGGATCGAACGGCATCTGGCCCAGTCCCTGCATCATGCGCACGAGCTGGGTCTTCTCCGGCACCGGCAGGCCGAGCAGATGGACCGTGCCGACGACGAGTTCGGCCGGTGATTTGATCAACCCGCCGCGATTCGCGGGATCGCGGAACTGCGCCGACAGCAGGATCGCGCGCATCAGCGGCTTCAGCTCATAGTTGGCGCGGAATCCGGCTGCCAGCTTCTTCACCTCGGCGGGATCGGGCTTCAGCGAGACGAACTCGCGCCACAGCTTCTCGACGATCGTCTCGGCCGTGCGCGGATGCTTCAGGAGGATGGCGATGATCGCATCGCCGTCGAAGCGGCCGGTCTGGCCGAGGAAGGTCTTCTCGCCGCCGTCATGCTCGTTGTCGCGCGCCTTGAAGCGGCCGGTCTGACGGTCGACCGTCCAGCCTGTGAAGGCGCGGGCGGCGGCCTTGATGTCGGCCTCGCCGTAGTGGCCCTCGCCCAGGGTGAAGAGTTCGAGAAGCTCGCGGGCAAAATTCTCGTTGGGCTGGCGCGCCACGCTGCGCATGCCGTCGAGATAGATCAGCATCGCCGGATCGCGCGCCACCTCCTGCAGGAGCGTGGCGAAGTTGCCCAGCCCCTCTCGGCGGAACAACGCGTTCTGGCGGAAAAGCGACGGCGGGAACCTCACCTTCATCAGCGATGACGTGAAGTGGTTGTGCCAGAACAGCACCATGCGTTCGGTGAGCGGCTGGTCGGTGACCAGCATCTCCTCGATCCACCAGTTGCGCAGCTCGCGCCCCTGCTCCTGGAGAGGCCGCTCGGGCTGCAACGGCTTGCCGTCGACGCCCACCTTCCCCTTGGATTCGGCAGCTTCGGCCCGCGCCGCCTGCACCTGCCGCTGCAGCTCGGCGGGCCCTTCGTTCAGCCAGCCCGGCGGCGCCGTGACGGCATCGCGTCGCACGCTGGCGAGCAGTCGATCGACGGTCGCGACATAGTCCTGGGCTTCGAGCGCGCGGATCTCCGCCGGCGTGGCGCCGAAGGTCGTGCGCGACAGAAGATGCCGCGCCTCGTCGAAATCAATGGTCGCGGCGGCATGCACCGGCCGCGGCGGCCATAGGACGGCAGACAATGCCGCCGCACCCGCTGCGCGGACTACAAATCCTCGCCTACCGATTGGTGCGACCATGGCGATGTCTCCTACTGCGAGGAACGCGGCAGCCCCGGCTGGCCTCGCATCGGCGGCGGGCCGGACATGCGGTCGACCAGTGCCTGATGCAAGCGCTGGCGCTGTTCAGGCGTCAGCTTGGCCTCGAGCTGCGCCAGGGCCCGCACGGTCTCCTTCTGCTGATCGGCGCGCAGGTCGGTCAGGCGATCGATCAAGGGCGCAAGCCTCTCCGGATCGATCGGCGTGCGCTTGTATTCGTTGATGATCAGCTCGCGCGTCTTCTGGATTTCCCCAAAACGGTCGCGACGGGCCTGAGCGTGCTGCTCGAAGACGCCGCGCATTGCCTCGCGCTGGCTGCCGTCCAGGCTGACGTCGTTGGCAACCATCTCGAGCACGCCCGGGCGCGGGGCGGGCGGCGGAGGCGGCATGCGCAGCTCGAACGGCAGGGGCGCGATCCAGCTGCGGAAGACGAAGCCCGCGACGAAGAACCCGTTCAGCAACACTGACAGGGCCAATGCCACCGTGATCAGGCGCGGCATGTCAGACGCCGTCCGAGACCAGGAATTCGGTCAGCTCGTTGGATGTGTCGGTTTGCGTCGTGCTGGCGTAGCGCTCCTGGGCCATCGATTCGCCGAGGCCGCCGCCCAGCATGAAACCGGAAATGGCGATGATCACCGCGGCCATCACCGTCGCCAGGCGAGGCAAGGCAAAGCGCCGGTCCCTGGCGAACAGCCAGCCGAACAGCCCGACGCGCGGCGGGCTCCGCTCGACCTCGAAGCCGACCAACGCCTTGGCGCGCACTTCCAGGCGCGCCGGCGCCGCCGGCAGCGGCCGCCCCAGCAGGTCGCTGAGTTCGAGCGCGGCGCGGCGCATCTCGGGATCGGCGGCCACCGCCGCCGCGATGCGCGCCGCGTCCGTTTCCGACAAGCGGCCTTCCAGCCACGAGGCGAAGTCGAGGTCTGACACGGCCCCGGGCGCCACGGTTCGATCCGCGGCGAGGCTTCGCCACAGCTCCCCGTCACGCTGGGTGGGACGTTCCGTGCTCATTTGGCTCTCCTGCTGCAGATTACGTCAGAAATCGGTCCGGCATCCCCTACTAAAGGCAATCCTACTGGGGTTCTTTCTGAAAGTGGGATCGCAGCCGCAGCAACGCCTTGTGGTGCGTACTGCGAACGGTTTGGGCATCGATCTTGAGAAGTTGGGCGACTTCCGACACGTCCTTCTCCTCGTCGTACAGACATTTCAGGACCAGCATCTGACGCTCGGTCAGAAGCCCTTGAGGAATCTTGAGTTTCTCCACATGGCGGTCTTCGACCCCCAAAACTGCCTCGGGAACATCGTCCAGCGGCGTGGTCGCCTGGCGCCTGCGGCGGGCGTGATCGACAGCCGCCGACCGGGCAACCACCGCCAGCCACGTCGACAGGCCGGCACGCGCTGGATCGTAGGTCTTCAACAATCGATAGTCATTGGCACACAGGCGTACGAACACATCCTGCGCGGCATCCATTACATCCTCTTCGCTCAGCCGGTATGAAGCGAGCGTCCGGCGGACCACGGCATTGATCAAAGGCGCGGCCGCGGTGACGAAGCTGTCCCATGCACGCTTGTTGCCCGTCACGAGCGTCCGCAGGTCGATCTGGTTGAGTTCCGCCACGCCCGCGTTCTTTCCCGGCCCGTCCGCCCTGCAGTGTAACAGGGTTTGTGGCCAAATCAGGCCCCGCTATTGTCCCCTTTCATTCTTGAGGAGCATGGATGAGCGAGTCGCTGACCAAACAGTGGAAAGTCACCAAGCAGGCAGTGCGCGGCAAGGGGGTTGTCGTCGCGCAGAACTGCAGGGCCGCTGAGGTCGGCGCAGAGATCCTGCGCAAAGGCGGCAATGCCATCGATGCGGCGGTCGCCACCGGCATGGCGATCGGCGCGCTCGAGCCCTGGATGAGCGGCATCGGCGGCGTCGGCTTCATGACCGTCTGGAGCGCCAAGGAGCAGCGCGCCTGGACGATCGACTACGGCCCGATCTCGGCCAAGAAGCTCGATCCGTCGAACTACAAGATCGTCGGCCCCGGTCCGGCCAATCCCTTCGCCTGGCCCGACATCCTCGAGCAGAGGAACGAGGTCGGCTACCACTCGATCGCCGTGCCCGGCATGGTCGCCGGGCTGGCCAAGGCACTCGAGCGATTCGGCAGCCTGAAATGGCAGGACGTGATGGCGCCGGGCACCGCGCTCGCCAAGCGCGGCATGGAGCTCGACTGGTACATGCAGGTCATGCTGGCCCAGGGCGCGCGCGATCTCGCCAGGTTCCCGGCCTCGCGCGCCGCCTATCTGTGCGACGACGGCCGCGTGCCGATGATCGACTGGCAGGCCAACGTCCGCTACCTGAAGCTCGGCAATCTCGGCGAGACCTATCAGCGCCTGTCCGACGGCGGCCCACGCGAATACTACGAAGGCAAGCTGGCGCACGACATCGCCGACGACCTGCAAGCCGGCGGTTCGGCGATTTCATACGACGACCTCGCCTCCTACGAAGCGCGCATCGTCGAGCCGCTGTCGTTCCAGCATGGCGACGCCATCATCAACGTCGCCGGCGGCCTCACGGCCGGGCCGACCCTCCATCGCACGATCGAGCTGGCAGGCACGAAGACCAAGGGCCGCGGCGCACCCGATGCCGACTTCTTCCTCGCCATCGCCCAGGGCATGCACCAGGCCTACCAGGAGCGGCTGAAGGGCATGGGCGACAAGCCCACCAACTCCTGCACCACCCATTTCTGCGCCGCCGATTCTGACGGCAACATGGTGGCGCTGACCCAGACCTTGATGTCCCTGTTCGGCTCCAGCGTGATGCTGCCCAGGACCGGCATCACCATGAACAACGGTATGCTGTGGTTCGATCCCGAACCCGACCGGCCGAACTCGATCGCGCCCGGCAAGCGGCCGTTGTGCAACATCTGCCCGGTCGTCGTGACCCGCAACGGCAAGCCGTGGTTCTGCATCGGCGCCTCGGGCGGCCGGCGCATCGTGCCGGCGGTGACCCAGCTTGCGCTGATGCTGATCGACCGCGGCATGGATGTCGAGGCGGCCTTCCATCAGCCACGCATCGACGTCTCGGGCGTCGGCCCGATCCGCGTCAACCGCGAGCTGCCCGATGCCGTGAAGAAGACGATTGCCGGCAAGCTGCCGATCGTCGAAGTTGGCAACCAGGTTTCGCCCCTGGGCTTTGCCAACCCGTCGTGCATCGTGCGCGACCCTGCGAGCGGAGAGCTGACCGGCATGAACGAGGTGATGTCGCCATGGGCTGGCGGCGCGGCGCAGTAGCGGCGCTCGCCGCTTTGGTTGCAGGACCGGCGACGGCGCAGGATGTGCGCCTGCCCGTGCTGGTGCCGCTGACCGGCTTCGTGGCGCTGGAAGGCACCAGCCAGAGGAACGGCGTCCTGCTGGCGGCGAGCCAGCTCAAGGATGTCGCGCTGAAGCCCGATGTGCTCGACACGCAGGTCACTCCCGAAGCGGCCGTCACGGCCTGGGAGCGCGTCATGGGCGGCGTCCCCTCGCCCGCCGCGGTCGGGCCGATCCTCGGCACGCAGATGCTGGCGCTGCTGCCGCTCGCCCAGGAGCGCGGCGTGCCGCTGCTCACGATCTCGGGCACGGCGCGGCTCGGCGAGCTCGGCAATCCCTGGTTCTTCCGCTTCTTCCCCAGCGACGCCACGGTGAAGGTGGCGCACGCGCGCTACGTCGTGGAGAAGCTTTCAGCCAAGCGTCCGGCGGTGATCTACCAGAGCACGGCCTACGGCCAGTCGGGACGCGAGCAGCTCGCCAGGACGCTGACCGAGCTGCAGGCGCCGCCGGTGCTGGAGGAAAGCATCGCGCCCACGGTCAACGACCTGTCCCCCGCGCTATTGCGCGCCAAGAACGCCAATGCCGACGTGATCGTGCTGCACCTGCATGCCGCCTCGACCGTGCTGGCCGTGCGCCAGGCGCGCCAAGCGCTGCCCAACGTGCCGATCGTCGCCGGCTCGGCCATGCACCAGCCCGCCACTGCGGCGCTGCTCGAGCCGGCCGAGCTCAAGGGCGTGTGCGCAGAGACTGCAGCGTCACCGATCTCGGCAACGTCGGGGCCGATGCGCGCCTTCCTCGACGCCTACCGCGCCGCCTACAAGAGCGAGCCGGACGCCTTCGCGGCCGCGCAGTTCGACGCCGTCGGCATGCTGGGCCGGAGCATCGTGGAACTGCGCAAGGCGGGGCACGCGGTCACGCCCAAGGCGGTGCGAGACCGGCTGGCAAACGACACGTATCACGGCGTCGTGACCACCTATCGCTCCGACGGCAAGGGCAACATGGCCCACGAGGCCGAGATCGTATGTTTTGACGGCACCGACCGCGTCCCCAAGCCCGCCGCGCGCTACGCGATACCGCCACGCTCCTGACTGTAACTTTTGGGCGATTTCGGCGTTCCCTTTGCGCGGCAGGTTGTCCCAAGGAGCCGATCGATGCGTTCAGCCCGCGTACTGGGCGTGTTGCTGGCACTCTGTGCAGCAGTTCCGGCGGATGCCCGGGAATTCCGTTCCTCCGACATCTATCCTTACGACTATCCGACCGTCCAAGCCGTCGTTCAGGTCGACAGGCTCATGCGCGAGCGCAGCGGCGGAAACCTCGGCATCACGGTGCTGGGCTACGACGATCGGGATTCCGAGAACTACACCGCCGCCCAGGTCCGCAACGGCCAGCTCGACATGGCGCGGATCAATCTCGCCGTCTTGAACAGCATCTCTCCGGCAACGTCGGTATTGGCCCTTCCCTATCTCTTCAAGTCGAAGGAACACGCGCGGCGAATCTTCGACGGGCCAATCGGCGAGGAAATCCTCGCCAGCCTCGAGTCGCAGGGACTGATCGGGCTGTGCTTCTACGATGGCGGCCCGCGACACATATACAGCAACAAGAAGCCGATCCGATCGCCGGCCGACCTGTACGGCCTGCGCGTGCGCGTTCAGCAGGCCGACGCCTGGGCCGGCATGTTCCGCGCAGTCGGCGCAAACCCGGTCGCCGTGCCGACAGATCGCGTCTACCTCACCCTGCAATCCGGCGTGATCGACGCATCGGAACACAACTGGCCCTCCTACGTGTCGCAGCGCCACTATCAGGTCGCGCCCTACTTCAGCATGACCGGACATTCCATGGCGCCGGCCGTCCTGGTGTTCTCAAAGCGCGTCTGGGACACGCTGAAGCCCGATGAGCAGGCCATCGTCCGCAGCGCCGCGAAGGACTCCGTCCCCTTCATGCGCCGGCTGTGGAACGACTACGAGACGGCGGGACGCCGGACCGTCGAAGCGGCCGGCGGCGTCATCGTCACCGATGTCGACAAGAAGGCGTTCGCCGAGAGGCTCGTACCGCTCTACCCGTCCATCGTCGACAGCGATCAGTCGCTCTCCCTGGTGCGCCGCATCCAGGACGACGAGCCGCTGGAGCAATCCAAACGGCCGAAGGATTGACTTTAGCCGGCGAGCGAGACGCGCGCGGCCGGCAAGGTCAGGCCGGCGACGTCGGCATGCATCCGGAAGATGATGCCGCAATTCTCATGCGGCCCGCCGCGCGAGCCGGCCACGATGTAGAGATCCCGCAGGTCGTCGCCACCGAAACACAGACTGGTGACCATCGGCAAGGGAACCGCGATGTCCTGTCGATGGCTGCCGTCGGCGCCGAATACCGCGACCCGGCCGCCGTGGGCATCGGCAACCCACACCGACCCGTCACTCGCCACCTTGAGGCCGTCCGGCACACCCGCCTCGCCCAGCGAGGCGAACTTGCGCCACGGCCCGACCGAACCGTCGGGCGCAACGTCGTAGACCCGCACCATCGGGGCGCGCGCATCGCTGTGGTAGAGACGCTTGCCATCGGGTGAAAAGCCCAGGCCATTGGTCAGCAGCACGCCGTCCGACAGCGTGCGCATTCGGCCATCGAGGTCGATGACATGGAGATGGCCGGGCCTGGGCGTCTCGCCGCCGAACACGCGGAAGGCCAGCGAGCCGACATAGATGCGGCCCGCCGCATCGGTGGTGAGATCGTTGAAGCCGGTCGACCCGGGGATGGCGTCGAGCGACAGCAGCGAGCGGGTCGCGCCGTCGCTCAGCGCGACGCAGGCGATGTCCCGTCCGCCGACGATCAGGCCGCCCGACTCGTGCAACGCCATGCCGCCGATGCCACGCCGCTTCGGGACAGCGAGCGTGACCTTGCCGGCGCGATCGAGCAGGTGAACGCCACCGTTGATGACGTCGCTGAAATAGAGGCCATGGCCGGGGTCCCATACCGGGCCCTCGATGAGGCCGTAGCCCGTTGCAACGCGCTGCATCGCATCCTCCCCCATGTTCCCGGCAACAGGTAGGTTAGCGCCGATGAAGATCGCCACCTACAACATCAACAACGTCAACCGCCGCCAGGCGAACCTGCTCGCCTGGCTGAAGCGCGCACGCCCGGACATCGTCTGCCTGCAGGAATTGAAGGCAGCGGACGAAGCCTTCCCGCAGGCGGAGCTGCGCAAGGCCGGCTACCACGCGCTGTGGCGCGGCCAGAAGACCTGGAACGGCGTCGCCATCCTCAGCCGCAAGCCGCCGATCCTGACGCGCAACGCCTTGCCCGGCGATCCCGGCGACACGCAGAGCCGCTACATCGAGGCGGCGATCGACGGCCTGCTGGTCGGATGCCTCTATCTGCCCAACGGCAATCCGCAGCCCGGTCCGAAGTTCAAGTACAAGCTCGCCTGGTTCCGCCGCCTGCAGGCCCACGCCAAGAAGCTGCTGAAGAGCGGCGCGCCCGTCGTGCTGGCGGGCGACTACAACGCCGTGCCGACCGACCTCGACATCTATTCGATGAACTCCTGGAAGGATGATGCGCTGGTCCAGCCCGAGACGCGCGCGGCCTACGCCAGGCTGGTCGCACAGGGCTGGACCGATGCCCTCAGGACCCTGTTTCCTGAAAAGCCGATGTACACCTTCTGGGACTACAAGCGGCGACGCTGGGAGCGCGACGCCGGCCTGCGCATCGATCATCTGTTGCTGTCGCCCTCGCTCGCTGGCCGCCTGAAGAAAGGCGGCGTCGACCGCGACGAGCGCGGCCGCGAGGGCGCCAGCGACCACGCCCCTGCCTGGATCGAGTTGCAATAAGACCTACTCTTCCTCCGGCGACGGCTGCTCTTCGCCGAATACGCTCCTGCCGCCGTAGGCCGGCGACATCCGCCGTTCCTTCGCGATCAGTTCCTCGACGCCGGGTCCACGGGCGCGGCGCTCGAGGCGGCGGGCCTGCTCGTCCAGCCGCTTGATGGCGCCGAGTTCCTCGTCGCGGCCGAGCCTGGCCTTCTGCACTGCCGACTTCAGGACGCCGATCGTCTCGTCGTAGACGCGGATGGGCACGGGAAAGGGATGGCGGTCCTTGCCGCCATGCGCCAGCGAGAAGCGCGCCGGGTCGGCGAAGCGGTAGGGCGCGCCGTGGATCACCTCGGACACCATCGCCAGCGCCCGCACCGTGCGCGCGCCGACGCCCGGCACCAGCAGCAGCTCGCAAAAGTCACTGGGACCGCGATCGGCGGCGGCGGCAAGATTGCCGTGCAGACGCCGCAGGTTCACGTCTTCGGTCCGCACGTCGTGATGCGCCGGCATGTCGAGATGAGGCAATGCGAGCTGCGGGTCGGCGGCCGGCTCTCGCGTACCCTCGCCGAGCTTCGCCAGCTCGACGGCGATCTTGCTCGGCCCCAGCGACTGAAGGAGATCGAGCTGGCCGCGACGCGAGGCTTCGGCACGGTGATCCGTCAGATTGACGATCTCGCCCTCTCCTCTGCCCTCGATCGCGGCGTGCGGCCGGTCGACGAAGCTGCCGAGCCCTTCCGACAGCCAGTGATAGCGCCGTGCCTGCCGGTTCCCGCCGTTCATGCCCTGCTGGACGACCGCCCACTTGCCGTCGTCGGCGACGATGAAGCCGTGCAGGTAGAGATCATAGCCGTCCTGGACGGCGGCGCTGTCGACCTTCGCGACCAGCCGGCTCGTCCGCGCCAACGCCCGGCCATCGAGGCCGACGCGATCGCCGATCGCGACGAGCTCGTGCGGCGTCAGCCGCGAATGCCGGCCGCGGCCGCCGCATACATGCAGGCCAAGCTCGCCGCTCAGCGCCGGCAGGCCGCGCTTCAGAGCGCCGAGCACACTGGTGGTGATGCCGGAGGAATGCCAGTCCATGCCCATCACCGCGCCGAACGACTGGAACCAGAAGGGATGGGCCAGGCGACGCAGCAGCTCATCGCGGCCATAGTGGTGGACGATCGCCTGACTGATGACCGTGCCGAGGCGCGTCATGCGCTCGGCGAGCCAGGGCGGCACCCGGCCCGTATGCAGGGGCAAGTTGGCGCTACCGGTTCTTTGGGCCATGGGTCGCCATCACCCCCCTTGCGGCAGCATCATGGAGCCAGCCGGATGTCGCTTATGACCGGCAGGTGATCCGATATCGCGCTCGCTTCGCGATCGGTTCGGCTGGCCACCAGCGCGGTGCGCGGCCACAGGTAGACGCGGTCGAGGTGGAACAGCGGGCATGCCGACGGGAAGGTGCGATGGCGCGTATAGCCCGGCAATACCCTTCCCAGGCTGCGGCGTACCGAGCCCGCCCACATCCAGTCGTTGAAGTCGCCCATCGCCACCGTGGTCGTGCGCAGGTTGTTCAGCATCTTCAGCAGGGCGACGGTCTGGCTGTGGCGCTCGCGGAAGCTCAGGCCGAGATGCGTGGCGATCACACGCAACGGCCCCGCCGGCGTCTGGATGTCGGTGCAGATCGCCCGCCGCGGCTCGCGCTCGGGAAACGACAGGTCGTGGATCTCCGTGTTGACCATCGGCCAGCGGCTGATCAGCGCCTGACCGTAGTCGCCGTCGGCCGTCGTCACGGACTTGGCGCCGATGCCGTGATTGCCGAGCGCCTCCTGCAGCACCGTGAACGGATCGTCGACATGCGCCTCGCGGGCGCGGCGTGAATCAACCTCCTGCAGGGCGACGATGTCGGGATGATGCCGCTGGACCAGGGCGACGACGCGCTCGAGGTCGAAGCGCGGATTGCGCCCGACCGCACCATGGATGTTCCACGTCATGACGCGGACCAGATCGCCGGCCTCAGGGTTCACGCGCGGTCTCCGCGGCGGCGGGTCAGCACTGCCTGCGCCACGACCGCGAGCCCGATCAGGCAGGCGACGCAAAGAACCACGATGGCGATGTCGCCGGCACTGGGATCGTCCAGAATCCGGACGACGCGGTCGCCCATCACGGACATCAGTACCAGGCCGGGCAGCATGCCGATCAGCGTGCCGACCAGGAAATCGAGGAAGCGGATACCGCTCGCCCCCGCGGCGAGGTTGACGAGAGTGAACGGAGCGATCGGCAGCAGGCGGAAAGTCACCACGGCCAGCAGCCCGCGCTTGCGCACTCCCTCGAGGCCGTGCTGCCAGCGCTCGCCCAGCATGCGATACAACGCCTCGCGGCCGAGCCGACTGCCGATGAAATACATGACCAGGCCGCTGCTCACCGTACCGGTACCGCCATACAGGATGCCGAGCCACGGACCGAACACCGCGGCCGTCGTCAGGGTCAGGAGGTTGAGCGGAAAGACGATCGCGCCTGCGAGCACGAACACGATGACGACAACCACGATCGCCCACGGCTCGCCGCGCACGCTCTTCAGGACTGCACGGACATTGTCGGCGGTCACGAGCTGCGAGAGCGGCGTGTAGTGCCACGCCAGCGCAACGCAAAGGACGACCAAGGCGCAGGCAATCGCCGCCAGCAGCGGCCGCAGGCGCCACGCCAGATGGCGCGCCAATCGCGCCGGCCGGATCGGGCGCGGCGGATCGGCAAAGCGCTCGACGACATGGGAAAGGCCCCCTTCGTCGGGCTGGCCGTCGTCGATCGCCCGCAAGCTGTGCCCGTTGGCGCTGAGCTCCTCGGCGGCGCGCACCAGAGAACCGTGCCGCGCCAGGAAGGCCGCCACGTCGCAGGCTTCGACGCCGCAATGCTCGCCCAGCAGCCGGTTGCGGATGTCGAGGATCGCGGCGCGCTCCCGATCGGTGTGCGCTTCGACGGCGAGGTCGCATTCGGTGTCGGCGCCCATCGAACGGTTGTTGATGTTGGCCGAGCCGACGCGCAGGAAGCAATCGTCGATCACCATGACCTTGGAATGGATCATGGTGTCGGTCGTCCGGCCGCCCTGCTCGACGGCCGGATAGAGCAGGCGCACGCGATCGCCGCCGGCAGCGTGAACCCGCCGCCAGAAGCGGATGCGACCGTTGCGCATGGTACGCCGCTCGACCCAGGAGTCGTGGCTGCGCGGCGCCACGATCACCAC
>JAEZIF010000397.1 GCA_023416135.1 Pseudomonadota bacterium
TAAGCGCCCGGAAATTCGACGAAATGGTCGCCGACGGCCGCATGCCTCGCCCCAAGCTGATCGATGCTCGCCGGGTCTGGGATTCCCACAGGCTCGACCTTGCCTTTGATGCCCTGCCGACGGACGGTGAGGAGGCCGCCAACCCATGGGACGGCTGAAACGAGACCCTGTGAAGATCACCCTCCCCTACGTCATCGCCGATCGCGACCGGCACGGGAATGTGCGGCTGTACTATTGGCGCAAGGGTCGGCCCAAGATCCGCCTGCGCTCTGCCCCGGGGTCGGCCGCCTTCCTCGCGGAGGTCGAGGCAGCCAGGGCCGCGAGCGATGCCGCGGCCCCGAAGTCGGCGAGTGACATCGCGCTGGACTCACTGCGCGCACTCACCCTCGACTACTTCGCCAGTGCCGACTTCCGACTGCTCGACAAGCGTACTGGCCGGCAGCATCGGTTGTTACTGGAGGACATCTGCCGGTCGAAGACCCCGAAGACCGGCCAGGAGCGCGGCTCACTGCCATACGCCCTGATGCAGCCTCAGCATGTCGAACAGCTGCGCGACGAGAAGCTCGAGCTCCCAGGCGCCGCCAATAACCGGGTCAAGGCGTTGCGACGGCTGTTCACCTGGGCGAAGGCGGCCAAGAAGCCAGGCGCCCGCAATCCGGCCGCCGAAGTCGGATACCTCAAGCCGCGCGGGGATGGCTTTAGGACCTGGACCGCAGCCGACATCGAGTGCTTCGAGGAAGCGCATCCTATCGGCACGAAGGCCCGGCTCTACTTCGCCCTGCTGCTCTACACGGGTGTGCGCCGCTCCGACGTGGTCAAGCTCGGGCCGCAGCATGAACGAAGCGGCCTGCTGCATTTCACCGAAACGAAGGGCAGTCGGAAAGTGGGCGCAACCCCCAAGGTGCGTGACATCCCGATCATCGAGCCGTTGCGCGTGGTGCTCGACGCCAGCCGCCATCTCATGGGGCCGTTCGCCTATCTGGTCACCGAGCGCGGCGCGCCGTTCACCGTCAACGGCTTCGGCAACAAGGTCCAGGACTGGTGTCGCGAGGCGGGCCTGCCTCCCGGCCTGGCGAGCCACGGGATCCGCAAAGCCGCCGCCGTGCACGCTGCCGAGAATGGCGCGACCGATCGTGAGCTGATGGCGCTGTTCGGTTGGGAGACCGAGAAGGAGGCGAGCCGCTACACGCGCGCCGCCAATCGCAAGAAACTGGCCGCCCGAGCCGCCCCATTGCTCGAGTTCAAGCGCTGAAAGGCTCCCACCAATCCCGGCGCCGTCGGCTCCCACCAACCAAATGTGAAGCGATTTCAATAGGTTGGTGAGGGGATTGGTAGCTGGGGGCGGACTTGAACCGCCGACCCCGGCATTATGAGTGCCGTGCTCTAACCAGCTGAGCTACCCAGCCATGGGTGGGGGCTTTTATGCGGAGGGGTGCCTGAGTGTCAAGAAACGTGCGCGCGGCCACCGACACCATTGCATGACCCTCATTCCGGTGGGGTTCCAGCCTGCGACACTATGCGGTCGCCCTTGGCGACTTCGTCGCGCACGAATTGGCGGAACTGCTCGGCGGCTTTACCCGCCAGGACGCTCCCTGGTCGCGCAATGTCGCGACGGCCTCCCTCGGGGTGCCCTTCAGCACGGCCACGCCGACCCATAGTGTTGAACTCGTACCCGGAGAAGTCCAGTTCCGCCATCGTCGGTACGTCGGACAGCGACTCCGACCTTGTCGCAGACGTCACCGCGAATGCGCGCCCGACATTATCCGGACGGCGAGTGACGCTTCGATTACACCTATCCCCACTTCCCGGCATAAACGAGTGCGGCTGCCATGGCCGGCGGCCTTAGGCAGGCTGTCGATGCAGTGTCAACGAACGGCGCGATTCCGCTTTTCTCGAAGCGATAGCCAATGGAAAAGCCCCCACGTAATGGCGACGGACGACAACGATACGAGCATCGCTCGCTTGGAAACGCGACCAAGCTCGGCAAGATCGTCCGTCACAAACCGCACGCCCCCTTTTACCTCGTAGGCGTGCACAAACAGACCGGTTGGAGCGCCCGGATTGGCGAGGGCTTGATGGTCAGCGTATCCGGCAAGCATCATGCTCGAAAGCATGCCGAACAGGCTTACGAAGCAGAGCACCGCGACAACCCGGGTTGTCGCGGATGCCGTGCGCCATTTCCAATCTGGATCACCGAGCTGCATTCACTTTTCGCGCATCGTGCGCTCGTCCCAGAGTCGAACGATGTAACCGTCGGGATCGATCAGCTCGGGGCCGTATCCCCAGAAGTTCTTCTGCGGACCGTGGGCGAAAACGACGCCGCGCGCCGACCATTCGGCGAAGGTCTCGTCGACATCGTCGACCTGGAACCAGAGCGCGATGCCGTTCGGCGCCACGCCCGCCCGCTCCTCCAGGAAAAGCGCGAAGCCTTCGCCGTCCTGCAGCGCCACCGCGTTACGGGCGGGGATCTCGAACTCGACCTTGAGGCCGAGGGCCGCGGTGTACCACTCGCGCGAGCGGTCGAGATTGCCGACCGGCAGGGCGAGATGGTCGAACTTCATCATGACGCGGAGCGTCGGATGAAGCCTCCACCCAGCACGCGGCTGCCCTTCTCTGCGTCGTAGACCACGCAGGCCTGGCCCGGCGAGACGCCGACTTCAGGCTCGGCGAAGCGCACGGTCGCGCCGTCGGCCGCAAGGCAAATCTCCGCCGGCCGCAACGCCTGGGAAGAGCGCACGCGGACCTGTACCGGCAGCGTGCCGTCGATCTGCGGGCCGAGCCAGTTCACGTCGTAGAGCGCGATCTCGCTGCGGCCGAGCGCCGAGCGCGGACCTACGACGACGCGGCGCGCCTCGGGCTCCAGCCGTACGACATAGAACGGCTCGTTGTCGGTGCCCACACGCTCGCCCAGCGCGAGGCCGCGACGCTGGCCCACGGTGAAGCGGACGATGCCGTCGTGGCGGCCGACCGCGCGGCCCTGCAGGTCGACGATCTCGCCGGGCTCGACGGCCTCGGGCCGGAGCTTCTGAACGACCGCGGCATAGTCGCCGTTGGGTACGAAGCAGATGTCCTGGCTGTCGGGTTTATCGGCGACGGCAAGCTCGTAGCGCTCGGCCAGCGCGCGTGTCTCGCTTTTGGGCATGTGGCCGAGCGGAAAGCGCAGGAAGTCGAGCTGCTCGGCCGTCGTGCCGAACAGGAAGTAGCTCTGGTCGCGCGCCGGATCGGCGCCCCGGTGCAGTTCGGGGCCCGCCTCGCCCACCACGCGCCGCACATAGTGGCCGGTCGCGAGCGCTTCGGCGCCCAGCTCACGCGCCGTGCTGAGCAGGTCGCGGAACTTCACCGTGCGATTGCACGCGATACAGGGCACTGGCGTCTCGCCGCGCACGTAGGAATCGGCGAACGAATCCATGACGTCGGCGCGGAAGCGGCTTTCGTAGTCGAGCACGTAATGCGGGATGTCCAGCCGCTCGGCGACCTGGCGGGCGTCCTGGATGTCCTGGCCGGCGCAGCAGGCACCCGTCTTGCCGACGGCGACGCCCTGGTCATAGAGCTGCAGGGTGATGCCCACGACGTCGTAGCCCTGCTCCTTCAGCAGCCCCGCCGTGACCGACGAATCGACGCCGCCCGACATCGCGACGACCACACGGGTGTCGCCGGGCGCCTTGTCGATATCGAGGGAGTTCCTAGCCATGGCCGGGCCTATATAGGCCTTGGCCAAAGGCAACAACAGGTCACCACGAGCGTTCCCAGCCGATGCAGGATCATGAACCCGCCATCCGGCGATTTTTCGAGGCTTATCAAGGACGCATGAACGCGGCCCTGCAGAAGCCACCCGTCGTCGACGTCTCAGCCGTCACTGCGGCGTTCGCCCAGTATTTTGTCGGCAGCAATCCCCGCCAGGTCTTCGGCGGCCGGAACGGCTGGCTGTTCCGGCGGATGATCCCCCGCGGCTACCGGCACTACCGCCGCCTCGGCACCCAGCGCATGGAGATCCGCAGCCTCTCGATCACGCCGCTCGACGATTTCCACGCGCTCGCGCGCACGCATTGGTGGTCGAGCTATCGTCGCAAGTCAGGCGACACCGTGGAGATCGAGTTCGACAACATCTACCTCCTGCATATCGCGGCCGGGAAACGGCCGAAGATCTTTGCCTACATTACCGGTGATGAGCAGCAGGTCCTCAAGGATCACGGCCTGCTGGAGTAGCTCGTCGCACAGGTTTTTGACGGGCTGAAGGACGAACGGGATCGCGTTCGCGCGACTCTGTCGGAAATGTCCGCAAACTATTGGTGTCCTTGGCTTTCCGCTCTCGGCGGCGGAGCGCTGTCGCCTGAAACGCGACAGGAACGACATTGTACGTGCCTTGGCCCGACCGCTGGCCGGCGTGAATTTCGTCGGATTACGGCAGACCCGCAAACACCAGCGGAACCATTGAATCTTGGGCCTTTTTGAATTTCGGCATTTCCGCCGGGCGTTTTCACGCACCGCGACCGAACCGCCCTTCGAGCGTCGCTCGGGATGCTGAAACCTGGACCCGGCAGGGCTGCCGCCGGGCGCGATGGTATCGGATGAACGATGCATAGAGCAGAGCCGCCGGGAGGCGAGCGCGAGGTTAATATAACTCAGGTGATTTATAGTGTCAACTTCGGTTCTTGTTTTTTGGCGGACCGTAGAGCGCCAAAAAACTGCTCCCGGTCGAGCATCGGTGCCAGCAGTGCTGGCAATCCCGCCGGCCCCGTGCCAGCCCAGACTTCTGTGACGAGTACCTAATCCTGTCGGTAGCCCGTGTCGCGCACGGCCTTGGCCACGCCGTTGCGGTTGTAGACGATCGCCACCCGGTCGCCCATCTGGACGTCGCCGTCGTCGGGCTGGGCGATGGTGACACGCTGGCCGTTGTCCTTCTGGACAGTCACCTCGATGCCCCGCCGCGGGGCGTTCTGGTCGACCGCGGTACCCGCAATGCCGCCCGCCACGGCGCCCAGAAGGCCGCCGACCACCGCACCGCCCACCGAGTTGGTGGTCGCCGCACCGATCGCTGCACCGCCGGCGGCGCCGAGGCCGCCGCCAATCAGCGTGCCGTCGCTCACACCGGTGTTGCCCCTTTTGACCGGCACCTCGCGGATGGCGATCACGCGGCCAGTCTCGCCGCGATAGCCGCCGGCCGCCTGGGTGTTGACGACACCAGGCTGCACGGCGCCGCTGTTCTCGCACGCGCCGAGGGTACCCACGAGCACCAACGGCGCCAGAAGGCTGAGCAACCACTTACCGAACATGCGTCGTCCTTTTCTCACTCACTGCATCGGCTGGAACGAACCCGACGTGTCGGCGCTCCGGGCCGTCTGGCGCACGACCTGCGCCACACCCTGCCGATTTTGCACGATCTGTACGCGATCGCCCAACTGGATATCCCCATCGTCAGGCTGCGCCACCGTCACCTGCTGGCCATCGTCCTTCTGAACCGTGACCTCGATGCCACGGCCCGCACCGCGCTGGCCATCGGCAATGGAGCCGGCGATGGCACCGCCTACCATGCCGAGAACCGCACCGACGATACCGCCGCCCAGCGTCTGGCTGGTGACCGCGCCGATCGTGGCGCCGGCGCCGGCCCCCAGGAGACCGCCGATCAGCGGGCCGTTGCCGCCGCCGCTGCCGCCGGGACCGGCAAGCGCCACTTCACGGACCGATACGACGCGTCCCGAGTCACCGATGGCGCCAGCGTTGCTGCCCTGCGCCGGGTAGTTCGGGTAGGTCCCCTGATTCGGATAGGCACCCTGGTTCGGATAGGCACCCTGGTTCGGATAGGTGCCTTGGTTGGGATAGGCCCCCTGGTTCGGGTAGCCACCCTGGTTCGGATACGATGAGCTTACCCGCTGCGCGCCGTAGGGCCCGCCGCTGTTGTAGGGGCCCCCCTGATAGGGTCCGGGGCCGTAGGGGCCGGACCCGTACGGGCCGCCGCCATAGGCGCCCTGCTGGGGAGCGCCCGACGAGTAGACGATGCCTGGTTGCACAGCGTTCGACGCGCAAGCGCCAAGTCCTACTGCCAGCACCAGCGGCAGCACTGATGAGCGGATCCTTGTGCCCCTCATGAACACCCTCCCAGCCGTATGCTGTATACGCATCGATTTTCGGCCGAATTGGGGCGTCCGTCTAATCACGTTCTTCGATCCAGGCCGCCTGAATGGCCTCCAGGATTTTCTCGTTGGAGCGGTTGGGATCGTCCTCGAAGTCCGGCAGGTCCATCACCCATCGGTGAAGGTCCGTGAACCTCAAGTTGACGTTGTCCACATCGGGGTGGCGTTCCTCGAGCTCGATCGCGATGTCCTGGACATCGGTCCAGCGCAGTTTCTTCGCCATCTCGCCCTCCCCCTACCTATCGACCTATTTATTTATCGACCATCATGTTGCGGGTTGCAGCTGGCAACTTGACGACCAGCCCGTCGAGCGCATCGGTCATGCGGATCTGGCAGCCGAGTCGCGACGTGTGGGTGAGGCCGAAGGCGAGGTCGAGCATGTCCTCCTCGTCCTCGCTCGCGGGAGCGAGCTTGTCGAACCAGTCTTTGTCGACGACGACATGGCAGGTCGAGCAGGCAAGCGAGCCCTCGCAGGCTCCTTCTATGCCGATGTGATTGCGATGGGCGATCTCGAGCACACTGAGACCGAGCGGCGCCTCCACCTCCTTGCGCGAGCCATCCTTCAGAATGAATGTCATCTTCGGCATCGTCACTCGCCCGTCGGGTCTGCCACCCGGCTCTCCAGTTCGTTCACGGATTTGCCCGACAGCGCCTCGCGGATGCCGCGGTCCATGCGCCGCTCGGCGAACGGCTTGGACAGGGTCTCCAGCGCCTCGGCTGCGGCATTGATCTCGTCGCGATCCTCGCCGGCGATCGCGGACTCCAGACGCGCCCTGCCCCGGTCGAGCTCTGCGCGTTCGGCGGCATCGAGCAGTTTGCCGTCCTTGCCGAGCGCGGCATCGAGCGCCAGCAGGTTGCGTCGACCCTCGACCTTGGCCTCGGTCAGCAGTCGGGCCGCCATGTCGGCCTCTGCATTCTCGAGGCTGTCGTAGAGCATGTCGGCCATGTCCTCGTGGCTCAGGCCATAGGACGGCTTGACCTCGATGCGCTGCTGCACTCCGGTGGTGCGCTCCTCGGCCGAGACGGTGAGCAGGCCGTCGGCATCGACTGAGAAGCTGACGCGGATGCGCGCCGCACCCGCGGTCATGGGCGGGATGCCCAAAAGCTCGAAACGGGCCAGGCTGCGACAGTCGGCCACCATCTCGCGCTCGCCCTGCACGACGTGGATCGCCATGGCCGTCTGGCCATCCTGGTAGGTGGTGAAGTCCTGGGCGAGCTGCACGGGGATCGGGGTGTTGCGCGGCACGACCTTCTCGACGATGCCGCCCATGGTCTCGAGCCCCAGCGACAATGGCGTGACGTCGAGCAGGAGCGTGTCGCCTCCGCCGGTCAGCGCCTCGGCCTGCAGGGCAGCGCCCAACGCCACGACCTCGTCGGGGTCGATGTCGGTGAGCGGCGGCTTGCCGATCATCCTGCCAACCTCGGCGCGCACCAGCGGCACGCGCGTCGAGCCACCAACCAGCACGACGCCCTGTATCTCGGCCGCGGTCATGCCGGCATCGCCCAGCACATGGCGCGCGATGTCGAGCGTGCGCTTCACGTAGGCCGCGATCATTGCCTCGAATTCCGCCTTCGTCAGCGCATGGAACGACGGCACGCGCGAAAGCTCCAGACGGCCCGAGGCCTGGTCGCGGTCGGAGAGCTGCTCCTTCATATGGCGGGCAAGGGTCAGCGCGGCCTTCACCGCCGCTTCGTCGACCTGGTCGCCGAGCCCGTCCTTCTTGCGCTCCGCCAGCATGCGCTCGGCGATGGCGCGATCGAAATCGTCGCCGCCCAGCGCGGTGTCGCCGCCGGTCGCCAGCACCTGGAACACCCCCTTCTCCAGGCGCAGCAGGGAGAAGTCGAAGGTGCCGCCACCCAGGTCGTAGACCGCGTAGAGACCCTCCGAGCCCTTGTCCAAGCCGTAGGCCAGCGCCGCCGCCGTCGGCTCGTTCACGAGGCGCAGCACTTCCAGGCCGGCGACTCGCGCGGCATCGCGGGTCGCCGTGCGTGCGGCATCATCGAAGTAGGCAGGCACGGTGATGACCGCGCGCTCGACGGGCTTGTCCAGCGCCTCCTCGGCGCGCTTGCGCAGCGCCTTCAGGATCTCGGCCGAGATCTCGACCGGCGAGCGCGCCTTGCCGGCGATGCGCAGTTTCACCATGTCGGTCTCGCCGCTGCCCGGCTCGACCTCGTAGGGCAGCACGCCCGCCACCGCATGCAGGTCGGCGGCGCCGCGGCCCATCAAACGCTTCACCGAGGCGACGACATTCGTGGGCTCCTGTGCCAGCAGCAGGCGCGCCTCGTCGCCCACCAGCACGCCGCCCGACGATGGATAGGCCACCACCGACGGAACCATCGCGTTGCCGGACTCGTCGTGCAGCGCAGCGGGCTTGCCCTCGCGGGCGATCGCCACCACCGAATTGGTCGTGCCGAGATCGATGCCGACCGCCAGCGAGCCTTCGCCGGCATGAGGCAATGGCGTTTCGCCCGGCTCGTGGATCTCCATCAAGGTCATGCGGTCGACCGTTCAATGTTCATGCGCCGCGCACGTGCCTCCTCGGCGAACTTGTCGAGGTAGCGCAGGCGAAGGAGCGCCTTTCTGATGGCTGGCTTGTCCTCTGCCAAGAACAAACCACCCAGGCCCTCGAGGGATGCCGTCATGTCGGTGCGCGCCTTGGCCGCGAGCGCATCGACCGCTTCGATCGAGCCCGCCTCGTGCAGTTCCTCGCGCGCTTCCATGGCTTCCATCAAGAGCTCCGGATCGTCGATCGTCTTGCCGTCGCCGGGCAGCTCCACGCCCAAGAGTTCGGCGAGATAGACGGCGCGGCTGAGAGGATCCTTCAGCGTCCGATACGCGTCGTTCAGGGCCGCCGCTTCGGCCGAGGCCCTGGCGCGCTCCGCCGCCGGCTTGGCGACGAAGCGGTCGGGATGCCACTGGCGCTGGAGCGCAAAATAGGCCCGGTCGAGCGACGCGGGCTCCAGATCGAGCGCCGCCGGCAGTCCCAGCCGCGCGAAGTGATCCATGACCCGATCAGACGTGGAAGGATTCGCCGCAGCCGCAGCGGCCCTTCTCGTTGGGGTTCTTGAACACGAAACCCGACTTCAGCTTCTCTTCCTCGTAGTCCATCACCGTGCCGATCAGGAACAGCGAGGCCTTGGGGTCGATCAGGAGCTTCACGCCCCCGGTCTCGACGACCTCGTCCATCGGTTCCTGCTTGTCGGCATATTCCAGCGTATAGGAGAGGCCTGAGCAGCCCTTGGTGCGCACGCCGATGCGGATGCCGGCGGTTTCCTTGCCGCGCTTCTCGATCAGCGCCTTCACGTGCTCGGCGGCGGCCGGAGTCACCGACATGACCTGCGGACGCGGCCGGCGCGGCTTGGCAGCCGGCGCAGCAGGCTTGGGGGCTTCGGTCGTCGTGGACGTGCTCATGACACACACTCTCTCTAAGCTACTCGGCCTGAAAGCTACTCAGCCTTCTTGACGGTCTTGGCTCGATAGTCGGCAATCGCCGCCTTGATCGCGTCCTCGGCCAGGACCGAGCAGTGGATCTTCACCGGCGGCAGCGCCAGGTGCTTGGCGATGTCGGTGTTCTTGATGGTCTCGGCCTCGTCGATCGTCTTGCCCTTGACCCACTCGGTGACGAGCGAGCTGGAGGCGATCGCCGAGCCGCAGCCGAAGGTCTTGAACTTGGCGTCCTCGATCAGGCCGTCGGCGCCGACCTTGATCTGCAGTTTCATGACGTCGCCGCAGGCCGGCGCGCCCACCAGACCGGTGCCGACATCCTCCGAACTCTTGTCGAGCGACCCGATGTTGCGCGGGTTCTCGTAGTGATCGATCAGCTTGTCGCTGTAAGCCATGACACTCTCCTCAATTTCGACGGGCGCGCCCTAGTGGGCAGCCCATTCGATGGACTTCAAATCGATGCCTTCCTGGGCCATCTCCCAGAGCGGGCTCATCTCGCGTAGCTTTTTCACGTGGCGCACCAGCTCCTCGACGGCGGTGTCGACCTCATGTTCGGTGGTGAACCGGCCGAGCCCGATACGAAGCGAAGTGTGCGCCAGCTCCTCGTCGACGCCGAGCGCGCGCAATACGTAGCTCGGCTCCAGCGAGGCCGAGGTGCAGGCCGAGCCCGATGACACCGCCAGGTTCTTGATGCCCATCATCAGCGACTCGCCTTCGACGTACGCGAAGCTGATGTTGAGGTTGCCCGGGATGCGACGCTCGAGGTCGCCGTTGACGAAGATCTCGGGCAAGCGGTCCTGAAGGCCCTTCAGCATGCGCTGCTGCAGCTTGGTGAGGCGCTTGGCCTCCTCGTCCATCTCCTTCATGGCGATCTCGGCAGCCTCGCCCAGCCCGACGCAGAGCGGCGTCGGCAGCGTGCCCGAGCGGAAGCCTCGCTCCTGGCCGCCGCCCACGATCAGCGGCACCAGCCGAACGCGCGGCTTGCGGCGCACATAGAGCGCACCGATGCCCTTGGGCCCGTAGATCTTGTGACCCGAGATGCTGAGCAGATCGATGTTCATCGCCTCGACGTCGAGCGGGATCTTGCCGGCGGCCTGCGCCGCATCGGTATGGAAGAACACCTTCTTCTCGCGGCAGATCTTGCCGATCTCCGCCAGCGGCTGGATGACGCCGATCTCGTTGTTCACCGCCATGACCGACACCACCACCGTCTTGTCGGTGATGGCCGCGCGCAGCGCCTCGAGATCGATCAGGCCGTTCTTCTGGACCGGCAGGTAGGTCACCTCGAAGCCCTGCTGCTCGAGATGGCGGCAGGTATCGAGCACGCACTTGTGCTCGGTCACGGTGGTGACGATGTGGTTCTTGCGGTCCTTGTAGAACTCGGCGACGCCGCGGATGGCGAGGTTGTTCGATTCGGTGGCGCCCGAAGTGAAGATCACTTCCTTCTCGTCGGCACCGATCAGCTTGGCGACCTGACCACGAGCCTTCTCTACGCCCTCCTCGGCCTGCCAACCGTAGGAATGGCTGCGCGAATGCGGGTTGCCGAACTGATGGGTGAAGTACGGCATCATCGCTTCCAGGACCCGCGGGTCCATCGGCGTCGTGGCCTGGTAGTCGAGGTAGATGGGCTGGTCGTTGCGCCGGATCTGGGTATGGACGTTCATGCTAACCCCTTGAAATTACTAGGCCGCACGGGCACTGGCAATATCCGACTTACCTGCTCGGATATATAGGTCCCGCCAGGCTGCAATCAAGCGATCGATATCGCCGGATTGCGAGTTCCAGCCGAAGCTTATTCTGATCGCCGAGCCCGCCTCGGCATCTTCTATTCCCATGGCCGCCAGCACCGCCGAACGGTGCACCTTGCCCGACGAGCAGGCCGAGCCCGCGCTGACGCAGACACCGGCAAGATCGAGCGCCATGACCTGGATATCGGCCGCAACCCCCGGCATGGAGATGCAGGTCGTGTTGGGCAGTCGTCCGACGCCGGCACTGTAGACGCGAGCACGCGGAGCGATCGCGCGCAGCGCCGCCTCGGCGCGATTGCGCAGCGTCGAGTCGAGGCCACTTGCCGCAGCAGCGGCTGCACCGAAGCCCACGATGCCGGAGAGGTTCTCGGTGCCGGCGCGGCGATTGCTTTCCTGGCCGCCGCCGTAGCGGCTCGAGGCGAACGGCGCCTCGGCCCGCACGATCAACGCGCCGGCTCCGGTCGGCCCGCCGAGCTTGTGGGCGGCCAGGCTGAGATAATCGATGCCAATACCGTGCAGATCGACCGGAATCTTGCCGACCGCCTGTACCGCGTCGCAATGCACCAGCGCCCCGGCCTTGCGGGCGATTCGCACGACATCGGCCATCGGCTGCAGCACGCCGGTCTCGTTGTTGGCGAACATCACCGACAGCAGCGCGGGTTCATGCGAAGCGGCGAGCTTGCGCTCCAGCACCGCGAGATCGAGCACGCCCTCACCATCGACCGGCACGACCTCGGCATCGGGCACGGCGCGCCGCACGCTCTCGTGCTCGATCGACGAGATCAGCACGCGCCTGCGGCCGCTGCCGGCAAGCGCCATGTTGTTGGCCTCGGTACCGCCCGACGTGAAGATCACCTCCGCCGGCAACGCGCCGACCCGCTCAGCCACCTGCCGGCGCGCCTTGTCGACGAGGCTTCGCGCTCTTCGACCTGCAGCGTGCACCGCCGACGGATTGCCGCCCGTCCGCAATGCCTCGGCCATGGCGTCGAACGCCTGCGGACGCAGAGGGCTGGTGGCGTTGTGATCGAGGTACACGGACGCGGCGGGCATTTGGGCTGGCCTTGACTGTCAGCTGGCAGCGGCCATCGAGGAATCGTTGTTGGCCGCGGCAGAAGCAGCGGGCGCCTCGGCAATGCGCGGCGCCAGACGGCGCTCCAGCACATCGAGCAGGGTCACCGAGCTCAGGAAGGCATGGATCTGGTTGCCCAGCTCCTCCCACAGGTCGTGCGTCAGACACTTGCTGCGGTCGGCGCGGCAGCCGGTGGCACCCATCTCGGTGCAGCGCGTCGCCTTGATCGGCTCGTCGACCGCGAGAATGATCTCGGATACCCGCGTCTCGGCCGAACCGCGGGCCAGGCGATAGCCGCCACCCGGACCGCGTACGCTCTTCACCAGGCCGGCGCGGCGCAGGCGGGCAAAAAGCTGCTCCAGATACGACAAAGAGATTTCCTGCCGGGTCGCGATATCAGACAACGACACCGGCTTGGCCTGCGCATGACGCGCCAGATCGACCATCGCCATGACGGCGTAACGACCCTTGGTGCTGAGCTTCACAGCATCCTCCTCGCGCCGGCTCGGGGCCGGCCGTCTGTCCGAACGCCTAAAGTTCTTGAAAACCAAGGCGTTACTGCGATATTGCGGTCCTCCAGACAGGGATCTGGGGAAAAACCGACTGAACAGCTCGGGTTTAATAAACCCGACTGAGTTGGTCAAGTATCAAGAATCCCCCGAAAAATGCTGCTCCGGCCCGCGTCCGGCTGCCAATAATGAGGGAAAGACCGGAGTCTAGATGCCTGATGTGATGTTCACCGGCCCGGAAGGTCGGCTCGAGGGGCGCTATCACCAGAGCAAGGAAGAGCATGCGCCGATAGCGCTGATCCTCCATCCTCACCCGCAATATGGCGGGACGATGAACCACAAGGTGGTGTTCTCGCTGTTCCATGTGTTCGTCAATCGCGGCTTCTCGGTGCTGCGCTTCAACACCCGTGGCGTGGGCCGCAGCCAAGGTCGCTTCGACAACGGCATGGGCGAGCTGTCGGACGCGGCCGCTGCGCTCGACTGGCTGCAGGGCATGAATGCCGATGCCAAGTCGTGCTGGATCGCCGGCTACTCGTTCGGCGCCTGGATCGGCATGCAGCTCCTGATGCGCCGGCCGGAGATCGACTGCTTCGTCTCGGTGTCGCCGCCTGCCAACTCCTACGACTTCGCCTTCCTCGCGCCCTGCCCCTCCTCGGGCCTGATCGTGGGCGCGGAGAAGGACGAGGTCGTGCCGCTCGCCGACATTCAGAAGCTGGTGGCGCGGCTGTCGCTGCAGAAGGGCATCACGGTGGAATCGCGCACCATCAAGGGCGCCAACCACTTCTATCACGACTCGCTCGACAAGCTCGCCATCGAGGTCGACAGGTACGTCGCCAGGTGCCTGGTCAATCCGCCGGGCCGCGCGACCAGCAACAAGGAGCCTTAAGGCTCGTCGAGACGGCCGCCCGTCAGCGGACGCGGAGCGCCGGTCGTTCCGGGAAAGGTGATCGGCAGCCCGCGCAGCGAGCGCACGGCAAGGAACGCGAACGCCTGCGCCTCGAGTGCATCGCCGTTCCAGCCGAGGCTGTCGGCCGTGACCACGGTGCTGCGCGTCTCCTCGGCAATGGCCGTCAGCAGGGTCGGGTTGCGCGCACCGCCGCCCGACGTCACCCACTGCGCAACCGGCATCGGGAAATGGCGCGCCGCCAGGGCGATGGCGCGTGCCGTGCCGCGTGTCAGCGTGGCGGCACCGTCGGCGACGCTGAGGCCCTCGGCCCACGAATCGTTGAAGTCGCCGCGATCGAGCGACTTCGGCGGCTTCGCCGCGAAGTAGCGATGCTCGCTGAAGCGCTCGACCCGAGCGCGATCGACCTTGCCCGACGCCGCGAGCGCGCCGTCACGATCGAAGAGCAGGCCGGCGCGCCGCGCGCACCAATCGTCGATCGGCGCGTTGCCCGGCCCGGTATCGAAGGCGAGCAGCGAGCCATCGGCACCGATCCAGGTGACGTTGCCGACGCCGCCGATGTTCACCACGGCGAGCGGCTTCGGCAGGTCGTGCGCCAGCGCGGCATGATAGACCGGCACCAGCGGCGCCCCCTGCCCACCCGCCTTCACGTCGGCGATGCGCAGGTCGCTCACGACCTTCACACCGGTGGCCCGCGCCAGCGCCGCTCCGTCGCCGATCTGCCAGGTGAAGCGCCGCTCCGGCCGATGAGTGATCGTCTGTCCATGGAAGCCCACGACATCGAGCGTCGCGAGCGACGTGCCGCTTTCTCGCGACCAACGCTTCACGGCCTCGACATGGGCTTCGGTCACCGCCCGCTCGGCAGCCCGCGTCGTATCGCTGGGGCGCTCTGCACCGAAAGCTGCCCGGATCTGCCGGCGCACGTCGTCGGCATAGGGCACCGTCAGGAAACTGCCGAAAGACCTCGCCTGCTCGCCGTCTGTTTCGATCAGAGCCACGTCGACGCCGTCGACGGAGGTGCCGCTCATCAGGCCGAGGGCGCGCAGGGAGGGTGACGGCATACGCGGTGCAGGTCCGTTGAGGCTCGCTCGGCCCCGTGTTAAACCCCCGGCCCTTCAGGGACAACAGGCGAACAGATGGCGGCCTTCAAGTCGGACTTCATGCGGATCGTGCACGAGCGCGGCATGGTCCACCAGTGCAGCGACGCGACGCGGCTCGACGAGCTGCTCGCGAGCGGCGTCCGCACGGCCTATATCGGTTTCGACTGCACCGCTGATTCGCTGCATGTCGGCTCGCTGCTGCAGATCATGATGCTGCGGTGGTGGCAGAAGACCGGTCATCGGGCGATCACGCTGATGGGCGGCGGCACCACCAAGATCGGCGATCCGTCGTTCCGCGACGAGGCGCGCCCGCTGCTCTCCGACGAGCAGATCGACACCAACATGGCGGGCATCAAGCAGGTCTTCGCGAAGTACCTGAAGTTCGGCAACGGACCGACCGACGCGGTGATGGTCAACAATGCCGACTGGCTCGACAGCCTGCTCTACATCCCCATGCTGCGCGAGGTCGGCCGGCATTTCTCGGTCAACCGCATGCTGAGCATGGACTCGGTGAAGCTGCGCCTCGAACGCGACCAGCCGTTCAGCTTCCTCGAATTCAACTACATGATCCTGCAGTCCTACGACTTCGCCGAGCTGCACAAGCGTCAGAGCTGCATCCTGCAGATGGGCGGCTCGGACCAGTGGGGCAACATCGTCATGGGCGTCGATCTCGGCCGTCGGCTGCAGGGCGCCGACCTGTTCGCGCTGACGACGCCGCTGATCGCCACCTCGTCCGGCGCCAAGATGGGCAAGACCATGGCCGGCGCCGTGTGGCTGAATGCCGAGCGCGTCTCGGCCTATGACTTCTGGCAGTACTGGCGCAATACCGAGGACGACGATGTCGACCGCTTCCTGAAGCTGTTCACCGAGTTGCCGCTCGACGAGATCGCGCGCCTCGAGGCGCTGAAGGGCCAGGAGATCAACGAGGCGAAGAAGATCCTCGCCACCGAGATCACGGCGCTGGCGCACGGCCGCAAGGCCGCCGAGGAAGCCGCCGAAACCGCACGCCGAACCTTCGAGGAAGGCGCCCGTGCCGAGTCGCTCCCCACCGTCAGCGTGCCGCGCGCGCGGCTCGCCGCGGGGATCGCCGCGTTCGAGCTCCTGCACGCGGCCGGCCTGGCGGAAAGCCGCAACGAGGCCCGCAAGCTGATCAAGGGCGGCGGCGGACGGCTGAACGACAAGCCGATCGCCGGCGACACCGCGACGGTGGGCGAAGGCGACCTCGATTCGTCGGGCACGCTGAAACTCTCGGCCGGCCGCAAACGCCACGTTCTGGTGCGCGCCGTTTGATCTAAGGCGCGCGCTGAGCCTCCGGCGAGGACGGTGGCTGGGCGGCGTCCGGCTGCGCGATGAAGAGCTCGCGCAACGCGCCCGGCGTCATCGCCGTCATCATGTTGACGTCGGTCCTGAGATCGTCGAGCGGACCCGAGAGCTGATAGGAGACGGCGAACAGGCCACCGTCCTTGCCGCCGGTCAGCAATGGGCCGAGCAAGGGCACGTTCGACAGCAGGTTGTTGAGCGCAAAGGCCGGCACGACGATGCCGGCAAGCCTCGCCGTGTCGTTGCCGAGATCGACATAGCCGTAGGTCGTGAGGCCGATCGAACTGCCGTTGGTACGGCCGTTCTTGATGTGGATTCGATCGCCCAGCTTCAGGATCTTGGCTTCGAGGTTGTCGAACTGTTGCAATGCATTGCCGGCGCGGTTCAAGCCGTCGATGGCCGAGTTCAGCGTGCCGACGTTGGCGCGCGGCGTCACCCTCTGCAGCCGATAGGGTCCGAGCTTGAGGAAACCGTCGAGCGGCGAGCCGGCGACGGCGTCGTTGTACAGGCCCTCGATGTGGAGATAGCCGTCGACCAGCCCATCGATCCAGCCTGCATCCGTCAGCAGCCGGCCGAAATTGGCGACATAGAAGAAGACCTTGCGGCCGCGCCCCGCGGGGGTGACGCGGAAGGTCGATCCCTTGCCGGCACCGATCGACAGGTCGGCCGCGGCAATGCGCTCGCCGGTCAGCGACAGGCTGCCGTTGACGTAGCCCAGCGTGCCGCGCTTGGTCAGCACCTGCTGGATCTGCAGCGCGAACTTGGTGTTGGAGCGCCCCTGCGCGGCAGGGCCTGCGGGATCCTTGGCCGCGAGGTCGTCACGTGCCCTGATCATGGCGTGCACCCGCGGCAGCTCGAGCGAGGGACCGCGTAAGGAGACCTCGACGCCGCCCGGGGTGCGCTTCCAGTCCCCCGCGACATCGGTCTGGCCGATCTTGATCTGGTTGACGGTGATCTGCTGCAGGGCATTGTCGCCGGCGAATCGCACCTGGCCCTTGCCGTTCAGCCCATTGCTGCGCGCATCGAGGTCGACGGCCGTGAGCTTGCCGCCGGCGGCGAGCTTCATGGTCATCTGGACGTGGCCTTCGGTGCCGGGCTGCTTGGTCCACTCGAGCGGTGCGACTTCGGCCTTGGCCGCCTTGATGTCGAAGCGGCCGACGACTTCGCCTGTGCCGTTGGCCGCCACCTGATAGAATAGCGTCGTGCCGACCGGCCCGCTGAGATAGGGCTCGGGCGACGGGAAACCGGCCTTCGCGACCAGCGCCGTCGGCACCGTGCCCTTGAGGTCGTAACGCCGCCGGAAGGGCACCTTGGCGCCGAACAACTCGCGCCAACCGATCTCCACGACATTGCCGTCGAGCTTGCCGGTGCCGCTGACGCTGAGCTCGGAGCTGACGTATTTGACCCGCGCCGTGGCGTCGCTGAGGTCGATGTCGCCGATCACATCCTGCAGCGAGAAGTGCGTCAGCGACGCTTCTGCCTTGAGGTCGAGGTCGGAGACGGCGAGCGCATTCACCAGCGGGAATCCGATCGTCAGGTCGACCGCCACCTCGCCGCCCAGCCGGCGGTAATCGTAGAGCATCTCCTTGGACAGGCCGAGCTTGGGACGCGCCAGGAAACGGATCACGTCCTGCGCCGAGCCGGAAATCGGCATGCGGATGGCAGCGTTCTGCGGCGCCGGCCCGTCGAGACCGGTGAGATCGATGGTGGCGCCGGCCGTCCTGAGATTGACGGTGCTGCCGCTCGCCACGTCGAAATGCAGCGTGCCGCCTTCGTAGCGCGCCGTGCCCGCTACGCCCTCAAGCTCGGGCATGTCCGGCATGTAGCGCACCTTCATGCCGCGATAGTCGATAAGGCCGACCAGACGCTCGACCTTGATCTCGGCCAGGTCGTTGCCCGGCGTGCTCAGCGCGAACTCGGCGGCGACGTCGATCTCGCCCTTGCTGAGATTGGACAATGCCCAGTCCCGGCCGCCGGCAGCGAACTCCAACGGCCAGTAGTCGCCCAGGCGATCGACCGGAATCTGCCGCACCTCGGCGAGGCCGGAAAACGTCCGACCTTCGGACTTGCGCTCGCCGGCGCCGGTGATCGACACCTTGGTCGCGCCGAAATCGATGTCGACGCGGTCGACCTTGGCCGTGTGCGTCACCGCATTGATGGTGGCGCTCGCGTTCACCGACTTCACCGCATGTGAGGCCGGCAGGACACCGGGAAGCGTGACCCGCCCATTGCCGCCGGTGACATCGACGGCGACGCTGCGCACCTCGCCGTGACCGTCTGCCTCGATGTGCAGGCGACCCGACAGCGCGATGTCGACGCCGCGCAGCAGCGCCACGTCGGGCGACAGGTCGGCCAGCATCGACGGCTTGAAACCGTCGACGGCGGCGTCGAGCGCGATGCGGCTGCGATCGCGGGTGTAGACGCCGGACAGCGAGACGTCGACCCAGTTGCCGGCTTCGCCGGTGAGCCGGGCGGACGCCGCCATGCTGACTCCGGCCGCGTCGCGCTTCAGGCGGCCGCGCGCCGCCGGGGCGGTCCAGGTGAGCCCCGTCTTGACGTCGCGGATCGTCACCTTGGCCCGCTCGATCAGGATCATGTCGAGCTGGCCGATCAGCGAATCGTAGTTGGGCTCGGCCATGAGCTGCTCGATCAGCAGGACCAGCGCCTCGCCCTGCGATTCGGCGTCGGAGGACGTGAACACCCGGCGCAGCATGCCGCCGTCACGGGTGATGTCGGCTTCGATCGTCGGGGCCTCGATCGTGACCGTGTTCGGCAGGAACATGCCCTGCAGGGCATCGCGGGCATCGAAGGTCACCGAAGCCGTGGGAATGGTCGCGATCACCTGGTGCCCGCCCTTGACGAAGCGGATGCCGTTGAACACCAGCCTCATGGGCTGGCTGATGCCGCCCCATTCCAGCGCGATGCGCTGGATCTCGGGCCTGATGTCGTTGCCCGGCACGTCGGTCGCCTGGGCGATGCGGTGCTTGAGGAAGTCGAGATCGACCGGACCTTCCATCAGGCGCAGGGCGGCGACCAGGACGAGCGCACTGACGGCAAACACGATGCCGCCGACCACCCGCATGCACACCCGATACGTTCGTCTGACCAAAGGCTGGTACTTCCCGCTTCTTGACGATGACGACGCGCCTTGGCAAGCGTGCCGGCGGACTCACGAGCAACTTAACCGACCCGCGCACCGCATGTCTTGGATTTCGACCGACCGCCTGCCGCGACCGCACGACACGGAGCGGCGCGACGTCGCCTGGACACGATGGAGCGAGACGGCGTCGCGGCCCGATGATGCCGCTCAGGTGGCGCTGCTCGATGCCCTGTTCGGCAATAGCCCGTATCTGACCGAAACATGTCTACAAAACCCGCCTTTTATGACCGATCTGTGGCGTCGCGGTCCCGACGCCGTGCGCGCCGACCTCGCGGCCGAACTCGCCGCCGCACGCGCCACCGCGCGCGACGGCGCAGCACCTGAGGCCGTAGCCACGACGCTGCGCCGGCTCAAGCGCCGGGTGGCGCTCACGGTTGCCGTCGCCGACATCGCAGAGGCCTGGACGCTCGAGCAGGTGACGGGAGAACTCACTGCCTTCGCCTCGGGTTGCCTCGATGCGCTGGCCGATTCGATCCTCCTGCAGCTCGCCCGCGACGGCCAGCTCGGCATCGGCAACGATCCCGAGGCGGCCGCCCTCACCGTGCTCGGCATGGGCAAGCTTGGCGCCGGAGAGCTCAACTATTCGAGCGATATCGACCTGATCCTGCTCTACGACCGCGATGCCGCGGCACTCGCGGGCAACGACCAGCTCTCGCGGCATTTCGTCCGGGCGGCGCGCATGCTGGTCCAGCTCATGTCGGAGACCTCGGCCGACGGCTACATCTTCCGCACCGATCTCCGGCTGCGTCCCGACCCCGGCTCCACCCCGCTCGCCATGTCGGTGCAAGCGGCCGAGCTCTATTACGAAAGCGTCGGCCAGAATTGGGAACGTGCCGCCATGATCAAGGCCCACCCGGTGGCCGGCAACCGCGCCGTCGGCGCGGCGTTCCTGGGGGATCTCACACCCTACATCTGGCGCAAGCATCTCGACTTCGCGGCGATCCACGACATCCATTCGATCAAGCGCCAGATCGATGCCCATCGCGGCGGCAGCGCCGTCAAGGTGCTGGGCCACAACGTCAAGCTGGGCCGCGGCGGCATCCGCGAGATCGAGTTCTTCGCCCAGACCCAGCAGCTCATCTTCGGCGGCCGCAATCCCACGCTGCGCAGCCGCGCGACCTGCGAGACGCTCCGTGCGCTCGCCGCCGCAGGCCACATCGCGCCTTCGGCCGCCGACGAGTTGATCGAGGCCTACGGCTTCCTGCGCAAGGTCGAGCACCGGCTGCAGATGGTCGACGACCGGCAGACCCACAGCCTGCCCAACGACGAGGCCGGCGTGGCGGCCATCGCCACCTTCCTGGGCTATCCCGATTCGCCGTCCTTCCAGCACGAACTGCTCGAGCGCCTGCACTGCGTCGAGAGCCACTACGCCCATCTGTTCGAGGAGGCCCCGAGTCTCGCCGGCCCCGGTGGCAACCTGGTGTTCACCGGCACCGACGACGATCCTGGCACCTTGGCGACGCTGCAGACGCTGGGCTTCCGCGATTCGTCGGCCGCGGCCGGCATCGTGCGGCGCTGGCACCACGGCCGCTACCGTTCGACCGCCACCGCGCGTGCGCGCGAGCTCTTGACCGAGCTGATGCCGGGTCTGCTGAAGGCCCTGGGCTCGACGGCTGCACCCGACCAAGCGCTGCTGAACTTCGACCTCTTCCTCGGCAACCTGCCGGCCGGCATCCAGCTGTTCTCGCTGTTCAAGTCCAACCCCGCCCTGCTCGAGCTGGTGGCCGCGATCATGGGCAGCGCGCCCGGTCTTGCCGCCCATCTGGCGCGCCGCACCATCCTGCTCGATTCGGTCCTGTCGCCCGCCTTCTACCTGCCCCTGCCGCCGGCCGAGGAGATGCAGGCCGACCTCGCCAAGCAGCTGGCCACCGTCGAGCACGAGCAGGACATCCTCGACCTGGCACGGCGCTGGGCCAACGACCGGCGTTTCCAGGTCGGCGTGCAGCAGCTCAAGGCGATCGTACGTCCGGCGCAGGCGGGCCTCGCCTATTCCGACATAGCCGCCGCCACGATCTCCGCCGTGTGCGACCGCATCGAACGGCTGTTCGCGGAGGCACATGGCGGCTTCCGCGGCCAGCGGCTCGCGGTGCTGGGCTTGGGCAAGCTCGGCAGCCGCGAGATGTCGGCCACCTCCGACCTCGACCTGATCTTCGTCTACGACATCCCGCCCGACCTCGAAGCGTCGGACGGCCGCCAGCCGCTGGCGCCGATTCAATACTATACGCGCCTCAGCGCCAAGATCGTGACGGCGCTCACCGCCCACACCAACGAAGGCGCGCTGTACGAGGTCGACATGCGCCTGCGGCCGTCCGGTCGCGCCGGGCCGCTCGCCAACTCGCTGGAAGCCTTCGAGACCTACCATGCGCAGTCGGCCTGGACGTGGGAGCACATGGCGCTGACGCGCGCCCGCGTGATCCATGGCCCGGCCGGCCTGGTCGACCGCCTGGCCGACATCATCAAGAGCACGCTGTGCCGGCCGCGCGATCCGCTGGCGCTGGTGCGCGACGTCGCCGACATGCGCGACCGCATCGCCCGCCACGCGCCACCCAAGAGCCCGTGGGACTTCAAGCACTTGCCGGGCGGCCTGTTCGACATCGACTTCGTGGCCCAGTACCTGGCGCTGCGCCACGCGGCCGAGCGGCCCGACCTGCTCGACCCGCATCCCGCCGAGATGCTGCGCCGCGCCGCCGATGCCGGCTTCATCGAGCACGCCGACGCCGAGCGCCTGCGCGCGACGCGTACCCTTCTGTCCGATGTGCAGGGCCTGCTGCGCCTCACCCTGAATGGCGACGAGGCGGCGTTCGACGAGGCGAACGCGCCGGAGGGCCAGCGCCGCCTCATCGCGGCGACCGAAGGCGCCGACGACCTCGCCGGCCTGCGGGCGCGCATCTCGAATGAAACCGATGCGGCGCATGCTATATACCGCCGCCTTGTCGAGGAACCGGCGCGCTCTGCCGGTTGGCAGGGCCGCACTGACGACAGGAGGAGCGAGGGATGAGTGTCGAGGAAGGCAAGAAGGCGCCCGATTTCACGGCGGCAACCGACGGCGGCAAGAAGCTCAAGCTCTCGGAGCTGCGCGGCAAGCCGGTGGTGCTCTACTTCTATCCCAAGGACGACACGTCCGGCTGCACCGCCGAGGCCTGCGGCTTCCGCGACTCGCTGCCCGACTTCGGAAAGCTCAAGGCGCAGGTGATCGGCGTCAGCAAGGACAGCGTCGAAAAGCACGACAAGTTCAAGAAGAAATACGAACTCAACTTTCCGCTGGTGTCCGACGGCGACGGCAAGATCTGCGAGAAGTACGGCACCTGGGTCGAGAAGAGCCTCTATGGCCGCAAGTACATGGGCATCGAGCGCGCCACTTTCCTGATCGACAAGAGCGGCACGGTCGCCAAGGTCTGGCACAAGGTGAAGGTGCCGGGCCATGTCGACGAGGTGTTGAAGGCTCTCAAGGCACTGTAAAGGCGATCGAAGGGGGCACGGCACATGGCGAGCGTACTGATCTCCGGTGCGGGCCCGGTCGGCCTGACCATGGCCAATGAGCTGGCGCGCTACGGCATCTCCGTGCGCATCGTCGACAAGGAGGCACATCGCACCGACAAGTCCAAGGCGCTGGTGCTGTGGCCGCGTACGCTCGAGCTCCTGCGTCACGGCGGCTACGTCGAGCCGTTCCTCGAGGCCGGCAACGTCGCGCATGGCGCACAGCTCTCGGACGGCAAGCACGTCGTGGCGCGCGTCACAACGGACGGCATCGACTCGGTCTACCCCTTCGCCCTCATGATCGCCCAGAGCGAGACCGAGCGCGTGCTCGAGGAAACTCTCGCCCGCCGCGGCGTCAAGGTCGAGCGCCGCGTGTCGATGGAAGGATTCTCCGAAACCAGCGCCGGGGGCATCGAAGCGGTGCTGCGCAAGGCCGACGGCACGAGCGAGACCGTTCGTACCGACTGGCTGCTGGGCTGCGACGGCGCCCATTCGACGACGCGCCATGCGCTGGGCCTCGCCTTCGAAGGGTCGCCCCAGGACAGCGACTGGTACCTGGCCGACATCCACGTCAGCGGCCTCGAACCGACGGATCACCTGCACATCTTCTGGCACCGCGACGGCATCCTGGCCTTCTTCCCGATCACGCCGGGCCGTTGGCGCGTGATCGCCGATCTCGGCCCCGCAACCGGCAACGGCCACCACCCCGATCCGACGATGGAGGAGATCCAGGCCATGGTCGCCCATCGCGGCAATCCCGGCATCAAGCTCACCGATCCGGTGTGGCTGGCCGCCTTCCGCATCAACGAGCGCAAGGTCAAGGATTACAGCCGCGGCCGCGTGTTCCTCGCCGGCGACGCCGCCCACATCCACAGTCCGGCCGGCGGCCAGGGCATGAACACCGGCATGCAGGACGCCTTCAACCTCGCCTGGAAGCTGAACCTCGTGATCAAGGGCGTCGCCAAGCCATCCCTGCTCGACACCTACTCGACCGAGCGCACCGCCGTCGGCGAGATGGTGCTACGCAATGCGAGCCGCATGACCGAGGCGGCGATCGCGCGCAACCCGCTCATCCAGGGTCTGCGCAACGCCATGGTGAAGTTCGCGCTGTCCTTCCCGCAGATCGGCCACATCATGGCCGACACCTTGTCGGAGCTGAACATCGCCTATCCCGACAGCCCGCTGTCGGTCGCCGGCGCTCGTCACGCCGAGGGCACGAAGCCCGGCCATCGCTGGCCCGAGCCGCTCGCGGCGGACACCGGCAAGTCTCGCTTCATGGCGCTCGGCCCGCCCGACGCCGTCGCCGACCTCGTGGCGAAGTTTCCCGACCTCGTCGAGGCTGCGAGCGGAGCCAAGCGCGCCGACCCGCGCGATCTCACGCTGGTCCGCCCCGACGGCTATGTCGGCTTTGCCGCGGGGGCGTCGGATCGCGCCGGTGCCGAGTCGTATCTGCGGGGGATCGCTACCTAAGCGACGCCGTCGGTGCGCCGGAAGGTGAAGTTGTCGCGAATGTGCCGGTTGAAGAATTCGCCCTTGGAGAAGGCGACCTTCATCGCGGCATGGGTTTCTCCCGGCACGTCGCAGTAGGTGTAGCTTCGCCCCGACTGGAACTCGACGCTGAGCTCCCGACGCGACGGATCGTAGCGATAGGACCGGATAACGGTGGACGGCATGAGCCGCTAACGAACGAGGCCGCGTGGTCGCTGCCGTGCGGGCTGGCGGCACTGGGAAGCGACAGGTTTGCGTCCAGGATCGTGTTCTCATACGACTTCAAGATAGATATATAAATGATTGATATTGAATGATAATACTGTAGCCATCATCGCCGGGGCGTGTCGCATGAAATGCGACAGAACGACAATCGCTTTTCTCCCTCCGAGCGGACTTGTCGGCTCTGCATAACTTTAGTTATAATTCATCGAAATGGGCCGCCTGTCCAGCCTTTTGCTTGGCGCGCTATGCGGGAAGAGTGACGAGTTCAACGGCGGGTCTTGTCGATCCAGCCGCGGAAAATGCGGATCTTGGGGACGGCCGCGAGTTCCGCCGGATAGAGCAGGCAATATTGTCGCCCGCTCTTCACGAAGCCGAAGGGTGCCACCAGGCGGCCGAGCTTCAGGTCCTCCATGACGAGCGGCTTGGGCGCCACGGCGATGCCGAGGCCTGCAACGGCGGCCTCGAGCAGAAAATAGAAATGCTCGAAGCGCTGGCCCTTTGCGGCCTCGATGTTCGTCGTCTTGCTCCGCGCCAGCCAGTCCGCCCAGGCATCGGCGCGCGTCTCGGTATGCAGCAGCGTGTGCTGCCCGAGGTCGGAGGGCCGGCGCAACTTGCCACGCTCCGCCAAGGCGGGACTGCACACCGGCCCGATCTCCTCGTTCATGAAGGCATGCGTTTCAATCCCGTCGGGCCACGGCCCGACGCCGATACGAATCGCAACATCGACGCCCTGGCGCGCGAAGTCGACCGCTGCCGACGACGCGGAGAGCCGCACGTCGATTGCGGGATGGCGCGCATTGAAGTCGTACAGCCGGGGGATCAGCCAGCGCATCATGAAGGTCGGCAGGCAGGAGACCACCAACGGCCCCTGCCGTGTCGCCGCCGACAGGCGCGCGGCACTCGCCTCGACGACGTCGAGCGCAGTCCGCGCCGCCGGCAGGAAGGCCGCCCCGGCGTCGGTCAGCTCGACGCGCCGGTTGAGGCGGCGGAACAGGCGCACGCCGAGATGGGTTTCGAGCGACTTCATCTGTCGGCTGATGGCGCCATGCGTGAGATTGAGCTCGCGCGCCGCCGCGCTGAAGCTCAGATGGCGCGCGGCTTCCTCGAAGGCCGGCAACGCCTTCAGGGGCGGCAATCGACGTCTGGCCATGACTTGTGACTTTTCCTCACATCGGCGGTGACATTAGATCGTTTGTCATGGGCCTCCAAGCTCCGCCATCGTGCGGAGATGAACATCGACAAACCACGGATCAAGCCGGCCAACCCCTGCTTCTCCTCCGGCCCCTGCGCCAAGCGGCCGGACTGGTCGTTGCAAGGCCTTTCCGACGCGGCGCTCGGCCGCTCGCACCGCTCACCTGCGGGCAAGGCCAAGCTCGGCGAGGTAATCGAGCGCTCGTGCGCGCTGCTCGGCATTCCGGCCGAATACCGCGTCGGCATCGTGCCCGCCTCCGACACCGGGGCGGTCGAACTGGCGCTGTGGTCCCTGCTCGGGCCACGCGGCGTCGACGTGCTGGCCTGGGAGAGTTTTGGCGAAACCTGGGCAAACGACATCTCTGCCGAGCTCGAGCTTCGCGATGTCCGTCTGTTCGAGGCGCCGTACGGCCGCTTGCCCGACCTGTCGCAGGCCTCAGGCGAACGCGACATCGTATTCGCGTGGAACGGCACGACATCGGGCGTGCGCGTCGCCAATGCGAGCTGGATCGCCGACGACCGCACGGGGCTCACCATCTGCGACGCCACCTCCGCGGCTTTCGCCATGGCACTGCCGTGGGACAAGCTCGATGTCACGACCTGGTCGTGGCAGAAGGCGCTGGGTGGCGAGGCCCAGCACGGCATGATCGCGCTCAGCCCGCGCGCCGTGCAGCGCCTGGAGAGCCACCGGCCGTCGTGGCCGGTCCCCAAGATCTTCCGCCTGACGCAGAACGGACGACTGAGCGAAGGAATCTTCAGGGGCGAGACGATCAACACGCCGTCGCTGCTGGCGGTCGAGGACCATCTCGACGCGCTGAAGTGGGCCGAGCGCATCGGCGGCTTGCCGGCGCTGATTGCCCGCGCCGACGCCAACCTCGCCGCCATCGAGGCCTGGGTGGCGCGCTCACCCTGGGTCGCCTTCCTGGCCGAGAGCAAGGCCGAACGCTCCTGCACCTCGGTTTGCCTGAAAGTGGTCGACGCGGCCGTGACGCCCAAGAAGCTCGCGGTCCTGCTCGAGACCGAGCGCGTCGCCTTCGACATCGACGCCTATCGCCATGCACCGCCAGGCCTGCGCCTCTGGGCCGGCGCCACGGTCGAGACCAGCGATCTCCTGGCTCTCTTCCCCTGGCTCGACTGGGCACGGGCAAAGGTCAGCGCATGACCCGCATCGCCGCCACCATCGATCTCGACGGACCGGGCGTGCAGCACGGCTTCCTGAAGGTCCCGCACTCCACCCACGATTCGGCCTATGGCTGGATTCCGGTGCCGATCACGGTCGCCGCCAACGGCAGCGGTCCTTCCGCCCTGCTCGTCGCGGGCAACCACGGCGACGAGTACGAGGGCCAGATCGCGCTGATGAAGCTGGTGCGGTCCCTCGATCCGTCCCGATTGCGCGGCCGGCTGATCGTGCTATCGGCCGCGAACTATCCTGCGGTGATGGCCGGCCGCCGCGTCTCGCCGATCGACGACGGCAATCTCAACCGCTGCTTTCCCGGCAACGCCAACGGCACGCCGACGGAGATGATCGCGCACTACATCGAAAGCGTGCTTCTGGCGCGCTGCCAATACTGCCTCGACCTGCATTCCGGCGGCAGCTCGCTGGAATACGTCGCCCACGCCCATGCGCGTCGGCCCGAGGACGGCGAGCGGCGGGCCGCCACCGAGGCGCTGATCGCCGCGTTCGGTGCGCCCTATGGCGGCCTGGTCAGGCCCTTGCAGGGCGAGCCGCGCACCCTGTCGGCGGCCGCCGAACGCCACAATGTCGTCTACCTGAATGCCGAGCTGGGCGGCGGCGGCACGATCTCACATGAGCTGGTGGCGATGGCCGAACGCGGCGTACGCCGCGCGCTGGCATCGATCGGCCTGCTGCCGGCCGATCCCGCGACGCCGCCGGCGCGCAGCATGCGCGGCTTCTCCGTCGAAGGTGCGGCGAACTACGTCTACTGCCTCGAAGACGGGCTGTTCGAGCCCTACGCCCGGCTCGAGGAAAACGTCGCCGCCGGGCAGCCGGCAGGCGCCCTGCACTTTCCCGGCACGCCGTGGCGGCCGCAGCAGGTGGTGACCTTCGAAGCCACAGGCATGGTGCTGTGCCGGCGCTTTCCCGGCTGGGCGCGACGCGGCGACTGCCTCTTCCAACTGGCGAGTCCGGTGCCATGAAGAAAGAGCTGTGGCTGGCGATCGCCCTGCTGGCCTACGTCGCCGCGCGTGCGGCGCCGCCCGTGGCGGGCCTCAACGAGGCAAGCCAGGCCGCCCTTGCCGTCACCCTCGCCGGCACGATCCTGTGGATCACCGAGGCCGTGCCGCTCGGCGTCACCGCGCTGCTGGTCGTCGTGCTGCTGGCGATCAATCCCGGCATGCGCCTGCCCGACGCGCTGCAGGGCTTCACGTCGGAGGTGACCTTTTTCCTGGTCGGCGTCGCGGCGATCGGCACTGCCGTCGAAGCGAGCGGGCTGGCGCAGCGCGCCGCGCGCTTCCTGGCACGAAGCGCCAGAGGCAACCCGACGCGGCTCTACGTGCAGATGATCCTGTCGCTGCCCGCGCTCGCCTTTCTCGTGCCCTCGGCGATCACGCGCAACGCCATCCTCATTCCCGCCTATCGCGAGGCGCTCGATAGCATGGGCGTCGGCAAGTCGGGTCGTGCCGGCCGCGCGCTGATGCTGGCGCTCGGCATGCTCAATCCGCTCGCTTCCTCGGCGCTGCTGACCGGCGGCATCGCCTCGATCGCCGCGGCGACGCTCTTGGGCGGCTTCTCCTGGCTGGGCTGGTTCGCCCTGATGGCCGTGCCCTACTACGCGCTGATCTTCCTGGGCGGCATCTGGCTGCGCATGATGGTCGGGCCGTTCGAGAGCGGCGGGCAGTGCACCATCAAAGCCACCGCCGAGCCGTTGTCGATCGCCGAGATCAAGACGCTCGCCATCCTCGCCGCCACGGCGCTGCTCTGGCTCACCGACGCCTGGCACCATCTCTCGCCGGCGATCCCGGCCCTGATGGCAGCCATCGTGCTGCTGGCGCCGCGCGTCGGCGCGCTCACCTGGAAGCAGTTCGAGAGCAAGCTGTCGTGGGGCCTGATCCTCACCGTCGGCGCCTCGATGTCGCTCGCCCGCAGCATGATCGACACCGGCGCGGCGTCATGGCTCGGCGCCGCGTTCGTCGACCGGCTGACCTCGGTCTCCGTCGCCCCCATGGCCATCGTCGTGTTGCTGGTGATTGCGGTTGCGCTGGTCCATCTGGCCATCACCAACCTCGCCGCCTGCATGGCGTTGCTGATCCCGATCGCCGTCACCATCGCCCAGGCGGCGCATCTCAACCCGCTGGTCTGCGGCCTCATCGTCACCATCGCCGTCGATGCGGTCATCCTCTATCCGGTGCAGACGGCAGCCAACCTGCTGGCCTACGAGGCGGGCTACTTCCCGAGCGCCGATGTGCGACGGCTTGGACTCGGCATGCTGGTGCTGACCATCGCCGTCGCCCTCCTGGTGCTGCCCTACTGGTCGTTGCTCGGCCAGCCGCTGGTGCCGACATGAGACGCCGCTCGCTTGTCGCGGCCGCGGCACTCCTGCCCTTCGCGGCGAGGGCGCAGGACAAATGGCCGTCACGTCCCGTCAAGCTCGTCGTTCCCTTCGCGGCCGGCGGCACCACCGACCTCGTCGCCCGTCTCGTGGCGCCGCCGATGAGCCAGGCGCTCGGCCAGCAGGTCGTGGTCGACAACAAGGCCGGCGCCGCCGGCATGCTGGGCAGCGATGCCGTCGCCAAGGCGAAGGACGGTCATACCCTCGGCATCGGCACCGTCTCCACGCACGCCATCGGGCCTGCGTTGATGCGCCAGCCGCCTTACCGGCCCGACGCCGACTTCGCGCCGATCGCCGTCGTCGGCACGACACCGCTTGCCGTGTTCGTCCATCCCGGCGTCGCCACGACGCTGGCCGAGCTGGCCGACAAGTCGCGGCGCCAACCCGGCGTCTACAATTTCGGCTCGCCGGGCAGCGGATCGCTCGGTCATCTCGCCGGCGTCTGGTTCAACGCACTGAGCGGAGGCGAGCTGCTGCACGTGCCCTATCGCGGCAGTGGACCGGCGCTGCAGGACCTCCTGGCCGGACGCGTGCATGTGCTGTTCGACAACATCCCGACGGCGCTGAGCCAGGTGCAGTCCGGCAGCGTGCGCGCCCTGGCCGTCACGGCGCCGACGCGCACCGCGGTGCTGCCCGATGTGCCCTCGGTGCGCGAAGCCGGTCTGCCCGACTTCGAGATCCAGAGCTGGACCATGCTGCTCGCCCCGGCCGCGACGGCGGCCGCCACCATCGATGCGTCGAACGCCGCGCTCAACGTGGCCGTGCGCGACGCTGCCGTACGGGCGCGCTTTGCCGAGGCGGGCGTCGACAGTCGCGATGGGACGGCGAACGACGCGGCCGCCTTCCTGCGCGTCGAGATCGCCAAGTGGCAGCCCATCGCCAAGCGATCGGGCGTCGTGCTCGATTAGAGTACCTCGTCGTCCCGGCCAAGGCCCGAGGGCCGCATGCAGCGTTCCGGTCGGAACGACGAAATCAGACCTTGATGTCCGCCTTCCTGATGATCTCGCCGAACGAGGCGCGCTCACGCTCGATGGTGGCGCCGAACGTCGCTGAATCCTGGTAGCTCGCATAGTTGCCGCTGGTCACCAGCTTCTCGTTGACGGCAGGGTCCTTGGAAGCCTCGCCGATCGCCATGGCGAGCTTGTCGATCGCGACCTGCGGCGTGCCCCTGGCAGCGAGGATGCCGTACCAGGCATCGCCGCCGATCTTGCCCATGCCCTGCTCCTTCAAGGTCGGTATGTCGGGCTTCCCGGGCCAGCGCTGATCGCCCAGGATGGCGAAGCACTTCAGGCGTCCGGCAGCGATGTGCGGCAACGTCGTCGGATCGAACTGCACCTGGACCTGACCGGAGAGCAGGTCCTGCGTCGCCGGCGCGCTGCCCTTGTACGGCACGTGCACCATCTTCACGCCGGCCTCGATGTTGAACATCTCGCCGTAGAGCTGGGTGATGGTGGCAAGCCCGGCCGAGCCGAAGTTGATCTTGCCTGGATTGGCCTTGGCGTAGGCGATGAACTCCTGGAGGTTGTTGGCCGGCACCTGCGGATTGATGCCCATGCCGATCCAAGATGTCGCCACGCGCGCCACCGGCACGAAGTCCTTGCCGGGATCGTAGGGCAGCGGCTGCAGATGCTGGGTGATGCACACCATGGCCGTGGTCGTGGTCAGGAACGTGTAGCCGTCGGCCGGCGAGTTCTTCACATGCTCGGCGCCGATCGCACCACTGGCGCCGGCCCGATTGTCGAACAGCACGCTCTGTCCCAGGAGCGCGCCGGCACGCTCCAGCACCAGCCGCGTCGTGATGTCCGACGGACCGCCCGGAGGATAGGGAATGACGATCCTGATCTGCTTGTTCGGCCAGTCGCCCCCTGACGTATTCTGTGCGGACGCGACTGCCGGGGCCGCTACAAGGCCCCCGATGAAACTCCTTCTGAGCATGGCGGTTTCCTCCCGGTTGTTCGTTGCCTGGTCATTTTTGTTCAGCCCTTCTTCGGGGCCCAGCCGTAGATCTTGGCGAGACTGCCGCCCATCAGCGTGGCGCGGTCGCCGTCGGACAGCCAGTCCTTGGCGCGGAAGGCGTCCACTCCCTCCTTGTAGGTCAGAAGGTTCACCGCGCGCGTCCAGTCGGTCCCCCACATGCAGCGATCCAGGCCGAAGGTGTTCAGGATCTGATCGACCGGCTTGCGGATGTCCTTGTAGGGGAAGGCCTCGTGGCTCAGCGTGCAGGCGCCGCTGATCTTGACCACGATGTTCGCGTGCGGCGCCAACGCGAGCAGCTTGGGCAGTTCGACCCACGGTTCCTCGGGCGGCGGCGGCTTCATCGGCTGCTCGAGCCCGAGATGGTCGATCACCAGCGTCGTGCCGGGATTGCGCTTGGCGAGTTCGGCCACCTGCTCCAGCCGGCCGCGCGCCATCAGGTTGACCGGCAGGCCACACTTGCCCGCCGTCGCCAGAACCTTGTTGATGCCGGGGTGCGCGGGATCGGTCGAGACCTCGGGCGTGAACATGATGCGCACGGCGACCGTGCCGTCCATCTTCGCCCATTCCTCGATCGTCTCGCCGACCTTGGGATCGTTGGAATCGACCGGCTTTATCAGCGCGAAGCGGTCGGGAAACTGCTTGCGCACGGCGACCGCGTAGCTCGCGTCCCACTTGTACATCGCATAGACCGAGATCAGCAGCGCGCCGTCGACGCCGACCTCGTCCATCGCCTTGATCATGTCGGGTCCCGTCACCTCGGGCGGCCCGGCGAGCACCGCGTGCCATGGCCGGCCGGGATGGTCGCGCTCATAGCAATGGACCTGGACGTCGATCGTCGGCATGAACCATCTCCCTTGAACTGGAGCGAGGCTAGGGTTCGCCGTGGCGTCGTTCAAGCCGGCCGGTTCGGCGGGAGAAATATCAGCCGCGAGCCGCGAGCCGCTCGGACTACCTCCCCCGTCCTCCCTACCTCCTGACGGAGGGCGGTGGAGGACTCTGAAGAGGGTTCGCGCGGCGCCATACGCCCCACAGGCCGAACGCCAGCGTGAAGAGGCCGCCGATCAGGAAGCCCGGCGCGTAATCGCCGGTCAGCGTCAGCGCTCCGCTGAACAGCAACGGCAGCACCAGAGCGCCGGCGTCGCCGAAGGCCAGCACCGCACCCGTCGTCGCTCCGATGCGCCCGGCCGGGGCGAGACGCGCCACCTCGGCCAGCAGCACGCCGTGCCAGCTCACGGCCGTGGCGCTGAACAGAATGGCGACCATTGTGGCAAGCCAGGTCGGCCACGCCGACTGGATGACGGCGGCCAGCACCGCCGAGATCGCCATGCAGATGCCGAGCACCGAGAGCAGCGTCGCCGGCCGGACCAGGCGCGAGGCGAGCCAGCCCCAGCCGATGCGCGCCGGCACCGCCACGGCGACGGCGATGGCGAACACCAGGCCGGCGCGCTCGAGGTCGTAGCCCAGGCCGCGCACCAGGTAGAGGACGAAGAAGCTGGTGAACAGCGACTGAAGGCCGACGAAGCTGAACATGGCGAGGCACATTGCCCTGAGCGCGGGCTCTCGCAGCACCGAGGCGACATTGGCGCGGATGTCGGCCGGCGACAGCGGCGTGGCGGGCACGCGATCGACGTCGAAACGCGCACGCAAGGGCTGCAGCGCCAGCCCGGTCAGCGCCGACAGGCCCGCGATCACCAGCAACGCCGTGCGCCAGCCCATCTCGGTCGCCAGCACCGGCGCGACCACACCCGCGACCATCAGGCCGGCCGGCACGCCGGTCTGCTTGATCGAAAAGACCAGTGGCGCGATATGCGGCGGCGACAGCCGGCCGAGCAGGTGCGAGCTCGAGGGCGTTGAGATCGCCTGGCCCAGCCCGCCCACGAAGGCGCCCAGCGCGAACAGCGCCAGCCAGCCAGAGGCCGGAAGCGCCAAGCCGATGGCCAGGGCCAGCATGCCGACCTGGGTCATGCGCATGGCGCCATAGCGCACGATCAGCCCGCCGCAGGTCATTGTGGTCAGGAAGCCCGCAACCGCACCGATACCGACATAGACCCCGACCAGCGCGGGATCGATGTGGAGATCGGCGATAATGGCGGCGGCGATCAGCGGCACCGTCGAGCGGCCGAGCGTCGCAAAGCTCTGTTGCACCGTCATCGCGCCGAGCGCGAGGTAAAGATTGAAGATGTGACGGCTCCAGGCTGAACGACGGGACCATCCGTTCTTGCCCCGCGCCCCGCTCCACCGCAAGGGACGTGCCATGCACGCGTGTCAAAGCGGCTTGCTCATGCAACGACACGCTTGCAGGAGGCGTTCCGTCGGCATCCTGAACCCCGCAAGGAGGAACGACGATGCTGAAGACCATGACGATAACGGCTTGTGTGCTGGCGCTTTCCGGCAGCGTTGCCCTGGCGCAAGGCAATTACATGCCACCTGGCCCCAACACCGCACCCGGCGGCGCGACCGGATCCGCGCCGGCGAGCTCCATAGGAGTCCCCAGTGCCAATGCGAAGGACACGGTGGGCGGCGGCACGCGCTCGACCACCGTGTTGTCTCAGAGCAACAAGAATCAGAGCGCTGCCGGCATGCCGCGCAGCGACTACAGCTCGGGCGCTCAGATGCAATACGGCACGCAGCCCCAGTATCAAGCCCAGCCTCCGGGCATGACGGGCGGCGCGGCCGACAATCCGCGCACCGTCGCCATTACGGACGAGTACGGCAATCGATACAACAGCCGCGGCGACAAGATCGGCCGGGGACGGCCGATGCGTTAGCAGCCAGGGCTTCCGTACGTGACAGCCTTCCTCCCCAGTGCTGAGAGCGGCGCTGGGGAGGAAACGTTTTCGACGATCACGCCATCAGTTCGTGGATCTGCTGCGCCCCAAAACCCTTAAGCTCGCAGATCCGGCGGGGCTCGCAGGTGAAGTCAGCGCCGAGCAGCGCCACCATCTCGTTGGAAACCATGATCTGCATGGGCCCGGCCACGCGCTCGAGCCGCGCCGCGAGATTCACCGCCGGGCCGAAGACGTCGTAAACATACTTGTTCACGCCGACGATAGAACCGACCAGGGGGCCGGTGGCGATGCCGATGCGGCAGCGCCACCTGTTGGTGTTGGCGCGGTTGCGGCGCTCCAGATAGCCGCGCATGCGCAATGCCGCCCGGGCGATGTTGCCGCCATGGTCGGCCGACACTTCGGGCATGCCCGACACCGACATGTAGGAATCGCCGTTGGTCTTGATGCGTTCGCAGCCGAACATTTCCGAGATGCGGTCGAATGCCGAGAAGATGTCGTTCAGCTCGGCCACCAGGGCTGCGGGGTCGCGCACGATCGCCATCTCGGAGAAGTCGACGAAGTCGAGCATCATCACGCTCGCCGCCTCGAAGCGCTGCGGCGAGACGGTGCCGAAGTCGCGCATCTCCTGCAGCACGGCGCGCGGCATCACGTTCAGCAGCAGCCGCTCGACGCGCGCCTTCTCCTGCTCGAGCGCGCGCATGCTCTTCTCGGCGAGCTGCGAATAGGAATCGAGCATGCATTCGGCCTGCCGCCGCTTGCTCTCGTCACGCGCCTCGACCAGCACGGTGCCGTCGGGCTGACCGTGCAGCCTGACTTCGAGGCTGACGGTGCGCGCCCCGAGGCGCCGTTCGATCTCGAAGACGAAAAGCCCGCGCTCGCCTAGCCGTCGGCGGGCCAGCGCCTCGTCGATGCCGTCGAGCCGCCCAGCCAGCCCCTCGCCCACCGGGGGAAACCAGCGGGCGAAAGCGGGATTGGCGTAGATCACCGTCCAGGACTCGCCCGACGCGACGGCGACACCGGTCGCCATCGCGTCGGCAAGACTCCTGCCCGGCAGAAGGATCGCCGTGTCCATGGCCATTTACTCGACGACCACGAGGTGACGGCGGCGGGCGAACTCGTGGCAGACGCGGTCGACGTCGACGGCGGGATAGCCGCAATCCTCCAGCGTCTCGCGCAGGATCACGCCCATGTCGTCGAAGTCCTGGCCGGTGATGCCGAGCCGCGCATGGGCGCGGCGCAGCAGGTCGTCATCGACCGAGTGGTTGCCGTCCATGATGCCGGCAATCAGCTTGGTCTGGTGGTCGATCAGCCGTGGCATGTCGACGTCGATGAAGTGGCGCTGCAGCGCCACGTGGTCGAGCGCGCGATCGTAGATCGCCGATACCACGTGGCGCACACGGGCAAAGCCGCCGGAACGCGCCAGTACGGACTGGGCCATCGCCGGTCTCCTAGTAGAAGACCTTCGCCGTCTCGGCGAGCCGCGCGGCCTGCACCGGCGAAAGCTCCTGGACGGAACGCAGGAAGTTGGGATGGCTGATGCCCGAGCCGAGGTAGGTCCAGCGCATCGCCTGGTGCTGCACCGCCATGATGCGTTCGCCCTCGGCGGCGGAGAAGGTCCGCCGCGTGGCGCGCTGCAGGGCATCGAGGTCGAAGGCGGCCTGCTGCCTGAAGGCGCCGTCGAACATGCCCCCGATCTCGAGATAGCCGTCGACCGCGAGCTCGATCTGGCGCGCGTCGCAGCCGTCGGCGAGCGCCTCGACCATCAGCGTATCGAGCTGGGCGTGCTGGGCCTCCTCCATCCAGTGATGGCGCAGCAGGCTGCGGAACTGGTCATCCAGCCCCCGATTGTCGCGGATGCTCTCCAGGTAGTGCTTCTGGGTCATCCATTCGACCTGCAGGATCAGCAGCGCCACCGACAGCGGATGATGCGCCAGCACCGCCTTCCCGACTTCGTCGGCCGGCCCGATCATGTCGCAGGGCGTGCCGAAGCCGGCCTCGAACTCGCGCTCGAAGCTGCGGAACAGGTGGATGTGCTTGGCCTCCTCGCTGGCGAAGCGCAGCAGGGCGCGCGTGCGCAAATCGTCCTTGGCGAGCAGCGGCCGCGCATGGTCGAGCACGAACGGCAGGATGAACTCCTCGACCAGGCCGAACGTGTAGAGATAGCCGTTGGCGCGGATCTGGTTCAGCTTGAGCCGCGCCTCGTCATCGAGGAAGTCGAGGGAAGCCGTTCGGGCCAGCGACTCGGGCATGAACGGCTTGGTGAAATCGAGGCGATGGGTGCCGCCGATGATGTCCTCGACGCGCCAGTTGATCTTCTCCGATGCGGCGAGCGCCTTGGCGTAGGTGAAACCGTGCGTGGCATGGGATGTCTGCAACATGGGCTGTTCTCCTCGGGCACGAGGCCCGTCTGATGACGCTCAAGGTAGGCTCATGCGTCAGCGTGAAAATGATCGGGAGTCCGGTTTGATTGACCGCCCGTCCGCGGCCTGTTCGTGTTGCGCGGGAGATACAGGGCGACGGCCGTTGCACGGAAGTCACGATCTTCGCGAATGGGTTTTGCAGAATTGCAGAGCCCCGTATTGTCGCCACAGTTCGGGCGAGCGGGGCGGCGGGGCGCGAGTGGACTGGGACGATCTGCGCTATTTCCTCAAGGTCGCCGAGACCGGCGGGCTGTCGCCGGCGGCGCGCTTTTTGCGCGTCAACACCGCGACGGTCGGACGCCATATCGAGGCGCTCGAGGTCGGCCTCGGCCAGAAACTGTTCGAGCGTACGCCGCAGGGTTACCGCCTGACCGACGCCGGCGAGCGCCTGTTCGAATGGTCGCGCAAGGTCGAGGTGCAGTTCAACAACATCCAGGCGGCGTTCAACGCCTCGCCGGGCGACGCCACGGGCACTGTCTCGATCGCCACCACCGAGTCGCGAACGGCTTTCTCATGACAACGCTACCCGAGTTCCGGCGGTGTCATCCCGGGATCGATCTCGACATCGCCACCGGCATCGAGCCGGTGAACCTGTCGCGACGCGAAGCCGATGTATCGCTGCGCCTGTTCCGGCCCGAGCGGGGCAATCTGATCACGCGCCGGATCGCCGCGCTGGGGCCATGGCCTCTACGCATCGCGCCGGCTTCTCGAACGGCACGGGGCGCCGGACCTGTCGCTCGGCGGCGCGGGTCATACCCTGATCGGCTGGCCGCCGGGCCTGGAAGGCACGGCGCCCGCGGCCCGGGCGCGCCGCCACTTCGGCAAGGCGCGTGCCGTGATACGCGGCAACGCCGGCGTGCGGCTGGCGGCCGCCACCGAAGGACTGGGCCTGTCGGTGCGGGCGCATGCCGGCGTGCCGCGTCACGCCGGGCTTGTCCGCCTCAAGGTAGAACCCGCCTCCGCCGCCGCTCGGCCTGTGGCTGGTGGCGCATGCCGACCTGGTGCATCTGCCGCGGATCCGCGCCGTCATCGACCATATCGCCGCCGCCGCCGGGGCGCAGGCCGCTTACCTGCGGGACGGCATGGCCTGAGCCCGACCACGATGCGAGCCGCGAGAGCGCCCGCCGTTTGACATGACGGGTCCCTGCCCTACGCTTCGTGCCATAAGTCGGGAGGAGCGTGGTGCAAGGCGAGGCTTACGATTTCATCGTCACCGGCGCGGGCTCCGCGGGCTGCGCGGTCGCCGGACGGCTGAGCGAGGACGGCCGCTATCGCGTGCTGCTGCTCGAGGCGGGTCCCAAGGACACCTATCCCTGGATCCACGTCCCGCTCGGCTACCACAAGACGTTCAACAATCCACGCGTCAACTGGATGTTCGACAGCGAGCCCGAGCCCGAGCTCAACAACCGCATCATGTACCAGCCGCGCGGCAAAGTGCTGGGCGGCACCAGCTCGATCAACGGCATGGTCTACATGCGCGGCAATGCCGCCGACTACGACGAATGGCGCCAGCGCGGCTGCGAGGGCTGGGACTACGATTCGGTCCTGCCCTACTTCAAGCGCGCCGAGGACCAGGAGCGTGGCGCCGACGAGTTCCACGGCGTCGGCGGACCGCTGAAAGTCTCCGACCATCGCTGGCAGCCGACACTCGCCAGAGCCATGCACGAGGCCGCCCAGCAGGCCGGCATTCCGGCCAATCCCGACTTCAACGGGCGGACACAGGAAGGCGTCGGCTACTACCAGACCACGATCAACCGCGCGCGGCGCTGGTCGAGCGCGAGGGCCTATCTGCGCGAGGCGAAGAAGCGGCGTAACCTCACCGTCGCCACTTCGGCACATGCGACCCGTTTGCTGATCGAGAACGGCCGTGCGGTCGGCGTCGAGTACCGCACGCCCGACGGCCCGAAAACGGCGCGCGCCAGCCGCGAGGTCATCGTCTCGGGCGGCGTCTACGGCTCGCCACAGCTCCTGATGCTGTCGGGCCTCGGTCCGGCGCAGCACCTGAAGAAGCACGGCATCGAAGTGATCAAGGACATGCCGGGGGTCGGCAGCAACCTGCACGACCATTTCAACGCCTACGTCGCCTACAAGTGCGCCCAGCCCGTCACCATGAACGACCTGGTGAACAGCTTCCCACGGCGCATCCTTGCCGGCATGCAGTACGCCCTCGGGCGCACCGGGCCGCTCGCCAGCATGGGGCTCTATGTCGGCGCGCTGGTGCGCAGCGACAAGCGCCTGGAGCGGCCGGACCTGCAGATCAACATGTTCGCCTGGGCGATCAAGGAGCGGAACCGCAGTGGCGTGGTGCCACAGCCCTTCTCCGCCTTCGGCCTGTCGCCCGTGCATCTGCGACCCGACGGCCGCGGCACCGTGCGGCTGAAGTCGGCCGATCCGTTGGCCGCGCCCGAAATCCGCTTCAACTTCCTGAAGAGCACCAACGACTGGAACGCCATGATCCAGGGCCTGCGCATCTGCCGCGACATCGGCCGGCAGGCGGCGCTGAAACCCTTCGTGGTCGAGGAGATCCTTCCCGGCGCCAGCGTCGAGGACGAGGCCGGACTGCGCGCCCACATCCGTGCCAACGGCGTCTCCAACCTGCATCCCGTCGGCACCTGCCGCATGGGACGCGCGGTCGACGACGTGGTCGATCCGCAGCTTCGCGTGTACGGCATCGAGCGGCTGCGCGTGGCCGACGCCTCGATCATGCCCAGTATCGTCGCCGGCAACACCAACGCGCCCTCGATCATGATCGGCGAGAAGTGCGCCGACATGGTACGCCAGGCGGCGCAATAACTCTTCGTCCTCCGGTGGTGTACCATCCGCGGCGAGCACCACGGGGAGACGGGAGCCGTGCCATGATTCCCAAACGATTTGGGACATTCATCGACCGCATCCACGACGAGTGGCGCGACCCCATCCTGACCGGCTTCACCGTGCTCATGGTAGTGCATCTGTTCGTCGTGGCCCCGCTCGAGGCGCAGGCAAATCATCTGCAACCCGTCGGTGCCATCTTCGTCGTGCTGCTTTCGCTGGCCCTGCTGATCCTGTCGCGCAGCCTGGTGCCGGTGCTGGGCGTCCTCGTCGTCGTGTGCCTGCTGTCCGCCTCCATCGTGCTGCGTGTCCAGGGCGACCATATCCCGTTCGACGTCACCCTGCAGGCCACCGCGTGGCTGGTGATTGCACTGGTCATCATCTGGACGGTGACGCGCGCGGTGTTCGAGCCGGGCCGCATCACTTACCACCGCATCGTCGGCGCCATCCTGCTGTATCTCACCATCGGCCTTCTGTTCGTGGCCCTCTACACGCTGGTCGGCGCGAACTCGCCCAACGCCTTCAGCGGCCTGACCGTGGGGATGCGGGTGTCGCTGCCGAGCGACCTCGTCTACTTCAGCTTCGTCACGCTCACCACTTCGGGCTACGGCGACATCGTGCCGATCGACCCCTTCGCACGCAGCCTCAGCAACGTCGAAGCAATCGTCGGCCAACTCTATCCGGCGACTCTGCTGGCCCGTCTGGTGTCGCTCGGCGAGGGGCCGGCGCGCGGCTGACATCGCGGACGCACGATGCACCAACGGTCTGTCTCGTCGTTGTCGTTGGTTCACCATCGAACGGCCGGCAGGTGACGGCATAGCGCCGGCCACGCGGCCACGCCGGCTACGTCGCCGCGCTGGAAGCCGATGCCGGCGAGCCCGATCGCCCAGAAGCCAACCGACATCACCTCCCTCCTACAGGGGCTTCGCCCAGGCCGACAAGCAGGTGTAGCCTCCCTCCCCGGAGGAAAGCACCATGAAGTTCGGAGTTACCGTCGTTCCGCGCATATCGGACTGGAAGCTGTTCGTCGACCTCGAGGCAATGGGCTACGATGCGGCCTGGGCCGCCGACTCGCAGATGCTCTATTCGGACGCCTACGCCACGCTGGCGCTGGCGGCCGAGCACACATCGCGCATTCGCCTCGGCACCGGCGTCTCGGTCGCCGGCGTGCGGCTGGCGCCGGTCACCGCCCATTCGATCGCCACCATCAACAAGCTGGCGCCCGGCCGCACCTTTCTGGGCATCGGCACCGGCCACACCGCCATGCGAGTCATGGGCAAGGATCCGGTGAAGGCACGCGAGTTCCGCGAATACCTGCGCGTGCTGCGCGCCCTGCTGCACGGCCAGGAAGTCGACTATGCACTCACGCCCGACGGCGGGAAGACCGACATTCGCTTCCTGCATCCCGACGAGGGCTTCATCGACGTCGAGCATCCGGTGCCGATCTATGTCGCGGCCGACGGCCCGCTGGCGCTGAAGACGGCGGGCGCCTATGGCGACGGCCGCGTCTGCTCGCACAACCAGACCAAGGCGCGCCTGCAGAAGAGCCTCGACACGATGCGCGAGGGTGCGAGCGCGGTCGGCCGCAGCCTGCCCGACACGTTCCACACGACGGCGCTCTCCTATGCCTGCGTGCTGCGGCCCGGCGAGAGCATGACCTCGGATCGCGTCATCGACGAGATCGGATCGATGGCGGCGGCCACGCTGCACTACTGGTGGGAGCTGTACCAGATGGATGGCGACACCAGCACCGTGGCCGGCCGTTGCCGCGGCCTGTGGGAGGAATACCTCGCCTTCACCGAGAAGATGGAGCTGCCGGCGGCCAAGCGCTACCAGCAGATCCATCTCGGCCATTGCGCCTTCCTGCCGCCGGAGGAGCGCCGCTTCATCACCGAGGACCTGATCCGCTCGACCGGCGGGCTGGTCGGCACGCCCGACGACATCATCGCCATGCTGCGCGACCGCGAGGCGATGGGCCTCAACGAGATTTCCCTGCTGCCGGCGATGAAGACGGCGCGGCAGAACCTCAAGGACTTCGCCGACAAGGTGATCGCGCGCTACTGACGTGATATAGTCATCGGGCGGCTGACGCCTTTGCGAGTTCGATGACTTTCTTCCGTCTTCCCCGACGCGGCCTTGCCGTGTCGGCCGTCGCCCTCGGCGCGCTGGGTCTCACCGGTTCCAAGCTTCTGAAAGAGCCGGACGGCCCGCCGCCGAAGAGCCGTTTTCCCGAGGGCTTCCGCTGGGGGACGGCGACCTCGGCCTACCAGATCGAAGGCGCCACCGAAGTCGACGGCCGCGGTCCGTCGATCTGGGACACCTTCGCCAGGCTGCCCGGCAAGATCCGCGACGGCTCCAATGGCGACATCGCCGACGACCACTATCACCTTTACAAGGAGGACGTGGCGCTGATGAAGGCGCTCGGCGTGACGACCTACCGCTTCTCGATCGCCTGGCCGCGCATCTTCCCCGAGGGCCGCGGCACGCCCAATCCCAAGGGGCTGGCCTTCTATCAGCGGCTGGTCGACGAGCTGCTGGCCAACGGCATCGAACCCTACGCCACGCTCTATCACTGGGACTTGCCGCAGGCCCTGCAGGATCGCGGCGGCTGGCAATCGCGCGACACCGCGCAAGCCTTCGCCGACTACGCGGCCCACGTCGTCCGGCGGCTCGGCGAGAAGGTCGGACGCTTCTTCACGCTGAACGAGATGCACGCCTTCATCGACCTGGGCTACGGCAAGGGCGTCTTTGCCCCCGGCCTTACCCTCGCCGCGGCGGAGCTCAACCAGGCGCGCCACCACGCCGTGCTCGCTCACGGGCTCGGGGTGCAGGCTGCACGGGCCAACGGGCGCGCCGGCATCAGGATCGGCCCGGCCGAGAACATCACGATCGCCCTGCCCGACGTCGAGACGCCGCAGAACATCCGCGCCGCCGAGCATGCGACGCGCGAGCTGAACGCGGCCTATCTCACCGTCATGCTGGAAGGCCGCTACACCGACACCTACCTGAAGGAGGCCGGCGCCGCCGCGCCGCGCTTCACCGAGGCCGACCTCAGGACGATCTCGACGCCGGTCGACTTCGTCGGCATCAACGTCTATGGGCCGGGCGCCTTCGTGCGCGAGCGCAGCGACGGTTCGGGTTACGCCCAGATGAAGCTGCCCGCCTCCTACCCGCACATGCAGTCGCCGTGGCTGCGCTTCGCGCCCCAGGCGCTGTACTGGGCGCCGCGCATGCTGCAGAAGCTGTGGAACGTGAAGGAGATCTACATCACCGAGAACGGCACCTCGGCGGCCGACGAGCCCGACGACGACGGCCAGATCGACGACCTCGACCGCGTCATGTTCCTGCGCCAGTACCTCGACCAGCTGCACCGCGCGATCAGCGAGGGCGTGCCGGTGCGCGGCTATTTCCTCTGGAGCCTTCTCGACAATTTCGAATGGGCCGACGGCTACGAGACGCGCTTCGGGTTGCATCATGTCGACTACAAGACGCTGAAGCGCACGCCGAAGCTCAGCGCCTCGTTCTACAAGAAGGTGATCGCGCGCAACGCGCTGGTGTAAGCGGCAACCCTGGCGCCGGCCGGGTCGTTTGACTCCTCGGACATTCGTCGCGAGGAGAGCGATGCACCCATTCAAGGCCCTGGCGGCAGCCACGTTCGTGGCCGGCCTGCTTCTGCCGCCCGACCAGGCGCTCGCGGAAAACTGCCGCGATCGCGTGGAGCAGATGGCGACAGCCTACGGAACCTCGACCGATCCGCCGACCATCCCGCCCGGCGAGATGAAGAAGCCGGTGACGCCCGACGACTTGGCGCGATCAGGCGGCGTCGTCGAGCCTCCGGCGACGTCGGACCGCTCGGTGATCACCCCGCCGCGCGACCATTCCGGCATGCCGACGATGCCCGATGTCGCGCGGCCGCAGCCGAAGAGCAAGGCCACCGACAAGCCGGCGCTCGATCCGGCGGACATGTCCTCGTTGCAGGCGCTGCTGGTCGCCGCTCGCGCGCAGGCCGAACGCGGCATGGAAGCGGAGTGCCTCGACGGCCTGCGCAAGGCCGAACAGATCGTGGCGCACAGGCGATAGGCGCTACGCCGCTTGCTTGTCCTTGCCCTCGCCGACGCGGGCGGCGAGCGAGGCGGCCATGAACTCGTCGAGGTCGCCGTCGAGCACCTTCTGCGGATCCGAGCGTTCGACGTTGGTGCGCAGGTCCTTCACCATCTGGTAGGGCTGCAGCACGTAGGACCGGATCTGGTGGCCCCAGCCGATGTCGGTCTTGCTGGCCTCGGCCTCAAGCCGCTCGGCCTCGCGCTTCTGCAGTTCGACCTCGTAGAGGCGCGCCTTCAGCATCTGCATGGCCTTGGCGCGGTTCTGGTGCTGTGAGCGCTCCTGCTGGACGGCGACGGCGATACCGGTCGGGATATGGGTGATGCGCACCGCCGAGTCGGTCTTGTTGACATGCTGGCCGCCGGCACCCGAAGCGCGATAGGTGTCGACGCGCAGGTCCTTGTCGAGAATCTCGATCTCGATGTTCTCGTCGACCTCGGGATAGACCCACACCGAGGCGAACGAGGTCTGGCGCCGCGCATTGCCGTCGAACGGCGAGATGCGGACCAGGCGATGCACGCCCGACTCGGTCTTGAGCCAGCCGTAGGCGTTGGGCCCCTCGACCTTGAAGGCGCACGACTTGATGCCGGCCTCTTCGCCGGCGCTCTCCTCCAGCCAGCTCACCTTGAAGCCGCGCCGCTCGGCCCAGCGCGTGTACATGCGCGCCAGCATCTCGGCCCAGTCCTGGGCCTCGGTGCCGCCGGCGCCGGCATTGAGCTCGACATAGGCGTTGTTGCCGTCGGCCTCGCCCGACAGCAGCGTCTCGAGCCGCGCCTGCGCCGCTTCGCTACGGGCCTCGGCCAGCGCCTTCTCGGCGTCGGCGATCATGGCCTCGTCCTTCTCGGACTCGGCCATCTCGATCAGGCCGACATTGTCGTCGACGGCGGCGCGCAGGCGCTTGATGGCGGCGATGGCGGATTCGAGCTTGGTCCGCTCCTTCATCACCGCCTGGGCCTGCTTCTGGTCGCTCCACAGCGCCGGATCCTCGGCGCGCGCGTTCAACTCATCCAGCCGTACGACAGCCTTGTCGTAGTCAAAGACGCCTCCTCAGGAGCGTCAGCGACTCCTCGATCTCGTTGACCATGGCTTGAGCTTCGGCACGCATTGCACAGCACCTCGTCAGAGCGCGGACCTCGAGGTCCGCTCATGAATGCAAACCTGGAGGTCCGCGCTCCAAGATCAATAGGTTTCGCCGGTTCCCGTAAGACCCGGGCGTCGGCCACCGCCCGCCTGCTGCGGGCCGCCGTCTATACCGGACCAGTGCCCCGACCCGTCAAGCAGGGACTGATTGAAGCCCTCGCTGCCCGGCTCGGTGCCGGGCTTGAAAACCTCGTCGATCGTGCCGCCCTCGTAGGAGAACTTCACCATGCGCAGGCCGGGCGGGATGCGGAACGGCGTCGGCGGCTTGTCCTTGAAGATCTGCTTGGCGATCGTCTCGTAGATCGGCGCGGCATTGCCGCCGCCGGTCTCGAGGTTGCCGTGGCCGAGCGTCTTCGGCTCGTCGAAGCCGATATAGATACCGATGGTGATGTCGGGCGTCGAGCCCAGGAACCAGTTGTCGCGCGCGTCGTTGGTCGTGCCGGTCTTGCCGGCGATCGGCCGGCCGAGCGCCGCCAGGCGGCCGGCCGTGCCGCGCGTGGTCACGCCCAGCATCATGTGCACGACCTGGTAGACCGATGCGGGATCGTGGAACGGCTTGCGCGAGTCGACGATCTCAGGGGCGACCGGCTTGCCACCCCCCGCCTGATCGGCCGCCTGCTCGCCGCAGCCGCGACAAGCGCGCGGCTCGTGGCGGTAGACGGTCTTGCCGTTGCGGTCCTGCACGCGGTCGACCAGGGAGGGCGTGATTTCGAGCGCGCCGTTGGCCAGCATGGCGTATGCCATGGTCATGCGCAGCAAGGTGGTCTCGCCCGCGCCCAGCGACATCGGCAGGTAGGCGCCCATCTGGTCGACGACGCCGAATTCCTTGGCGACCTCCACCACCTTCTTCATGCCGACCTGCTGGGCCATGCGCACGGTCATGAGGTTGCGCGACTGCTCGAGACCGCGCCGTACCGTGGTCGGACCGAGATAGTCGCCGCCGTAGTTCTTGGGCGACCATATCGGCTGGCCGTAGCCCGGGTCGTAGGAGAACGGCGCATCGAGCACGACCGAGGCCGGCGTGAAGCCCGAATCCATGGCCGCGAGATAGACGAACGGCTTGAACGACGAGCCGGGCTGGCGTGCCGCCTGGACGGCGCGATTGAACTGGCTGCGGGCATAGGACCAGCCGCCCGACATGGCGAGCACGCGCCCGGTCTGGGTGTCCATCACGACCACGCCGCCTTCGACGTTGGGGATCTGACGCAGCCCGTAGCTCCTGGGCGGATAGGGCTTGGCGTTCTGGCCGGCCGGCTTCTCGACCTTCTCGACCACGATCACGTCGCCGACGCTGACGACATCCTTGGGGCTTCGCGGCGGCGCACCGACGCGCTGCTCGGCGAGGGTCGGCGCGGCCCAGGTCATCTCGGCGAAGGGAACGGTGCCCTCACCGTCAGGCAAGCCGACGATCTGCACGGCTTGCGGCTCGACCTTGCTCACGACGGCGAGCTGCCAGGTCGACGGGCCGCCCAGCGGCCGACGCTGGACGACGCGGGCGAACTCCTCCTCCCAAACGCTCATGTCGGAGATCTTGGCATAGGGGCCGCGCCAGCCGTGACGGCGGTCGTAGATGATCAGGCCCTGGCGCAGGGCGGCGTCGGCGACCGTCTGGATCGCGGGATCGAGCGTGGTCGAGACGGTGAGCCCACCTTCATAGAGGCCCTTCTCGCCATAGGCCGCCATCAGGTTGCGGCGCACTTCCTCGGCAAAGAAGTCGGCCTGCACGACCTCGGTGTTGCCGCGACGGCGATATTGCAGCTTCTCGGCCCGGGCCTGCTGCATTTCGGCGGCGGTGATGTAGCCGTCATCGAGCATGCGGCCCAGCACGTAGTCCCGACGGGCGTAGGCCTCCTTCTCGTTACGCACCAGGTTGTAGCGATTCGGCGCCTTGGGCAGAGCGGCGAGGTAGGCGATCTCCGACAGGGTGAGCTCGTCGAGCGAGCGGTCGAAGTAGTTGATGGCCGCCTGGGCGACGCCGTAGTTGCCCGAGCCGAGATAGATCTCGTTGAGATAGAGCTCGAGGATGCGCTCCTTGGAGTAGGTCTCCTCGATGCGAAAGGCGAGAATGGCTTCGCGGATCTTGCGCGCCAGCGTCGCCTGGTTGGTGAGCAGGAAGTTCTTGGCGACCTGCTGGGTCAGGCCCGACGCGCCCTCCGGCCGCTTGCCGGGATTGGCGACGTTGGCGATGACGGCGCGCACCACGCCGATGAAGTCGACGCCGGGATGCGAGAAGAAGCGCTGGTCCTCGGCCGCGACGAAGGCTTCCAAAACGCGCTTGGGCATGGCGGCCACCGGCACGAACACGCGCTTTTCGCGCGCATACTCGGCCAGCAGTCGCCCGTCGGAAGCGTAAAGACGGGAAGAGATCGCCGGTTGGTAGTCGGCGAGTTGCTTGTGGTCCGGCAGGCCGTGGCTGAAGTGCCAGAACAGGCCGGCCACAGTGCCGGTGCCAACGATCAGGGCGGCCGTCGCGAAGGCCAGCAGGATTTTGAAAAGGTTCAACACTTTCATTTCTTTACGCGGCCAACCCCAGGGGCAGCAACGCCGACCTTGAAAGTAAGTTACGCCTTTCTTGTGGCAATTCCGGACCTGAAGTGCGCATCCACCGAAGCCCGAAGCGCCTTGGCCAAGGCTGCCTGGTGCTGGCGCACCGTCAGGAGCTTCTCATCCTGTCGATTGGACAGGTAGCCGAGTTCCACGAGGGCAGCCGGAATATCGGGCGAGGTCAGGACGGCAAATCCCGCTTGGCGATGGCTGCGGGGCAGCAGACGTACGCCGCTGGTGCCGAAGGTCCGCACGATGGTATCGGCCAAACGCCGTGAATCGTTCACCGTGCCGCGTTGGCTCATGGCGACCAGGGTACGGGCAACGTCGTCGGACTGGTTGGCGAGCTTCATGCCCGCGACCACGGCGTCGGCACGATTCTCGCGCGCCGCCAGCGCCGCCGCCTCGCGGTCGCTCGCCTCTTCGGACAGGGTGTAGACCGAGGCGCCGCGCACATCGGAATCGGGATGGGCGTCGGCGTGCAGCGACAGGAAGAGGTCGGCCTTGGCCGCCTGTGCACGCGCCACGCGATCGCGCAGAGCGACGAAGCTGTCGGAGGCTCGCGTCAACATCACACGATAGTTGCCGCCGGCCTGCAGCTCGCGCTGCAGTTGGCGGGCGATCGCCATCACGACGACCTTCTCCTTGGTGCCCCGAACGCCGAGTGCACCGGGATCCTTGCCGCCATGACCGGGATCAAGAAAGACCAGCTTGGGCTTGGATGGCGGCTTCGGCTTGGCGATGGATTTCTTGGAGCGCTGATTGCCCCACACCGCAGGGGCGCCCAAGCTGAGGGCGGCCAGGCCGGCCAATCCAGCAATGACATTTCGGCGGTAAGGGGCGGCCATTGATGCAGCCAGCTTTAATAGAGGGGAGCCAATTATTGTTTTGATATCCTCAACCAAATACAGAAGAACAGAAAGAATTTCAAGAAAATTCAAATATTTACCGATGAGAATTCATCTCCCCCCAACGTTTTGATTGTGGCCGCCAAACGAACCCCCTATGTTGCGCATGCGAGCAGTCGCCGTCGTTCGAAGCGCCCTCTCTACGGATGGTGCGCTCCGACGGCAGTCTTCTAAGCCGGGCTGGCGCCCCACAATGCGATGGGAGCGGCGGGCCTGCGGAGGGACTGTCAGGCAGGCGGTGGCTATAGGAAACCCGAGGTCGGCAGGGCCCAGTTGTGGTCCGGCGGCGCGATGCTTCCCCGTCTTGGCCTAGAAGTTGGCCGTTCGGCGGGTCGATGGCGCACCGTCCCCCTCGCCCCAGAGAGGCGGCTCGGCCGCCGGTCGCTCGCGCCGGCTGGACACGGACGTCTCGGAGCGAGCCATGGCACGGCGCATGCTCATCGATGCGAGCCACCCCGAGGAAACGCGGGTGGTCGTCGTTGATGGAACACGACTGGAAGAATTCGATTTCGAGACGGCGACTCGCAAGCCCCTCAAGGGCAACATCTATCTCGCCAAGGTCATCCGCATCGAGCCATCGCTCCAGGCGGCGTTCGTGGAGTACGGCGGCAACCGCCACGGCTTCCTGGCCTTCTCCGAAATCCACCCCGACTACTACCAGATCCCTGTCGCCGACCGCGAAAGGCTGATAGCCGAGCAGCAGCGCCTGCAGGCCGAAGCGGACGAGGACGAGCCGCGCCGCCGCGACAGGATCGACCGCACCGACATCGATGAAGTGCGCGAGGAGCGGGTCGAAATCTCCGTTGAACCAGCCGGCAGCGAGCCGCCGGCCGAAGTGGCCGTCGAGGCCATCGCCAACGCCGAGGATGCAGGCGACCGCCCGGTCACCGACCAGCCGGCGCCCGAGTCGCTGCCGCCGGCGATCATCGCCGAACCCGAGCCTGCTCCCGAGCCCCAGGCCCAGCCGGCCGCCATCGTCAGCGATCGTATCGACGGTCCGGCCGAGACCGAGGCAAGTGCGGAACCGCCGCCGATCGCGACGCCAGCCGAAACGCCGGATGTGGCGCCGCCTGGCGAGCAGCCGCCCACCGTTTATGCCGAGGCCGCGGCCGAGAGTCCCGTCGAGGCGTCGGCCGACGCGAGCAACGAGTCCTCCACGGACCCGGCCGACGCGCCGCAACCCGAAGTTACCGTCGAGACGCTGGGCGGCGACGACGTGATCGAGCAGCGCGAGACGCGCGAGCGCCGTCGCCGCAACCCGGTCCGGCAGTACAAGATCCAGGAAGTCATCAAGCGCCGGCAGATCCTGCTGGTGCAGGTCGTCAAGGAAGAGCGCGGCAACAAGGGTGCGGCGCTCACCACCTACCTGTCGCTGGCCGGCCGCTACTGCGTACTGATGCCCAATGCCGGCCGTGGCGGCGGCATCTCCCGCAAGATCTCCAATCCGGCCGACCGCAAGCGCATGAAGGAGGTCCTGGGCGAGCTCGACGTGCCGCAGGGCCAGGGCGTGATCCTGCGCACTGCCGGCCTTGAGCGCAGCACCATCGATATCAAGCGCGACTACGAGTACCTGTCGCGGCTGTGGGATTCGATCCGCGAGATCACCATGCGCTCGACGGCGCCGGCGCTGATCTACGAGGAAGGCGACCTGATCAAGCGCTCGCTGCGCGACGTCTACGACACCGACATCGCCCAGGTGCTGGTCGAGGGCGAGACGGGCTTCAACGCCGCGTCCGAGTTCATGCGCCAGCTGGTGCCGCATCAGGCGGGCAAGGTCGAGCTCTACAAGGAGGCGATCCCCCTCTTCCACCGCTATCAGGTCGAGAACCAGTTCGACGCCATGCATTCGCCGGTCGTCCAGCTGCGCTCCGGCGGCTATATCGTCATCAATCCGACCGAGGCGCTGGTCGCCATCGATGTCAACTCGGGCCGCTCGACCAAGGAGCGCAACATCGAGGAGACGGCGCTCAGGACCAACATCGAGGCGGCCGAGGAGATCGCCCGCCAGGTGCGCCTGCGCGACCTCGCCGGACTGATCGTGATCGACTTCATCGACATGGAGGAGACACGCCACCAGCGCCAGGTCGAGCACAAGGTCAAGGATGCGATGCGCCACGACCGCGCCCGCATCCAGATCGGCCGCATCTCGGCCTTCGGCCTGCTCGAGATGTCGCGCCAGCGTCTGCGGCCCTCGCTGCTCGAGCATTCGACCGAGATCTGCCCGCATTGCGCCGGCACCGGCCGCATCCGCTCGATCGAATCGGCATCGCTGCATGCGCTGCGCGCCGTCGAAGAGGAAGGCGTGCGACGCCGCGCCAGCGAGATCGTCGTCAGCGTGCCGCCCAACGTCGCGCTCTATCTTCTGAACCAGAAGCGCCACGCCCTGTCGGAGATCGAGACGCGCTACGGCATCGCGGTGACCGTCGAGGCCGATGACGAACTGCATGCCGCCGATTGCGAGATCGAGCGCGTGCGCAGCCGGCGTGACGACCGCGAACGGCCGGCCCAGGAACTGGCACGCGCCTCCTACGAGGAAGTGTCCGACGAGCCGGCGGTCGACGAGGCCGAGGGCAGCGAGGACCGCGAAGCCGGCGAGCGCGTGGACGACCGCGGCGAGCGCGAGGACGGCGAC
>JAEZIF010000455.1 GCA_023416135.1 Pseudomonadota bacterium
TCGGCATGGGCGAGAAGGGCCTGCTGGTGCAGACCGGCGACGGCGTGCGCGAGCCGCAGAACCGCCGCGTCGAGATCGTCATCCAGTAAGCGATCGGAATTTCGAAACGGAAACGGCCGGGCATTGCCCGGCCGTTTTCTTTTTGCGGTCCGAACATGACGCGTTACTGAGCCGAAAGCGTCACCCACTCCTCTTCGGTCAGCGTCTGGATTCCGAGCTCGGCGGCCTTGCGGGCCTTGGAGCCGGCATTCTCGCCGACCACGACCAGGCTGGTCTTCTTCGACACCGAATCGGTGACCTTGGCACCAAGCTCCTCGGCGCGCGCCTTCGCGGCCTCGCGGGTCATCGACGAAAGCTCGCCGGTGAAGACCACGACTTTATCCTTGAGCTTGGCGTCGGCCGCCACGACACGGCGCGCCACCGCCTCGACGGTGAGCTGCTTGCGCAGATCGCGGATCACCTCGACGTTATGGCCCTCGCCGAAGAAGGTGCACATGGCGTCGGCCGTGGTGACGCCGATCTGCTCGACATTGCACAGCCGGCCGTAGCTTTCGCCGACCTCGGCCGCGGCCTTCTCCTTCTTGACATCGTCAGGATTTTTTTTGCGCTCCTTGGTGGCTTTCAGCATCTCGTCCAGCCAGATGTCGACGTCGACATACTCCTGCGCCAGGATCTTGGCCGTGGCTTCGCCGATCAGCGGAATGCCGATGGCATTGATGAAGCGGTCGAGCGGGATGGTTCGGCGCGCCTCGATCGCTGCCATCAGATTGCGCACCGACAGATCGCCCCAGCCCTCGCGCTTCTTGATCTCGTCGATCTTCCCGGGCAGGCGGAAGATGTCGCCTGCCACCTTCAACAATCCGTCGCGATGGAAGTTCTCGATGTGCGTTCCGCCGAGTCCCTCTATGTCGAAGCAGTTGCGCGACACGAAGTAGCGCAGCCGCTCGACTTGCTGGAACGGGCATTCCAGCCCGCCCGAGCAGCGTCGCACCACGCCGCCCTCCTCGCTCGCCACCTTGGTCTTGAGCGGACAGGGGCAATGCGTGGGGAAGTGGAACTTCTCGGCTTTTTTCGGCCGCTCCTCGGGCACGAAGCCGAGGATCTGCGGGATGACGTCGCCGGCGCGCTGAACCACCACCAAGTCGCCGACGCGCACGTCCAGCCGCTCGATCTCGTCCGCATTGTGCAAGGAGGCGCGCGCCACCATGACGCCGCCGACATTGACTGGCTCGAGGTCGGCCACTGGCGTCAAGGCGCCGGTGCGGCCGACCTGGATCAAGATACCGTTCAACCGCGTACGCGCCTGCTCGGCCGGAAACTTATGGGCGATCGCCCAGCGCGGAGCGCGGCTGACGAAGCCCAGCCGTTCCTGCCAGTCGATGCGGTCGACCTTGTAGACGACACCGTCGATGTCATAGGCCAGCGATGGCCGCTTTACACCCATGTCCTTGTAGAAGGACCGCACGTCTTCCGGCGTCCGGCAGAGCTTCGACAGAGGATTGACCTTGAATCCCCACTCCTTGAGAAGCTTCAGGTACTCGCTGTGGGTCTTCCACGAGCGCGGCTCGGCCTCGCCCCAGGCATAGGCGAAGAAGCGCAAGGGCCGCTTAGCCGTGATCGACGGATCGAGCTGGCGCAGTGAGCCCGCCGCGGCGTTGCGCGGGTTGGCGAAAGTCTTCTCGCCCTCGGCCTCCTGACGCTTGTTCATCTCCTCGAAGGCGCGGCGCTCCATGTAGACTTCGCCGCGCACATCAATCGACTTGGGGAACGTGCCTTTCAGCTTGTGCGGGATGTCCTTGACCGTCTTGAGGTTGGGCGTGACGTCCTCGCCCGTCGTGCCGTCACCGCGCGTGGCGCCGACCGTGAACTCGCCGTCCTCGTAGCGCAGGCTTATCGACAGGCCATCGATCTTGGGCTCGCAGGCGAGCGCGATCTCTGCGTCGGGCTTGAGGTCGGTCTCCCGCTCCAGCGCGCGGCGCAGGCGATCCAAGAAGCCCTGGAGCTCCTCGTCGGTGAACGCATTGTCCAGCGACAACATCGGACGGCCGTGGCGGATCTTGGCGAAGGCCGTGGTCGGCGTCGGCGCCACCTGCTGCGTCGGGCTGAACATGTCGACCAACTGCGGGAAGCGCGCTTCGATCGCCTTCAGGCGCTGGCGCAGCCTGTCGTAGTCGGCGTCGGAGATCTCGGGCGAATCCTGCTCATGATAGAGCTTGTCGTGGTGCTTGATTTCCTCGGCAAGCCGCTTGTGCTCGCCGCGCGCCTGGCGTTCGGTGAGATCATCGACAGCGACGGCAGCGACGACTTTGGCGGCGCGCGACATCGTATGCTCCTAACCTGCCGCCGCCAGCAATCGGTCGGCCGCGGCGCGTGCCTCGGCCGTGACCTGCGCACCAGAGAGCATGCGGGCAATTTCCTCGCGGCGGCCCTTGGCGTCCAAGGCCAACACATCGGTGCTGGCCGCACTCTTGGTCGTGATCTTGCGGATCAGCCAGTGCCGGTCGGCGACCGCGGCGACCTGAGGCGAATGCGTGACCACCAGCACCTGCACGTCCTTGGCCAGCCGCTTCAGGCGCTCGCCGACAGCGGCTGCCGTGGCGCCGCCAATCCCCGAATCGACCTCGTCGAATACGATGGTCGCGGCATCACCGACCTTGGCCAGGGAGACCTTCAGCGCCAGCAGGAAACGCGACAGCTCGCCACCCGAGGCGATGCGCGCGATCGGCGCCGGCGGCGTGCCGGGATTGGTGGCGACGGTGAACTGCACGCGATCGGTGCCGTTCTCCGACCATTCGGCCTCGGGCAAAGGCGAGAGATCGGTGACGAACTTGGCCTTCTCCAGCTTGAGCGGCCCCAGCTCGGCCGCGACTGCCTTGTCGAGCCGCGCCGCGCCCTTGCGGCGGGCGGCGGACTGGGCCTCGGCAGCGGCGGCGTATGCGGTACGTGCCGCCTTCGCCTCGTTGGCCAGCCGCCTGAGACCCGTTTCGCCGTCATCCAGCGCCGCCAGCTGAGCTACGAAGCGCTCGGTCAGGGCCGCCAGCTCCGGCACCGTGACATTGTGCTTGCGCGCCGCCGCGCGCAGCGCGAACAGGCGCTCCTCGACCTTCTCCAGCCGCGCGGGATCGAATTCCAGCGCCGCCTGTGCAGCTTCGAGCTGGGCCTGGGCCTCGGTCGCTTCGCTCAGCGCGCGATCGAGCGACGCGAGCGCAGAGTCGAGCCGGCCCATCGCCTTGTCGACGTTGCGCTCGACCAGCCGGTGCGCACTGCGCAGCGCGCCGACGGCGCCGCGCCCGTGCTCCAGCTCGGCCATCGCCTGGGTCACCGCCTCGCCCAGGGCGCTGCCGGCGCGCAGGAGCTGACGCTCTTCGGCGAGCTGTGCCTCGTCATCGGGGGCCGGCGACAGCGCCTCGAGCTCCTTCACCGAATGGCGCAGAAAATCCTCGTCGCGGCGCGCCGCCGCTGCCGCTGCTTCGGCATCGGCGCGCGCCTGCTCGGCGGCCCGCCAGGCGTGCCAGGCCGCGCGCACCGCGTCAGCCTGCTTTTCGAGCCCGGCGAAGGCGTCGAGCGAGGCGCGATGCGTGCCCATGTCGAGAAGGCCGTGCTGCTCCATCTGGCCCTGGATCTCGACCAGCGTGTCGCCCAACCGGCGCAGCAGTGCCACCGACGCCGGCTGGTCGTTGACGAAGGCGCGGCCGCGGCCGTCGGCGCCGACGACGCGCCGCAGGGTGAGGACGTCATCATCCTCCAGGCCCTGCTCCGCCAGCACCGCATGCGCCGGATGATCCTTGGGCAGGTCGAACGACGCGGCCACCGCGGCCTGCGTCGCGCCACGCCGCACCGCCGCCGATTCGGCGCGGTTGCCCAGAGCCAGGCCGAGTGCGTCGATCAGGATGGATTTGCCGGCGCCGGTCTCGCCGGTCAGCGCCCCCAGCCCACCTTTACGCGAGCGCACGAAGTCGAGGTCGAGCTTCTCGATCAGCACGAAGTCGCGGATCGAAAGCGAGACCAGCATGCCGGCTCAGAACAGGCCGAAGAACCAGCCGCGCTTCTCGTCGGCCGGCGCAGGCGTGCCCTCACCGGTCATCAGATAGTAGCTGTCCTGGTACCATTCGCTGCCCGGGAAGTTGTAGCCCAGTACCGCGGCCGTCTCCTGCGCCTCCTGTTTCACGCCGAGCGAGAGGTAGCTTTCGACCAGGCGGTGCAGCGCCTCGGGCACATGTGTGGTCGTCTGATAGCGTTCGATCACCACGCGGTAGCGGTTGATGGCGCCGACATACTGCTGGTTGCTCTGGTAGTAGCGGCCGACCGACATCTCCTTGCCGGCGAGATGGTCGATGGCGAGTTCGACCTTGAGCCGCGCGTCGCGGGCATAGGGCGATTCGGGGAAGCGCTTCACGACTTCGGCGAGCGCATCCAGCGCCTGCTGGGTCATGCGCTGGTCGCGGCCGACGTCGGAGATCTGCTCGTAGAAGCAGAGCGCCTTCAAATAGTAGGCGTAGGGGATATCGCGATGACCGGGATGGAGCTGGATGAAGCGGTCCAGCGCGATGACGGCCTCGTCATACTTGTTCGACTGGTAGTAGGCGAAGGCAGCCATGATCTGCGCCTTGGTCGCCCACACCGAATAGGGATGTTGCCGATCGACTTCCTCGAAGCCCTTGGCGGCAGCCTTGTAGTCCTGCGCGCCGAGGTCATCGAGGGCGCGATTGTAGAGTATCTCGACAGGCTGCTCGACGTAGTTCTTGTCATCGTCCGACGAGCCGCAGCCGGAAAGCGTCAGCGTCGCGATAGCCAAAGCAAATCCAGTGGTGAAAGCCGCTTTCCACATATCCATTCGAAACCTGTTGCGCCGGCGCGTTTATATCACCGCCGGGGCCAAAAAAAGAGGGGCCGCCAAGGGCGCCCCTCAAGTGATGCGTGGAGAATTTGCAGGCCTACGTCAGTTGGCTTGCCGTCGGAGGAAGGCAGGAATCTGCAGGTCGTCGTCTTCTCGCGCGGGCTTGGCGCGCTCGGTGACGTCGAGATTGATGGACGCCTGTGCCGGAGCCGGCCGCGGCGCGGGCTTGGGAGCGACCGCCACGACATTCTCCGGTGCCGGACGCTGCACCTGCGGTTCGGCCGGGGGAGCCGCCGCCGGCTTGGGTACGGCAAATGCACCGGTGATGCGCTGGAACAGGTTCGGCACGCGGTTCTCGCTGGCCGGCCGCGCGGCAACCGGTCGCGCGATGGGCTCGGTGGCCCGGACCGCTGGCTTGACCGCCGGGCGGCTGACCCGCCAATCGTTCTCGTCGACCAGCGGACGGGGCTGCGCGGCGGCAGGCGCCTGGGCCGGGGCAGCCGACGCCGCGATCTGCGGCACGGCGGGAGCGACCGGTGCGATGGGCGCCGGGGCTAAGGCAGGAGCCGGCGCAGGTGCCGGTTCGACAGGCGCTGCAACGAACTGAGCCGCGATTGGCGCCTCCGCCGTGACCGCCATCGGCGGTGGTGCCACCGGCGTCGGAGCGACAGGTGCCATGGCGACAGGTGCCATGGCGACCGGCGCGGCAGCCACGGGCGGCGGCGTGACGGCGACCATCGGCATGACCGGCGGCGCTGCGGCCGGCGAAGGCGCTGCGGATGCGGCAACCGCGGCGGCCGGCATGACGACACGGCCCATCGGCGGCGCTGCCGGACGGCTGAGCGCGGGCTGGCCGGTCTGCGCCGGCCGGTTCATGTCGAGCGCCAGATAGTTAGGCGCCGGCTGCTGGCTCGCCATGGCGGCAATGCCGGTGGCGACCACCGACACGCGCATGCGGCCCTGCATCGTGGCGTCGAAGGTCGAGCCGAAGATGATGTTGGCATCGGCGTCGACTTCTTCGCGGATACGGTTGGCCGCTTCGTCGACCTCGTGCAGGGTCATGTCGAGGCCGCCGGTGATGTTGATGAGCACGCCCCTGGCGCCCTTCATCGAATGATCTTCCAGCAGCGGGTTGGAGATCGCGCTCTCGGCCGCAACGCGGCTGCGATCCTGACCTTCGGCCTCGCCGGTGCCCATCATCGCCTTGCCCATCTCGCCCATCACCGTCCGGATGTCGGCGAAGTCGAGGTTGATCAGGCCCGGCATGACCATGAGGTCGGTGACACCGCGCACGCCCATGTGCAGCACGTCGTCGGCCATCTTGAAGGCGTCGGCGAAGGTCGTCTTCTCGTTGGCGATCTTGAACAGGTTCTGGTTGGGGATGACGATCAGCGTGTCGACCACCTTCTCCA
>JAEZIF010000457.1 GCA_023416135.1 Pseudomonadota bacterium
CCGTGCGGGGCGTCGTCATAGCCGAACACGTGCAGCATCTTGACGATCTTGATGCCCGGCGTGTCGCGCGGCACCACGATCATCGACTGCTGGCGATAGGCCGGCGCGTTGGGATCGCTCTTGCCCATCAGGATGATGACCTTGCAGCGCGGGTCGCCCATGCCCGACGACCACCACTTGCGGCCGTTGATGACATAGCTGTCGCCGTCGGCCTCGATGCGGCATTCGACGTTGCGCGCGTCGGACGAGGCGACCGCCGGCTCGGTCATGGCGAAGCACGAGCGGATCTCGCCGTTGAGCAGCGGCTTCAGCCACTTCTCCTTGTGCTCGGCCGAGCCGTAGCGGGCGAACACTTCCATGTTGCCGGTGTCGGGCGCCGAGCAATTGACCGCCTCCGAGGCGATCGAGGAGCGGCCCAGCACCTCGCAGATCGGCGCGTATTCGAGGTTGGAAAGGCCCATCGTGCCGTGCGTGTCGCCGGAGTCGCGGTCGGCGGGGAGGAACATGTTCCACAGGCCCCGCTTTTTGGCTTCGGCCTTGCAGTCTTCGATCACCTTGGGGGGCTGCCAGCGGTCCTTGGCCTTCTCCATCTGCTCTTCGTAGACGGGCTCGGCCGGATAGATGACCTCGTCCATGAACTTGTTGAGCTTCTCGACCAGCTCCTTGGTGCGGTCCGAGTATTCGAAATCCATCCGAGTCTCCCTATGTGCTGCGCCGGACTCTGGCGGAAAACCCCGGCCATGTGAACGGTCGTTCAGGCCGCACCCTGCTTCCCGACGGGTTCGCGGAGCGGACCGGAGCGCGCCTGCCGACGGCTATGCATGTCGCTCCCGGTAGGCGCACCGCAGCGGGCGCAGCACGGCGATGGCCAGCAGGGCCGCCGCGGCGTTCATCGCCACTGCGATCATGAAAACGTCATGCCAGTGTCCGGTGGCTGCGGCCAGCAGGCTGGCCAGCGGAACCAGCATCGAGGCGGTGCCTTTGGCGGTATAGAGCAGGCCGGCATTGGTGGTGGCGTATTTGGTGCCGAAATAGTCGGCGCAGGTCGTCGGGAAGAGGCTCGCCACCTCGCCCCAGGCCAGGAAGACCACGCCGCCCAGCACGACGAACATCAAGGGATCGTGCCCCCATACGCTCAATGCCCAGATGCCGACGGCCTCCAGGGCAAAAATGCCGAACATCGTGGTCTCGCGGCCGAGATGGTCGGAGATCCAGCCGCTCGCCGGCCGGATGATGCCGTTGGTAATGCGGTCGAGAGTGAGGGCGAAGGTCAGCGCGGGCAAGGTGATCCCGAGCAGGCTGACGCGGACGTCGGCGACATGGAAGTCGCGCGCGATCGGCCCGAGCTGGGCGGTGAACACCAGGCCTCCGGATGCCACCAGAACCAGCATGCCGTAGAGCAGCCAGAAGAACGGCGAGCGCAGCATCTGCGCCGGCGTGTAATCGTAGGTGGTCTGGCGGACGCGTCGCGACGGCGGCGACGTCTTGCCGGGACGCGGCGAGGCGATCGCCAGGCACGCCAGGCAGACGATGACGCCCTGACCGAGGCCGAACCACAGGAAAGCCGCCTGGAAGCCGAACTCCTGGATCGTGCTGTAGATCGGAATGATGGTGAAGGCCGAACCCGCGCCGTAGCCCGCCGCGGTCAGGCCGGTGGCGAGGCCGCGCCGGTCGGGAAACCACTTCAGGGCGTTGCCGAAGCACGTGCCGTAGACGCAGCCCGCGCCGATGCCGCCGACGGCGGCGCCGAGATAGAGCAGGGCGAGCGAATCGGCAATGGAGTTGATCGACCAGGCGAGAGCGACCAGCACGCCGCCCAGGAACACCACGCGCTTGGGACCCAGCCGATCGACGATCCATCCCTCGAACGGCACCAGCCAGGTCTCGGTCAGCACGAAGATGGTGAAGGCGACCTGGATCGGCCGAGCGGCCCCAGCCGAACTTCTCGTTGATGGGGTGCACGAACAACGTCCAGCCGTATTGCAGGTTGGCGATCATCACCATGCAGACAATGCCTGCACCGAGCTGAACCCAGCGATTGGTCGTGCGTCCTCGGTCCGCGGAACTGCTGAGCGGCATCAAACCCCAGGCTCCCCTTGCCGATCGTCGGATCCCCCTCCTTAATCGACAAAACCCAATTTCGCCCGGGAGTATCGCGTTGGACAGTGTGATGCAAACGCCCTTCAAGCCGATCGATTTCCTGAGCCGTGACGTCAGGGTCGACCGGCGCGGCGACGGCACGATCCTGCTGCAGTCGAATCACCAGCTGAAGCCCTACGAGAAGCACGTCCCGGCGTTCCTCGCCAGGTGGGCAGGCGAGACGCCAGACCGCGTATGGCTGGCACAGCGCCGCGGGCCGGATCGCCGGTGGCTCGAGGTCACCTATGCTGCGGCCAAGCACCAGGTCGATGCAGTGACCCAGGCGCTGCTCGACCGCGGCTTCGGGCCGGACAAGTCCGTCATGATCCTGTCCTCCAACTCCATCGAGTTCGCGCTGCTCGCCATGGCGGCCATGCAGGCGCGCGCGCCGCTCGCACCGGTATCGCCCGCCTATTCGGTGATGAGCCAGGACCACGCCAAGTTGCGCTACGTCTTCGACCTCGTGAAGCCCGGGCTGGTTTTCGTGCAGAACGGCGAGATCTATGCCCGCGCGCTCGCCGCCCTCGATCTCGAGGGCGTGCTGCTGGTGCATGTCGACAAGGCGCCGCCCGAGATGCAGTCGCTGCCGTGGAGCGAGCTGGTGGCGACGAAGGCGACCGACGCCGTCGCACGCTCGATCGAGCAGATCGACGGCAAGACGACGGCCAAGTTCCTGTTCACCTCGGGCAGCACGGGCATGCCCAAGGCGGTGATCAACACCCAGGAGATGATGTGCGCCAACCTGGCGATGGGCCAGATGGGGCGCGTCCGCAAGGCCTCCGATCCGCCGGCCGTGATGCTCGACTGGCTGCCGTGGAATCACACGATGGGCGGCAATGCCACCTTCCAGGGCAACCTGGCCGAGGGCGGCACGACCTACATCGACGACGGCAAGCCGTTGCCCGGCCTGTTCGAGGAGACGCTGCGCAATCTGCGCGAGATCTCGCCGACCTACTTCGCCAATGTCCCGGCGGGCTACGCCATGCTGGCAACGGCGCTGGAGAAGGACGACGCGCTCGCCCAGCGCTTCTTCAAGAACCTCAATTCGCTGGCCTATGGCGGCGCCACGCTGCCGAACGACCTCTACGAGCGCATGGAGGCGCTGGCGGTGAAGCACACCGGCTACCGCCTGCCGTTCGTCACCGGCTGGGGCTCGACCGAGACCGCGCCGACGGCGACCACGGTGCACTGGGCGTCCGAGCGCGTCGGCCTGATCGGGCTGCCGTACCCCGGCGTGCAGCTCAAGCTCGTGCCGACGGGCGAGGAGGGCCGCTATGAGCTCCGCCTCAAGAGCGTGATCGTCACGCCGGGCTATTTCCGCCGGCCCGATCTCACCGCCCAGATGTTCGACGAGGAGGGCTTTTACAAGATCGGCGACGCCGGCCGCTTCGTCGATCCCGACGATCCGAGCTGGGGCCTGATCTTCGACGGCCGCGTCGTCGAGGATTTCAAGCTGATGAGCGGCACCTTCGTGCTCGTCGGCACCTTGCGCACCACGGCGATCGCCGCCGCCTCGCCGGTGCTGCAGGACGCCGTGATCTGCGGCCAGGACCGCGAGTATGTCGGGCTGCTGGGTTTCCCCAACCTCGCCGCCTGCCGGCGCCTCGCCGACGATGACGGCGCCAGGCTGACGACGGACGAGCTGCTGGCCCATCCCGCCGTGGTCGCGGCCCTGCGCGATGGGCTCGCCCGCATGAACGCCGAGTGCAAGGGCTCGTCGATGCGGGTCAGGCGTGCGATCCTGATGGCCGAGCCGCCGTCGGTCGACGGTCACGAGATCACCGACAAGGGCTACATCAACCAGCGGGCCGCGCTCGAACGGCGCCGCGCGCTGGTCGACAGGCTCTATGCCGGCGGTGACGGTGTAATCGAAATACCCTGACGGACCGCCCATGGATCGCCTGGACCCTATCGAGCCGACCGAAAAAGACGCGCCGCTGCGCTACGACATCAGGCTGCTCGGCCGGATCCTCGGGGACACGGTGCGTGACCAGGAGGGCGACGAGGTCTTCGAGCTTGTCGAGCAGATCCGCCGCACCGGCGTTCAGTTCCATCGCAATGCCGACGAGGCCGCGCGCCACGAGCTGCAGAGGATCATGAGCAGCCTGCCGACCGACCGGGCGCTGCGCATCATCCGCGCCTTCGGCTATTTCTCGCATCTCGCCAACATCGCCGAGGACCAGCACCACATCCGCCGCACGCGCGCTTACGCCAAGGCCGAGGCGCCGCCGCGGCCGGGCACCATGGCCTACGCCCTGGGCCGCGCCCGCCAGGCGCGCCTCGGCCGCCGGCAGCTTCAGGACTTCTTCGACCGCGCGCTCTGCAGCCCGGTGCTGACGGCCCATCCCACAGAGATTCGCCGCAAGAGCTCGATTGACCGCGAGATGGAGATCGCCCGCCTGCTCGACGAGCGCGACCGGGTCGAGTTCACGCCCGAGGAGCTTGCTGCCAATCGCCGGGCGCTGCGCCGCAACGTGCTCACCCTGTGGCAGACCCGCCTGGTGCGCGGCACGCGACTCCGGGTCATCGACGAGGTCGCCAACGGCCTGTCGTACTACGACTACACTTTCCTGCGCGCCCTGCCGCTGTTCTATGCCGATCTCGAACGCCTGCTCGGCGCCACCGACCCTGCGTGGCAGGACATCAAGGTGCCGTCCTTCCTGCGCATGGGGAGCTGGATCGGCGGCGACCGCGACGGCAATCCGTTCGTCACCGCCGAGGTCACGCGCCAGACGCTCGCCATGCAGAGCGAGCGCACCATGCGCTTCTATCTCGAGGAGCTGCACCAACTGGGCAGCGAGTTGTCGCTCGACGGCGGCATCGTGAGCGTGTCCGACGGCTTGCGCGCGCTGGCCGAGCACTCGCCCGATCATGCGGTCGAACGGCAGGCCGAACCCTATCGCCGCGCCATCGTCGGCATCTATGCGCGTCTCACCGCCACCGCCTGGGCGCTCGACAAGCTGGAACCGCCGCATCCGCCGGTCGGTCCGGCGCCGGCCTACGACTCGGTGAACGATTTCATGGCCGATCTCGACACGATCTTTGCATCGCTGTCGGCGAATGGCTCGGGGGCGCTGGCGCGCGGCCGCCTGCGCGCCCTGCGCCGGGCGGTCGACGTCTTCGGGTTCCATCTCGCCTCGCTCGACCTGCGGCAGAACTCGGATGTCCACGAGCGCGTCGTGGCCGGGCTCGTCGACGCCGCGGGCCTCGGCGACTATCGCGCGCTCGACGAGCC
>JAEZIF010000462.1 GCA_023416135.1 Pseudomonadota bacterium
CGTCGACTTCGGAATCCGCAGAGCGATAGGGTCTATGCGATCGATGATCATGCGCTATCGTGCGCCCTCCGGAAGACGAAAGGAATGCCCGTGCCTCACTCGATCGACGAAACCGAACTCGCTGCCATCCTGAAGCGCGCCGGGCTCTCCCTGACGCCGGACCAGGTGAAGGGGATCCTGCCGGGCGCCGCGATCTTCCAGCGCCTCATCGAGCGCGTAAACGCGCCGCTTCCGCGCGAGGCCGAGCCCGCTCTTACCTTCGACGTGGAGCAGAAGTGATGTCGATCCTGACCATCGCCGAAGCGGCTAAGCTGATTGCGGCGAAGAAGCTGTCACCGGTCGAGCTCGCCAAGACCCATCTCGACCGCATCGGAAGCCTCGATCCGCAGCTCAATGCGTTCCTCATGGTGACGGAGGAGCGGGCGCTGGCCGACGCCAAGGCCGCCGAGACGCGGCAGATGTCGGGTTCGCTGCGCGGCATGCTCGACGGCATTCCGATCGCGCACAAGGACATCTACAACACCGCGGGCATCCGCACGACGGCGCATTCCAAGCTCCTGAAGGACAACGTGCCGACGCGCGACGCGCGCACCGTCGCCAAATGGGCGGAAGCAGGCACGGTGATGCTGGGCAAGCTCGCCACGCACGAGTTCGCCTTCGGCGGACCGTCGTTCGACCTGCCGTGGCCGCCGGCGCGCAATCCCTGGAACCGCGAGCACTTCACGGCGGGATCGTCCTCGGGCACCGGAGCGGCGGTCGCGGCCGGACTCATCATGGGCGGCACGGGGTCGGATACCGGTGGCTCGATCCGCGGCCCGGCGGCGCTCTGCGGCATCGCCGGCATCAAGCCGACCTATGGCCGGTGCAGCCGCGTGGGCATCCTGCCGCTGGCCTATTCGCTCGACCATGCCGGCCCGATGGCCTGGACGGCGGAGGACTGCGCGCTGCTGCTGCAGGGCATGGCCGGCCATGATCCCGAGGACCCGGCGAGCGCCGACCGCCCGGTGCCGGACTTCACCGCCGAGCTCGGCAAGGGCGCGAAGGGACTGCGCGTCGGCGTGGTCCGGCACTTCTTCGAGACCGACAATCGCGCGTCGGACGCCACGCGCGCCGGCATCGACGGAGCGCTGGATTTCTTCCGCAAGGAGGGGGCCGAGGTCCGCGACATCACCCTGTCGCCGATGGTCGAGTACTTCGCCGTCGGCTGGCTGCTCATGGTCACCGAAGCCTTCGCCCTGCACGGTCCCTGGCTGCGCGAGCATTTCACGGACTACAGCGAGATGCTGCGCGATCGCGTGGCGCTGGCGGCGATGCTGACCGGGCCCGATATCGTGCAGGCGACGCGCCGTCGCCGCGTGCTGTGCCGCGAGATGGCCGAGGCGATGGCCGACCTCGACGTCATCGTCATGGCGTCGGCGGCGGCCGAGGCGCCGCGTCTCGACAACGTGCCCAAGTGGTCGGGCATCGAGAAACCGTCCTTCACCATGCCGTGCAACGTCACGGGCTTCCCGGCCATCAGCATCTGCACAGGCTTCGGCGAGGGCGGCCTGCCGGTGTCCATGCAGCTCGCCGGCAAGCCATTCACCGAGCCGACGCTGTTCCGGGCCGCCCACGCCTACGAGACGGCGATGCCGTGGCGGGCGAAGCGGCCGGCGATGGCGGCTTAGTCTTCCGGGCTGCCGGCTTCAGCGGCTTGCTGGTCAGCAGGGCCAGCAATGCCTTGGCGGCCGGGCTGAGATATCCGTTGCGGCGATGGATGGCGGTGATCGGATTGACAGCCCGCAGCGCCGGCACGTCCAGGGTCACCAGCAGGCCCTGGCGCAGTTCGTCGTGCACGCTGCTTTCCGGCACCAGCGCCAGGCCGAAGCCCGCCTGGGCGAGGCGCTTCTGCGCGGTCAGGCTGTCGATCAGGGTGACGTCGGCGTCGTCGAGGCCGGCAAGCACGAGCTGGCGGGCGAGCAGATGGCCGGAGGAGTCGCGCTCGTTGCGCACCGGCGGGAAGCCGATCCAGCGCTCGCCGCGCAGTGCCTGGACGTTGCCGACGCGTCGCCCGGCCAGCGGATGGCCCGCGGCCGCGACGACCAGCATCGCCTCGGCGCCGGCAGCATGGATGACGAGATCGGCGCCCTCGGCAAAGAAGTAGCGCAGGCCGAGCGTAACCTCGCCCCGGCGTACCAGGTCCGTCACCTCCGCACTGGAGGCGGTGCGCAATTCGAGCCGCACGCTGCGTGCCCGCCGACGAAAGCGGCTGAGCGTGTCGACGATGCGGGTGTCGGCGAGCGTGCCGACCAGGGCGAGCGACAGGCTGCCCGACAGACCCGACTGCAGCTCGCGCACGGCTTCCTGACCATCCTTCAACGCTGCCAGCGCTGCTTCGGCATGTGGACGGAAAGCGCGGCCCGCCTCGGTCAGCCGCGCCCGTCCGCGCAGCCGATCGAACAAGGGGGCGCCCAGCTCCTGTTCCAGCAGGCCGAGGCGGCGGCTGATCGCCGGCTGCGACCGATGCAGCCGAGCTCCGGCGCGTGTGAAGCCGCCAAGCTCGGCAATGGCGACGAAGGTCTTCAGGCCATCAATGTCCATCGATCCGTTTTCCTGATGCCGGTGGCAATACTATGCATTCGACAGAAGGATGTCCGACAGCGATCCTCGCTTCGATCGAAGGAGAAAGCACATGCGCACCCTGGCAGAAAAGACAGCGGCTTTCCGGGCATTGCATCAGCGGCCGGGCTGCTTCCTCATCCCTAACCCGTGGGATGCGGGAACGGCCAAGATCCTGGCTGGGTTGGGCTACGAGGCGCTGGCGACCACCAGCCTCGGCGTGGCCAACAATCTCGGGCGCGCCGGCGTGACGCGCGAGCAGGTGCTCGCCAACGCCCGCGAGATCGTGCAGGCAACCGACCTGCCGGTGAACGCCGACCTCGAGAACTGCTTCGCCCACGAACCGGCTGCCGCGGCCGAGACGATCCGCCTGGCGGCTTAAGCCGGGCTAGCCGGCGGCTCCATCGAGGACTACTCAGGCGACAAAGGAACGCCGATCTACGACTTCGACCTGGCCGTGGAGCGCGTGCGCGCCGCCGTCGCCGTGGCCAAGAGCCTGCCGGTGGCTTTCGTGCTGACGGCACGGGCAGAGAACCTGATACGCGGCCGCAACGACATGGCCGACACCATCCACCGCCTGAAGGCGTATTCGGCGGCGGGGGCCGAGGTCCTCTATGCGCCGGGCCTCAAGACCGCGGCCGAGATCCGCGCCGTAGTCGAGGCGGTCGACCGGCCGCTCAACGTGGTGACCGGCTGCCTGGAGGCCGGCATCACCGTGGCCGAAGTGGCGGCGGCCGGGGCCAAGCGCATCAGCGTCGGCGGCGCCCTCAACCGCCTGGCGCTCGCCGCCTTCGTCGGCGGTGCGCGGACGATGAAGGAGGAGGGCTCGTTCGCCTGGATGCAGCGTATAGCCGACATGGGCCCGCTGCGCAAAATGTTCGCGGCGGCTGACTAGCGCCACGAACCGCTCTAGGCTGTACGGGGCCTGGATGGATCGGCAAATGACCCGTGTGACGAAAGTAGTAGTTGCGCTGCTGAGCTTGGCGGTGGCGCTTTCGCCTCCGTCGGCGCGAGCGGCCGAGCCCGTCGACCTGCTGCTGGTCCTCGCGGCCGACGTTTCGCGCAGCGTGACCGAGCCCAAGTTCAAGCTGCAGCGCGAAGGCGCCGCCGCCGCCATCACCCATCCCGAAGTGGTGGCGGCCATCACTTCGGGGCCGAACCGGCGCATCGCCATATGCTTGCTCGAGTGGGCAACGGCGGGCCAGCAGGCCGTCGTGATAGACTGGACCGTGATCGGGGACGGCGAAGCGGCGCGCAGCTTCGGCGGCAAGCTGGTCGAGATGCCGAGATCCTTCTCCGGCAGCACCTCGATCAGCAACGCCATCGACTTCTCCGTGCAGCAGATCGAGCGCGCGCCCTTCAAAGCGGAGCGGCGCGTCATCGACATCTCGGGCGACGGCAACAACAATTCCGGCCGCTCGGTAACCGATGCGCGCGACGACGCGCTCGCCAAGGGCATCACCATCAACGGCCTCGTGATCCTCACGCCGCTTTCCGAGTCCTTCCGCCCTGAGCACACCCATCCCCTGGGCGGCCTGGAGAAGTATTTCCAGGACAACGTCATCGGCGGCTTTGGCGCCTTCACCGTCGTGGCCGAAAGCCACGAATCGTTCGGCCGGGCACTGACCAAGAAGCTGATCGCCGAGATCGCCGGGCTGCCGCAGCCGCAGCTCGCAGAAGGACCGAACGCCGAATAGCCTTATTCGGTCGCCCGTCGCACCGAATGTCCCGTCTGTTCGGTCTCACCATGGGCGGCGAAGAGGTCGAGCAGCATGCGACGCATCAGTATTCCCGGCTGGTCGGACGGCATATGGCGCTCGATGCCCGAATGCACCGCGAGCGGGACGTCGAAATCGGTGCCTTCGAGGACCGCGCGGTCCTCGGCCGTCACGCGACGGTCGAAGGCGATGATGCCGGCGGCCGGCGCCTCGGCCTCGCCGTCGTTGCGGAAGCAGAACTGCACGATCTGCGACTGCCCGTCGCTAATCGGTGTCGCCGCAGTGATGATGATGTGGTCGAGCCCGCTCGGGTAGCGGATGTGCAGCCGACGCAGGAAGGGCATGTACCAGTGCGCCGTCATGTGGCGGATGGTGAACGCTGAATCGTCGCGCAGGTTCTGCTTCTGCTGCTCGTTGTTGAACACCGGCACGTCGGAGCGGGCGACGAAGCCGTAGTCCAGGCGGTCGATGACGGGCTCGGGCGGATCGGGGTTGTTGATGTCGCCGAACGTGTTGCGATGCACGAAATGGATGTGTGCGTTGTCGAAGCTGTTCTCCATCAGCCTGAGCCCCGCGCAGTTCCACGCCTCGTAGAACTGGTCGATGCGGCGGTACCCCGGGTCGGTCTCCTCCGGCCAGTCGGGGATCGGCGCCAGCGGCTCGTCGAGCGCCACCCAGACGATGCCGTAGCGCTCTGTGCAGCGGAACGACTCGACGGCGATGTTCCTGCCCGGATCGCCGTTGGGCCGCTGCGGGATGCGCACGCACCTGCCGTCGGCGGCATAGGTCCAGCCGTGATAGGGGCAGACGATGTTGCCGGCGTCGAGCCAGCCCTGGCTCAGCCGGGCGGTGCGATGGCAGCAGCGGTCGATCAGCGCCGACGCATGGCCGCTGCCGTCGCGGAACAGAACGATGTCGGTGGCGAGCAATGTGAAGGAAAACGGCGTGTCGGTCAGCCGGCCCGACGGGACGATCGGGTACCAGAAGCGACGCAGGATCTTCTGCTGGGTCACGAGCATGCGAAACTCCGAGGCCCAGTCATGCCCCAAGTTTGCCCGCCCTGCCAGAGGGCGAAGTCTCTGCTTGATTCTTGCATGGGAACCGGCAGCAATAGCGTGAGGTTCGACGCATGAAGAAGCCGTTCCATCTCGCCTGGTTCCTGTCGCAGGGCTATGGTCCCAAGAGCTGGCGCAGCGACTTTCCCGGCAGCGACGTCAGTCGCTGGATGATGCCGGACATCTTCGTCGACCTGGCCAAGGGCATGGACCGGGCCTGCTTCGACTACATGATCATCGAGGATTCCTCGAACGTGCCCTACACCTACCAGGGCTCCCACAATTCCTATCTCCAGTACGCCGCAAGTGCGCCCAAGCTCGATCCGGCGGTCCTGGTGCCGTATCTCGCAATGGCGACCAAGACCGTCGGGCTCGTGCCTACGCTTTCGGTCTCGGAGTATCCGCCTTACCTGCTGGCCCGCCTGGTCAACTCGCTCGACCACACGACCGAGGGACGCATCGGCTGGAACTGCGTCACGGGCAGCAACGACGGCGCGGCGCAGAATTACGGTCATGAGAAGCATCGTCCGCACGACGAACGCTACGACGTGGCCGACGAGTTTGCCGAAGTGGTGACCAAGCTCTGGGAAGCCTGGGAGCCCGACGCGGTCGTGCTCGACCGCGAGAAGCCGATGTTCGCCGACGGCTCGAAAGTCCATGCCATCAACCACGAGGGCAAGTACTTCAAATGCCGTGGGCCGATCAACGCGCCGCGTTCGCCGCAGGGCCGGGTGCCGATCTGCCAGGCCGGCGGCTCGCCGCGCGGCCAGCAGTTCGCCTCGCGCTGGGCCGACACCATCATCACCGAAGGCGGCGGCAGCATCGAGAGCATGAAGGCCTATCGCGACAAGGTGCGCCAGCAGGCCGCCGAGTACGGCCGCAATCCCGACGACATCAAGGTGCTGTTCCTCGCCCATCCGATCGTCGATGTCAGCATGGAGGCGGCGCGCGACCGCAGCCGCATGGAGGCCGCCGAGGCCGAGAAGCACCTCGACCTGCACCTGTCGGGCATGTCACGGCTCACCGGCATCGATTTCTCCAAGTTCGACCTCGACGAGCCGCTGCCGGCGCACCTCACGACCAACGGCCATCAATCGTCGCTCGCCAAGTGGATCGGCAAGACGCCGCGCTCGATCCTGCAGAGCTATTCGCGCAAGGGCGGCATCGACTTCACCGGCACGCCCGACCATGTCGCCGGCCTGATGGCGGAGATCATGCAGGAGGTGGGCGGCGACGGCTTCCTGATCTTCAACAGCTACTTCGACCGACGCTACATCATCGAGGTGTGCGACGGTCTGGTGCCCGAGCTGCAGCGACGCGGCGTGACGCGCAAGCAATATGCGCATAAGCACCTGCGGGACAATCTGCTGGAGTTTTGAGGAAGATAGGAGTCCCTGGTTACGCTATTCGATCTTCACGCCAGCATCCTGGACGATCTTCTTCCACTTGACGTTCTCGAGGGCAATGTAGGCCTCGAACTCCTGGCGCGATTCCTTGGCTGGCACGAAGGAAAGGCTCTTGAGCCTCTCCAGCACCTCGGGCTCCTTGAGGATCTTCATGACTTCGGCGCTGATCCTGTCGAGGACGGGATCGGGCGTGCGTGCCGGCGCCGATAACCCGATCCAGCCAACGGCGACGACACCCTGGATGCCCTGTTCGGCCACGGTCGGAAGGTCGGGCAGGAAGGGAGAACGCCGCTGGTCGGCGATGCCGATCGCCTTCACCTTGCCGGTGTTGATCGGCCCGGGGCGTCGGGCACGGCGTCGGACATCACCTGGATATCGCCTGCCTGCAGCGTCATCAGCGCATCGGCGTTGCCCTTGAACGGCACGTGCGTCAGTTTGATGCCGGCCGCGCTCTTCAGCATCTCGACGGCCAGGTGACTCGCCGAGCCGTTGCCCGACGAGCCGTAGTTCAGGTCGGCGCCAGCCTTCGCCTTGGCGACGAGATCCGACACCGAGGTGATGCCGCTCCTGAGGCTCGCCATCAGCACCTGTGGCGTCAGCCCGATATTGGCGATCGGGGCAAAGTCCTTTTGCGTGTCATAGGGCAGCTTGGGATAGATCGCGGGCGCGATGCCGTGCGTCGAGATCGTCACCATCAGCAGCGTGTAACCATCGGGCGCCGCCTTGGCGACGACATCGGCGCCGATGCTGCCACCCGCGCCCGGCCGGTTCTCGGCCACGACCTGCTGGCCCAGCGCCCTGGTGAGCTGGTCGGCCATCACGCGCGCCAGGATGTCGGTCGACTGGCCGGGCGGGAAGGGCACGACGATCCTGATGGGCTTGGTGGGCCAGGCCTGGGCAAAGGCGCCCGGCGCGATGGCCGCCGTGATGCCGAACGCGCAAAGAAGACGTCGACGAAGCATGTGTGTCGCCCCGAGCGAAGCGGGCTCGTGGCTACGCGGCCTTCTTGTTCTGCTGGCCGGGATGCTCGCCCGCGATCTTGAGGAAGTTCTCCAGGATCTTGTGGCCGTGCTCCGAGGCAATGCTCTCGGGATGGAACTGCACGCCGTGGATGGGCAGCGATTTGTGGCGCAGGCCCATGATGATCTCGCCAGTCTCCGCAGTGACTTCGAGGTCTTTCGGGAAGCCGGCGCGATCGACGACGAGCGAGTGATAGCGCGTCGCATTGAAAGGCGACGGCACGTCCTCGAACACGCTCTGGTTCGTATGCTCGATGCCCGACAGCTTGCCGTGCATGGGCGAGGGCGCCCTCACTACCTTGCCGCCGAACACCTGGCCGATCGCCTGGTGGCCGAGGCAGACGCCGAGCAGCGGCATCTGCGCCTTGGCCGCCGCCTTGATCAGGTCCATGCAGATGCCGGCTTCGTTGGGCGTGCACGGGCCGGGCGAGAGCACGATGCCTGCAGGTTTCAGCGCCATCGCCTCATCGACCGTTATCTGGTCGTTGCGATGGACGACACAGCGCGCGCCCAGATCACCCAGGAAGTGGACGAGGTTATAGGTGAAACTGTCGTAGTTATCGATCAACAGAAGCACGGTGGCCCCCCAATTGCTGGCAGCAATTATAGGGGCCGAGTGCCAGAGCTGCGACTCCCATTCTTCATCGCAAGTGTCGATAGAGTCTCGTGCAAGGAGGCGATCGAGGCGCTACGGTACAGCACGCTACAGGGGAGAATCGTGCCGGATACGACGCAGGCTGCCAGGCTGCTCGAGCAGCAAGTGGCCGTACTCGAGATGATCGTGCGCGACGCGCCGCTCGACGACGTGCTGGCGAAGATCTGCCGCCTGGCCGAGGCGTTCGTGCCCGGCAGCATGGCGGGTGTCACTGTCCTCGACCGTGGCGGCATGACCTTCGAGCATTGCGTGATGCCGGAAGCTCCGACCTTTGCCTCGGGCATTCCCGGCGTCGAGGTCGGGCCGCCGCACGCCGGCACCTGTGCGGCCGCGGTTTTCGGTGGAGCACCGATCTCGAGCAGCGATGTCGAGAACGACGAGCGGTTCGACCCCCTGTGGCGCAAGCTCAACACCGACCACGGCGTTCGCGCCATTCGCTCCCGGCCGGTGTGCTCGGCAGACGGGCGTGCGCTCGGCAGCTTCTTCATTGCATTCAAGGACGCAGCCCCCGACCCGTGGCCCGAGGAGATCGAGGCGATCGGCGCCAGGCTTTCGGGTTTTGTCCTGGAACGGCACCGTGCGGCGGAACGCCAGAAGTTGATTGTCGGCGAGATGCAGCATCGTCTGAAGAACCTGTTCGCCGCGGTGCTGTCGATCGCCTCGCAGACCTCGCAAGGCGGAGTCACCAATGCGGAATTCCTGAAGGCCTTCGAGGGCCGCATCCTGGCGCTCGCCAACGCGCATGACCTGCTGACGCGCGACGAATCGGCCGATCTCGCCGACCTTACGCGCCGCATCGTGGGGCCGTTCGCGGCAGACGAGGCCGTCGAGATCACGGGCCAGCCGTTCAAGGTGGCGGCCTCGGCTGTGGTGCCGTTCAGCCTGGTGCTGCACGAACTCGCCACCAACGCCGCCAAGTACGGAGCGCTTTCGAGCAGCGAGGGTAGGACGCGCGTGTCGTGGAAGTCCTATCGCGGCGAGAACGGCGAGCGGCGTTTCAAATTCAAATGGGAGGAGATGGGCGGCCCACGCGTCGCACCCCCTATGCGCAGCGGCTTCGGCACGCTACTGATGAAGCGCGCCTTCGCCGACGTCGAGGGACAGTCGCGGATGGTCCATGCGCCCGAGGGCCTGCGCTTCCGCATCGATGCGCCGATGAGCGGCCGCCTCGGCCGCCTGCATGAGACCTCGAAAACTTCGTAGCCGCATCGCCGCACAATTACGCTAATGTGACGGCCGCAAGACAACGAAGAAACGAAATTGGTCGTCGAACCCCTCATCGTCGGGCTGCTGCTGCTCGCGGGCCTGATGCACGCTTCATGGAATGCGTTGCTGAAGTCCGACACGTCGGACCGTCTGACGACCTTCGGCGTGATCATGACCACCGGCACCGTGATGGGCCTGGTCGCCGTGCCGTTCCTGCCGGCGATCGAGCCGGCCGCGTGGAAGTACCTGGCCTCGTCAGTGGCGATCCACGTCCTCTATTACGTGTTTCTGCTGAAAGCCTATTCGTACGGCGACCTCAGCCATACTTATCCGATCGCCCGTGGACTGGGGCCGCTGCTGGTGGCGCTGGTGTCCGGCCGCTTCATCGGCGAACACCTGCGGGCGCAGGACATTTTCGGCGTCGTGCTGTTGAGTTGCGGCCTGATCGCGCTCGCCATGCCGCTCAGGTCGGCCGTCCCGCGCCCGGGCGGGCGGCATGGGCTCGCCACGCTCTTCGCGGTGCTGACCGGCATCACGATTGCGGGCTACATCATCGCCGATGGTTTGGGCGTGCGCGCCGCCGGCCCGACCTTCGAGCACCGCCTGTCCTACATCGCCTGGCTGTGCATCATCGAGGGGCCGTGGTTGCTGGTGCTGGCGGTGGCGCGTCGGCCGGACACCGTATGGGCACATCTGCGGATGAAGTGGCGGCGCGGCGTGATCGGCGGCCTGATTGCCAATACGGGCTACGGCATTGCGATCTATGCGCTGGTGCTGGGCCCGATGGCGCATGTCGCGGCCCTGCGCGAGACCTCGGTGCTGTTCGGCGCGCTGATGGGCACGCTGCTACTGGGTGAGCCGTTCGGCGCGCGGCGCGTGGCAGCGGCTGCAGTGATCGTGGTCGGCTTGGTGTTGATGAACGGCCCGCAGGTCATTTGAGCGGACGCAATACGACTTCCAGCCGGGCCAGGCGATCGAACAGCTGATAGCGGCTGTAGATCGGCCACCAGCCGTACAGGATGATTTCGAGCGGTCCCCACATGGCGACCCAGCCGACGATCAGCAATCCCTCGGCCACGATGTGCGCTGCCGCCGAGTTGGAAGCGAATAAGATGCTGCGCGCGAGCAGGCAGCCGGCGAGGAATGTGACGCCAATCAGCAACGCCGTGCGTCCGCGCTGCCACGTGCTGCGCAACAACCGCCGCTCGCTGTCGCGGCGAAGCGCGAAGTGATGACGAATGGACGCGGGGATCTGCTCGGCCTCAGGTCGCGCCAGCTCTTCGGCGGGTAGCATGACCACCAGCCGGATGGGGCGTTTGCCGGCATCCTCGGCCGAGCCCACGATGTACTCGTCGGCTGCGGCGTCCAGTTCCTTCTCCTGAAAGGGAGAGGGGTCGAGCCAATTGTACAGTCGCGGAATGCGATCGAGACGCAACTGTACTGCGACGGTCTCGACCTTGTCCGGATCGCGATTCGCTGCCATGGCTGTGCCTCGATTGTCGGCACGGGACCAAACGATGTCCACCCGCAACCTCGACAAGATGATGTCGCCGCGCTCGGTCGTGGCAATCGGCGCGAGCGCGCGACGGGGCTCGCTCGGCGAAGCCGTAACGCGCAATCTTCTGGCCGGCAACTTCCAGGGTGACATCAACCTGGTCAACATCAAGGGCGGTGACATCGCAGGCCGCCCAGTACTGAAGAGCTTGGCCGAGCTGAAGCAGCCAGCCGATCTCGCCGTCATCATGACGCCGCCGGAGACCGTCCCGCGCCTGGTGCTGGAGTTGGGCGAGCGAGGCACGCGCGTCGCCGTCGTCATCACCGCCGGACCCGGCGGCGTGAACGGCGGCGACGACAATACGCGTTGGCGCAAGCGCATCCTGCGCGCCGCTCAGCCGCATTTGCTTCGGATCGTGGGGCCGAACTGCATCGGCTATGCCGCCCCCCGGATCGGCCTCAACGCCAGCTTCGGGCCGACGCAGCTGAAGGGCGGCCGCATCGCCGCCGTGGCGCAGTCGGGCGCGGTGCTGGCCGGGCTCGCCGACTGGGGTACCGCGCAGGACATCGGCTTCTCGCACCTGATCTCCATGGGCGACATGAGCGACGTCGATTTCGGCGACGTTCTCGACATGCTGTCGCGCGACTACGACACGCGCGCCGTGTTGATGTATGTCGAGGGCATTACCCAGGCGCGCAAGTTCATGTCGGCCGCGCGCAGCGTCGCCCGCGTGAAGCCGGTGATCGTGCTGAAGGCGGGGCGCCATGCGGCGGCGGCCAAGGCCGCGGCCTCGCATACCGGGGCCATGGCGGGTTCCGCCGCGGTCTATGACGCAGCCTTCGCGCGCGCCGGCCTGGTGCGCGTGGATGGCCTGGGAGAGCTGTTCGACGCCGCCGAGACGCTGGGCCATGGCGCCGCGCCGCGCAACGAGCGGCTGGCCATCCTGACCAACGGCGGCGGCACCGGCATCATCGCCACGGACCTGCTCATGGATGAAGGCGGCGAGCTCGCGTCGCTGTTGCCGCGCACGCTCGGCGTGCTCGACAAGGTCCTGCCGCGTGCCTGGTCGCACGGCAACCCGGTCGACATCGTGGGCGACGCCGACGGCCCGCGCTATGCGGCCGCGCTCGACGCCTTGGCCGACGATCGCGGCGTCGGCGCGGTGCTGGCGATGAACGTGCCGACGGCGCTCACTTCGTCGGTCGATGCAGCACGCGCTGTCGCCGGGGCGGCGGGTGCCAAGGTCGTTCCGGTGATCGGCTGCTGGATCGGTGGGCCGGAGGCGCAGGCCGGCCGCAACGTCCTGCACCAGGCCGGCATCCCGGCCTACGACACGCCCCTGCGCGCGGTGCGCGGCTTCATGCATATCGTGCAGTACCGTCGCGGCCAGCGTGCGCTCCAGCAGACGCCGCCCTCGGTGCCGCAGACCCGCTCCGACACCGCGCTCGTGCAGGCGATCGTGGCGGGCGCGCTGAAGCAGCGGCGCGGCGTCCTGAGCGAACCCGAGTCCAAGCGCGTGTTGGCGGCCTACGGCATTCCCGTGGTGCCGACCGAAGTCGTGCTCGACGGCGCCGAAGCGGTCGCGGCGGCCGTGCGCGTGGGTTTTCCCGTGGCGGTGAAGATCCTGTCGCGCGACATCACTCACAAGAGCGATGTCGGCGGCGTGGCGCTCGATCTGTCGTCCGGGCAGGCGGTGCTCGACGCGGTTCGCGACATGACCGGCAAGGCCCAGGTGCTGGCCAACAAGGCCAGGATCGACGGTTTCGTCGTGCAGCCCATGATCAAGCGGCCGCATGCCATCGAGCTGATTGTGGGCGCCGCGGAAGATCCGGTGTTCGGGCCGATCCTGATGGTGGGTCATGGTGGCGTCGCGGCCGAAGTGGTCGACGATCGCGCGCTGGCGCTGCCGCCACTCGACCCGGTGCTGGCCGAGGATGCGTTGAGCCGTACCCGGGTCGACCGCCTTCTGCGCGGCTACCGCGATCGGTCGCCGGCCAATCGCGGCGCGGTGTGCGATGTCATGATCCGCCTCTCCGAGCTCATCGCCGACGTCGACGAGATCGCCGAGCTCGACATCAATCCGTTGCTCGCGGATGAGGAGGGGGTGATCGCGCTCGATGCCCGCATCGTCGTGCGTCCGCCGGAGGCACAGGAGCGGGCCGCACGCTTCGCCATAAAGCCCTATCCGGTCGAACTCGAGACCGAGACCGTCGATCGTGACGGCAACAAGCTCTTCATCCGCCCGATCCGGCCCGACGATGAGCCGCTGATCCACGCTTTCTCGCGCCGGCTGACGCCCGAGGATATCCGTTTGCGTTTCTTCGGACCCATCCGCGAGCTCAGCCACGAACTGGCGGCGCGCCTGACGCAGATCGACTACGATCGCGAGATGGCTTTCCTGCTGCTCGACGGCGAGGAGCTTCTGGGAGTGGGCCGGCTCGCCGCCGATCCCGGCTTCGAGCAGGCAGAGTTCGCGCTGGTCGTGGCTTCCGACCGCCAAGGCCATGGCTACGGCACGCTACTGCTCAACCACGTGCTGCACTACGCCAAGGTCCGCGGCATCAAGCGGGTCATCGGCCATGTGCTGCGCGAGAACCACAAGATGCTCGATCTTACCAAGCGCATGGGCTTCGAGCGCGAGAGCGGACGATTTGGCGAGCCCGATATCCGCGTCGTGAAGCCGATGGCCTCGGCGTAGCCAATGCTTTATCCGCTGGCGTATACTGAGGCAGAATAATGGCGACAGGCCAAGGCTTTAGAACTGACTGCTCAGATGGCGTCTAGGAAGAACAGAAGTAGGAAGGCGAACAGAAAGAGTCCGCAATTGCCGCCCGGCCTCGGCGAGCGCCTCCGGCAGCGGTTCGATGGGCTGTCTGCCTGGCTCTACGCCCGCCGTTGGGTCGGCATCGTGGCCGGGGCGCTGCTGCTGTTCGGCACCAGCCTGGTCTGCGGCTACTGGCTGGCAGAGCGCCTGGGCGCCGGCGATGGCGACCGCGTGGTGCGCGACACGCTGGACGACATGAAGCGCGGCTCCACGGCTGGACCTGGGACCGTGCCGAAGTACGCTCGCATCGAGGACTTGCCCGACCTGCCCAAGTACACCGAAGTCGAGCCGGGTCAGTCGCGGCCGACTTTGGAGGAGAAGCCGCGGGCCAAGGTACAGCTTGCCGCCGCGGCATCGAGTGCGGAGACGTGGCGCAGGAACGCCGTGCCGTTCCGCGACCTCAACAGCAAGCCGCTGGTTGCGGTCGTGATCGACGATGTCGGCCTGGATCGCCCGCGGTCGAAGCGGGCCTGGGAGCTGCCGGGACCGCTCACCCTTTCGTTCCTGCCTTATGCCAAGGACCTGCGCGAGCAGGCGAAGGTGGCGCGAGGGAAGGGGCACGAACTGATGTTGCACCTGCCGATGGAGCCCAACGGGCGCAATGATCCCGGACCCAATGCGCTCCTGGTCTCGTTGAACGATACCGAGCTGCGTCAGCGCACCAACGCCGCCCTCGACAGTTTCGACGGCTTCGCCGGCGTCAACAACCACATGGGCAGCCGTTTCACCGCCTTCAGGCCGGGCATGGAAACCGTGCTGCGCCAGCTCAAGGGCCGCGGCCTGATGTTCCTCGATTCGCGGACCAGCGCGCAGTCGGTGGGCGACCAGCTCGCCCACGAAATGGGAGTGCCGTCCATCGTGCGCCACGTCTTCCTCGATGACGAGGAGACGCTGGATGCCGTTCGCAAGAAGCTCGCCGAGGCCGAGGCGATAGCCCGCCGCCAGGGTTTCGTCGTGGTGATCGGCCATCCTCACGAAGCGACCCTGCAGGCACTCGGCGAATGGTTGCCCGGTGTTCAAGGCAAGGGGCTGGCGCTCGCACCGGCCACAGCCGTGCTGCGAAAGAGGTATGGATGGGACTGATGTTTTTGGCGCCCTGAGCGTAGCGAAAGACCTCGTCGCCGCTAGAAACGGCACGAGATCCTTCGCTACGCTCAGGAAGACAATCGGGAGGAAATCAAAGTGCGTTACGCCAGGAAGGCGATGATCGTGGCTCCGCAGCCGGAGCCGACCGAAGCAGGCGCCGACGTCCTGCGCGAAGGCGGCAATGCGGTCGATGCCGGCATCGCCTGCGCGCTGGTGCAGGGTGTGGTCGATCCGATGATGTGCGGCATCGCCGGTTTCGGCTCCTGCGGCATCTATATGCCGGGCAAGAAATTCCACGGCTACATCGACGCCCATGCTCCGGCGCCGCTCGGCGCGCGGCCCGACATGTGGGCCAACCTGATCGAGAGCGAGGCGCGCGACGGCTATGGCTTCATTCTCAAGGGCAGGGTGAACGACATAGGCTACAAGTCGATCTGCGCGCCGGCGAACCTGAAAATGTACTACGAGGCGCACAAGGAGCACGGCAGCCTGCCGTGGTCGCGCATCGTCGAGCCCGCCATCGCCTGGGCCGAGGGCGGCTGGACCGTGCGCCCGCACGTCCACTACTGGTGGTCCGACGGCGGCGCTTTCGGCCGTGCGCCCAACCACGAGCGCACCGGCTTCACGCCGGCCGCCCGCGCCCTGTTCTGCCGCGCCGACGGCACACCGAAGCGCGTCGGCGACCGCGTCGTCAACCGCGACTACGGCCAGGTGCTGCGCGCCATCGCCAAGGACGGCGCCGATGTCTTCTACTCGGGCGAAGTCGGCCGGGCGATTGCGGAGGACATGAAGAAGAACGACGCGCTGCTCTCCGCCGAGGACCTGAAGGCGTGGAAGCCGGTGCGCAATCCTCCGCTGTGGGGCGACTACCGCGGCTATCGCGTCTCGACCAACCAGCCACCCGGCGGTGGCGTCATGCTGCTCGAGATGCTGAACATCCTGGAGAACTTCGACCTCGGCGGACTGGAGCACAATTCGACGGAGTATGTCCGCATCGTCAGTGAGGCCATGAAGCGCGCCACGATCGACAAGGACGCCTATGTCGGCGATCCGAAGTTCGTCGACGTGCCGGTCGAGCGACTGATTTCGAAGTCCTACGCCAAGACGATGGCCGGAGAGATCGTGCGCGGCGTGAAGGCCGAGGTCCCGCGTTTCAACTCGGGCGCGGTTTCCAAGGACACCACGCACATCTCCGTCCTCGACCAGGAGGGCAACTGCTTCACCATGACCCATTCGCTCGGCATGCCCTCGGGCGTGGTCACGCCGGGCCTGGGCTTCATGTACAATGGCTGCATGGGCGTGTTCGATCCGCGGCCGGACCGCGCAGGATCGATCGCGCCGGGCAAGGCACGTTTCAGCTCGGTCGTGCCCTCGATCATCTTCAAGGACGGCAAGCCGCATCTCATCATCGGCGCGCCGGGCGCCACGCAGATCGCCATGGGCGTGCTGCACGCGGTGTTGAACGCGCTCGACTTCGACATGACCATGGTCGAAGCGGTGAGTGCCCCGCGTTTCTCGGCCACCTCCGACACGATCGACGTCTCCAACCGAATCCAGTTCAGGGTCGAGCGGGAGCTGCAGGGATTGGGCTATCCGGTGGTGCGCAGTCCCTACACGTTCGGCTTCGCCGCCGTGCATGGCATCCGCGTGCATGATGACGGCCTCGATGGCGGCGCCGATCCGGGCCATGACGGCGTGGTGATCGCCGTCTGACGCCAAGGAGCGGAAGCATGACCACACGCGACATGACGCAATGGGAGACCGCGATCTGCAAGGTCGTTAGCAGGAGATCGTGGTCCGCGGCCATTGAGCGGCGACTTGTGGCAATTGCCACATAACACCGGTCTGGCCGGGCCTAGCCTCCTGCTGGGTTTTGGGTACAGGGGAGGCGTTCTGCCGGTCATGAATGCGAGCCGCACCGTCCCATTGGCTGCCAAGGGCAGCGAGAGGAAGCGCTGGCGGACACTGCAGAAGCGTATCGAGCGAGCGCGCGACCTGCGTCGTTCCGGCAATCAGGCCGAGCAGGCCATGTGGGAGCTGTTGTGCACCCGGCCCGTTGCGGGCGCGCGCTTCCGGCGGATGCAGCCGATCGGGCCCTACCTTGCTGCATTCGTCTGCATGACGAAGAAGCTGGTGATCGAGATCGACGGTGAGGACGATGCCGTGCGGACGCAGTCCATGGAGTTGCTGGGCTGGCGGGTCGCGCGCTTCTCGCCAAAGGACGTGCTCGATGATCCGGAGCAAGCCTGGCGGGAACTCTTCCGGATGCTGAAGGCGCCCTCGAACTCCGTCGCGCCTTAAACGGGCATCGTCCGCTTCTGGTGCGCGCGCCCGATCCTGGCCACCTCGGGACTATGGCCGGAGATGATGCGTACTCCTTCGTCGAGGCTGGCGGCGATCCGCTCGGGCGTGGCGCCCTCCAGGAAGGCGAGCTTGTTCCACTTGCAGGCCGAGAAGACCCGTGCGCGAGCCCGTTCCATTTCGGGAGGGTAGGGGCGGCGCTGAAGGCTGGTGTATCCCAGCGATAAACCCAGATCGCCCGGGCCGAGCTCGGCAAAACCCAATCCAGGCACCGCTAAGATTTCTTCGCAATGCTCGACGCCGGGCGGGCTTTCAATCTTTACGCCGAGCAGAAGCTCTCCTTGCGGATCAAGTGGCCAAGGTTCGCAGCGGGCAAAGTACTCTTGTTGATCAATGCCCCAGATGGGCGCTGCCGTCGGCTCCGACCCACGCCCACGGCTGCCGATGCCTATTTTGTCGACGCCTGTTTTGTGGTGCGGGAAGCGGCAGGCGCGGACGAACTCCTTCACGGCGTCAGCCGACTCCGCCTGACAGAGCAGAATGCCGTGCACGCCGCGTCCCAGGATCTGGCGGAACTGCCAGGCGTTGTAGGCGACAGAGGGCCCGTCGATGCCGTTGACCGGCGCCTCGACGACGACCGCAGGCGTGCGATGGCCCGAGTTGGTCGGCCCGCCATCGACCAGGCCGCGCATGTACTCCGACAGCCCCTTCATGTCGAAGTCGCCGTGTTCCATGCCGACGTTGATGTAGTCGGCCCAGGTCTTGGCGTCCTGGCGCCCCTGCTCGTAGGCCAGCACATGGCCGGTGTGCGGGCCGTCGTAATAGAGGGCCTGACCCGCCTCGAGCAATTCTACGGCGCGATTGATGCGTTTCGCCATCTGGGCTTCCTCCGTTTTCTTGGGGCCAGCATAGCGTTAGAGTCCCGGCAAAAGGGAGGAAACCATGCAAACCCTTGGCCGCCGTGGGGTTCTGGCGGGGGCGGTGGCATTGGCTGGCTCGTCAGCCGCGCTCGGCCAGGCTGGCTATCCCGATCATGCCATCCGCTTCGTCGGCGGCTTCCCGCCGGGCGGCCCGGCCGATCTTTCGGCACGCATGCTGGCGCAGGGCCTGAGCGAGATACTGGGCCAGCAGGTGGTGGTCGAGAACAAGTCGGGTGCCGCAGGCAACATCGGCTCGCAGATGGTGGCCGAGGCCAAGCCCGATGGCTACACGTTGCTGGTCGGCACGTCGATCATGAGCATCGTGCCGGCAGTCTACGACAAGCTGCCTTATGATCCGCTGAAGAGTTTCGTCGCCGTCGCCCATTTCACCATCATCCCGATGGTAATCGTGGTGCCAGCCGACGGACCGAAGACGCTTCAGGAACTGATCGCGCTCCTGAAGAAGGAGCCGGGCAAGTCCTACGGCACGCCCGGCAACGGCAGCCTGATCCACATGGGCAGCCTGCTGTTCTCCCATCGCATCGGCGCGGGGACGCTGCATGTGCCCTATCGCGGTTCGGCGCCGGCCATGCAGGACACGCTGGCGGGACGTCATGCCTTCCAGATCGATACGCTGGGCAGCAGCAAGGGCTTCATCGACGGCGGCCGGCTGCGCATCCTGGCGGTCTGTGACGACCAGCGCATGGCGGCGCTGCCCGACGTGCCGACGGTCAAGGAGATCACCGGCTTCTCGCTGAAGGTCGTCACCTGGTACCTGATCTTTGCACCGGCAGGCACGCCGCAGCCGATCGTCGACAAGCTGAACAGCGCGATCAACCAGGCGATCAAGTCTCCCGTGGTCGTCGACAAGGCCAAGACGCTCGGCATGGAGATGGTGCAATCGACGCCGGCCTCGTCGCAGAAATTCTATGAAGAGCAGATGGCCTACTGGGCGCCGATCGCCAGGGCATCCGGGGCCAAGGTGGAATAGGGGAACTGATGGTTCTGACCCGACGCAGCGCGCTCGCCGGCTTCACGGCGGCGGCGCTTCCGGCTTCGGGCCTTGCCCAGGCCAACTATCCCGACAAGCCGATCCGCATGGTCATAGCCTTCGCGCCCGGCGGACCGACCGACATCGTCGGCCGCATGATGGCGCCGCGGCTCGCCGAGATCCTGGGCCAGCAGGTGGTGGGCGAGAACAAGCCCGGCGCCACCGGCAACATCGGCACCGCCATGGTCGCCGACGCCAAGCCCGACGGCTACACGATCCTGTTCAGCGCCTCGACCATGGCGATGGCGCCGGCGCTCTACGGCAAGCAGGTCGGCTACGACGCGGTGAATGGCTTCGAAGGCATCGCCTATGTCGCGAGCGTGCCCCTGATCGTGGTGGTGCCGATGGACGGCGCCCGGTCGATCGCCGAGCTCGCCGACATGTTGAAGAAGGAGAAGGGCAGGTACTCCTATCCGTCGTCCGGGAACGGCGGCATGATCCATCTCGCGGGCTATCTGTTCGTCGAGAAGGTGGGAGGCGAGGCGCTGCACGTGCCGTATCGCGGCTCGGCGCCCGGCATGGTCGACCTGATCGCCGGCCGACACGCCTTCCAGGTGGACACGCTCGGCACCAGCAAGGGCTTCATCGACGGCGGCAAGGTGAGGGTGCTGGCGGTTGCCGCCGACAAGCGCCTGCCGCAGCTCCCCGACGTGCCGACGGTGCAGGAGGCGCTGGGCTTCCCGTTCTCGATCAACACCTGGTACGCCGCCTACGCCCCCAAGGGCACGCCGCGGCCGATCGTCGACAAGCTCAACGTCGCCTTCAACAAGGTGCTGAAGGAGCCCGAGGTGAAGAAGTGGGCCGACGATCGCGCCATCGAGCTGATCCAGGATTCGACGCCCGCCTCGGCCAAGAAGTTCTATGACGACCAGATGGCGTTCTGGGATCCCATCATCAAGCAGTCGGGAGCGAAGCCGGAGTGACGCGGCCGCAGCCGCACAACGAGGAGACCATCCATGATCAAGTTCTACTTCAACCTCGCCCCCAACCCGACGAAGGTCGCGCTGTGCCTGGAGGAAATGGGACTGAAATACGAGCTCGTGCCGGTCGATACGCGCAAGGGCGAGCAGCACACGCCGGAGTTCCTGGCGGTCAATCCCAACGCCAAGGTGCCGGCCATCGTCGACGAGGGCGCCACCGTCTTCGACAGCAACGCGATCCTGCTCTATCTCGCGGAGAAGACGGGACAGTTCCTGCCAGGCACGTCGCTCAAGGCACGCGGCGAGATGCTGTCATGGCTGATGTTCGTGGCCTCGGGCATCGGACCCTATTCGGGGCAGGCGGTGCATTTTCGGGTCTACGCGCCCAAGCCCAACGACTATGCCGTCAACCGATATACTTTCGAGGCCGAGCGCCACTGGAAGATCCTCGACGAGCGGCTGGGCAAGCATCGTTACATGTGCGGCGATGCCTATACTATCGTCGACATGGCGGTGTGGGGATGGTCACGACTGCTCCCCAACGTGATCGGGCCGGAGGCGGCGGCGACGCTGCCCAACCTGCAGCGCCACCTCGCCGAGATCAGCGCGCGGCCAGCCGCGGTGCGGGCGCTGGCGCTGAAGGAGAAGCACAGCTTCAAGACCGATATGGACGAGGCCGCACGGCTCTCGATGTTCCCGCATCTGGCCAGGAAGGTCGCCTGATCCCGTCAAGCCACGATTGCGGCCGGCCTCGACACGCCGAGGCCGGCCGCAACGCTTCTGCCAGGTTCTGCGACACCGTGGCGGACGAGTCAGCCTTTGAAGCCGCTTGTCAGTCCTCTCTGGAGCTTGGCGATGACCTTCGAGGTCGCTTCCTCTTTGGTTATCACGCCGTTGTTGTTCGTATCCAGTTCGGCATTCTGCTCGTATTCTCTCGAGGGTTTGACGTAGAGGGCGCTGCCCTCCGGCGCTCCGACGGAGGCAGGACGGAAGATGGCCATGTACACATCCGAGATCTTGCCCACCTTTCCTTTGTGCCGGAGAAAGTGCTTCAACACAAAGTCGAGCTGTTCGAGGGCTGTCATGCGCGCAAGCGCTTCCAAAGTAGTACCTATGTCTTGCGCAGCGGGAGGCGTAAACTGAATCAAGCCGGTGGCGCCGCTTCGGGGGTTCTTGATGTCAGGCCGGAACGTTTCGCCCGTTTCGAATGCCATTGCCGACATCAAGTGGTTCGGATCGCAGCCAAGAAAGCTGCTGATTTGAATCACCTTCTGCTTGAACTCCGGACTGACGACTGCTCCCCAGGCAATAGCCGAATCAGACCCAGCCGCAATGCCGGCGTCCGGAACGTCAAAGGCCATCGACTTGACGGCGAGAATCGGATTAGAGGCGACAGGGAACTTCACGATGCCGACGCGGTCGGGGCCGTTTCCACCGCCCTGGTTGCCACCGAGCAGGCAGATGACCTCGTCGGTCGAGCCTTCGGCAACAAAGCCGACATGGCCATCGGAGTCGCGCGGCTTCAGGACGACAATCGATCCGATCGGAAAAGGCTTCTCCGCCTTTTGACCCCATTTGTTCTGCCAAAACGCCGTTGAGGTAGCCGCGGGTTCGACCGTCGATGCTATTGCGTCGACACCGCACTTCTTGACGCAGTAGCCGACAAAGGCTCCGCACCACGGCGTCGTGGGGCCGGGCGTGGCACCGATGGTCGTGAAGTAGGCATTGATCTGAGCAGAGTTTCGCAGGCTCGTGTCTTCCGAGACTCCCGCCGACATTTGCTCCCGGGCGACAGCCATCCAGGGCGGCTCCCCGGCGGCCGAGCGGAAGAACCGGATCTCGGGCGGTTGAAGGTCGATGACCTTCAAAGCCTCGGCGTAGGCATTTTGCAGGCGTAGTTGCAGCTCTGCCGTTGCCTCATTTACGGTCTGCGAGCCGCTCCTCAGGCCTGCCGCATAACTGCCCGCGGGCGGACTTTCCGTAAGCACCTCCCGACACAGCCGCTCGGGTGTCCTCAACGCATTCAGCGCATCGGCGCCAACCAGCTGGTAAAAGTACAGTTCCTTGAACTTGGGCAGTCGCGCGAAGGCCGACTTGAACTGCGCTACAGCGTCGGACGCTGCCGCGGCTGCGACGATGGCTTGACGATACCAGAGAAATCTATCTTGTACCTGGAGGACTTCTTCCCGAAGCCGAGGATTCTGTATTGCCGCAGACCATTCTTCCTCGGTGTAGCGAAACGGACCGACCTTCTTGCCCTCGGTATCCGCCATCTCGCTGAGGTTTTTAGTTTGGTCGTATGCGACGGCAAGCAGGTAGTCGCGGTCCGTCGACATGTCTCGCGCCGCGCGGGTCACGAGAGCGCAAAGAGTTCCAACATCGCGGGAGTGGATCGAGACCGGGGCGACGATCAGTTCTTCAGCATGACCATCTTCGAACAAGAACCCTTCGTCGGCAGAAACAGATGGTATTCGCGCTTTTATGAACCCGTTGCCTTGCGGGGTGCCGACGAACGTTGTGTCGATCGGCACAGTTCCCAGGCGTACGGAAGTGAAGTCTGCTTCTCGGAAAAGTCCGGCTGCCTTGAAGATTGTGTAAGTGGCCATCGTCCCGCTCCGCACCGATGTGAATCATTCAGGCAAGCGCCAGTTACTGTTAGTCGCCAGCCGACGGGATCTTGCCGAGGAGTTCCGACGTGAGCGGTACGGCCTTTCCCACCTGCAAACGTTCTCCAAGTCTTGTGCGCATCGTCGCCATTGCCTTGGCAAGGACCTCGTCGGAGGCATCTTGCGGCACGAGCTCGCCTGCGGCGGGTGCGGCGGGGAAACTCAGGCGGCCGATGAAGCCGTTCAATCTCTGAGGGGAAACCCTCACATACTGGTCTTCCAGCGGGACATTCGTGGTCAAGTCGACAGCACCGAAATAGGCACGCTCGAACGGCGACGCGAATGCCGACGGCATCTTGCTGAGGTTTGGGGGCAGGTCGACGATGTTGCCGCTACCGTCGACGTTGGTCCAACTCTTGGGGAACCTCCGATTCAGGCCGCGCTGAAATTCCTTGATTGCCGTTCGGGTCGTAGGTCCGAAGTCTCCATCTTCCCTGGCAACGCCCAATGCAGCTTGCACCCTTGTGACATCGGTCTTGAAGATGTTCGCCTCGCGACGCTCGAAGCCGGCGGGTCTGCGGGCAGGATCAATCGGTGTGGGGCTGTCAGTAACATTCCCCGCTGTCGTGTTCGCCGAGCGCTGCAGCAGGGTTTGGCTGGGAGAGCCAAGGATCGCCTGGTCTCTCGAAACGTCCTTGTTGGTCGAGACAACGGACGGCGCGCCACTGGCCGCGTTGTTGACGTTTGCCTCGATAGTAGATGGCGAACACTGCACGAGATAGCCTTGCAGGGCGATCAGCATGCTTGGACGGTTGTCGATATCATTCATCCTCGTCTTCAGGTCGTCGAGATAGCCTTGACGTCCTCTGAGGGCGACATGGCGCAAGGCCGAAGGTTCAATGGTGAAGAGGACCGAATTGACGCCCGCGTCGAACAAAGACGCTGACAGGCCGAAAGCTGCCGCGACAATGGCGATCGGCGGTGCCGCGACACCGGCCAAGCCGAGGATCGTGGCCGTGGTCGCGCCGACTGCGGTCAATCCTTGTCGCAATGCCCGCTGGTTTCGGTTGAAGTGGAAGAGGACGTCCAGATACTGATCGCACTGCCGACTGATCTCGTAGATGCCGGCGACGGTAACGATCCGCCAGTCGCTGTTGTTGCGAGGGGCCATATACATCGGCCGCCCGTCGGCCTCGACAAAGCCGGCCTTCGCAACGAGATCATTGACGAAGATGTTCTGAGCGGCGGTCGTGCTGCTGATGTTCAGTTGTTCAAGAGTTGGCCTTACGCCCCGAACGCTGACCGTATTGGGGTCAGTCTCATCCCGTATGGCCTGGCATGCTGCGAGCAGCAGGCAACAGGCAACGATGCCTGATTTCAGGAAGTGCACGTCGTCCCCCACCTAACCGGCCGCTGTGCAGTTCGGCCGCAGAGAAGGAGGATAACAGCAGTAAGGGACTCCAGCAACTAATGCGCGTGAAGCTCAGCGCCCATCTATCGAGCGTAGATCACGCCCGACGGCAAGCAACAGCCAGAACCAGCCTTGAACGTCCCGTGAACACCGCGCTACGTTGCGCCGCAAAGGAGCACCCGATGGACCTGACGTTCGGCAAGGAAGAATTGGCCTTCCAGCAGGAAGTGCGTGACTGGCTGAAAGAAAACCTGACGCCCGAGATCGCGGGTGAGATCAAGGTCGGCCGGAACGCCTACATGCCCAAGGAGCGGCTGATCGACTGGCAGAAGCGTCTGGCCAGGAAGGGCTGGCTGTGCACCGGCTGGCCCAAGGAGTTCGGCGGCCCGGGCTTTACCACGAACCAGAAGTACATCTTCGAGATGGAAATGGCGCGGGCAGGGGCGCCCGGCACCTCGCCGTTCGGCCCGAAGATGTGCGCTCCGGTTATCATGAAGTACGGCTCGGCCGAGCAGAAGGCGCGTCACCTGCCGCCGATGCTGAACTCCGACCTGATCTGGTGCCAGGGCTACTCGGAGCCCGGCTCCGGCTCCGACCTGGCCAGCCTGCGCACCCGGGCGGTGCGCGACGGCGACCACTATGTCGTCAACGGCCAAAAGACCTGGACGACGCTCGCCCAGACCGCCGACTGGATCTTCTGCCTGGTGCGTACGTCGGCCGAGGGCAAGCCTCAGGAGGGGATCTCGTTCCTGCTGATCGACATGAAGACGCCCGGCATCTCGGTCGAGCCGATCATCACCGCCGACGGCAACCGCGCCGGCACCCAGGAAGTGAACTCGGTGTTCTTCACCGACGTGAAGGTGCCGATCGAGAATCGAGTGGGTGAGGAGAACAAGGGCTGGACCTACGCCAAGTACCTGCTCGAGTTCGAACGCGGCGGCAACCCCTACAGCCCGCGCCTGCGCTCGGCCTTCGAGCGGCTGAAGCGGCTGTCGCAGGCGATGCCCGACGGCGAGGACTCGATCATGGCCGACGTCGCCTGGCGCGAGAAGCTCGCGCGCATGGACATCGAGATCTCCGGGCTCGAGATGTTCGAGCAGGAATTCTATTCGCGGCTGGCGTCGGGCCAGAATCCCGGGCCGATGTCGTCGATGATCAAGCTGCGCGGCACCGAGGTCATGCAGCAGGTGCAGGAGTCCGCGGTCGAGGCTGCGGGCTACTATGCGCAGCCGTTCCCCGAGCAGCGTGCCTGGAACGCCAATGTCGAGCCGATCGGACCGGAAGGCGCCGACGTGCTGGCGCCACGCTACTTCAACGGCCGCAAGATGACGATCTACGGCGGCTCGTCGGAGGTGCAGCGTGGGATCATGTCGAAGGTGATGTTGGGACTTTGATCAACCTGTCATCCCGAGCGTAGCGAGGGACCTTTCCCGCGGCATCAA
>JAEZIF010000495.1 GCA_023416135.1 Pseudomonadota bacterium
CCGCGAACAACGTGTCGAGGATGTCGCGCGCCCTGCGGATCGGCATCGCCAGGGTCCGCGCCACCTTCTCACAGCCGATCGTCACGTAGCGGTGGCGATAGATACTCGGCACCTGGTCTTCCGTCAGTTCCCCGCCCCGCACCAGCGAGACGGGCAGATGCCGCGTTTCGGCCATCAGCCTGGCGGCATCGAAGTAGCCGATCTCGTCACTGGATCCGAGGTGCCAGATGCCGCGATGGCGTCCGGCGGCGAGCCGTTCAGCCGCTTCGGCGACGTCGCCGACCATGACCGGCGCCAGCGCCATGTTGGTCGCGGCTTGCACGGGCTGGCCCTGGGTCAGTGCCTCGAACCAGCCCTTGAAGACGCCCACCGGATGGTCGGCCAGCACCTTGGTCACGCGCAGGACGGCCGCTGGCAGCGCCTGGCGCTCGATCGCCTCCTCGACGGCGAGCTTCTGGGCGCCATATTCGTTCTTCGGGCCGGTCGGCGAGCCTTCGTCGGGCATCGGCGTCTCGCCGTCGAACACCTGGCTGCTCGACAAGAACACCAGGTGCGTGCCGCGGTCGGCCAGCCGGCGCATGAGCTCGAGCGTGTTGTCGACGTTGATGCGGCGCGATCCCTCCGGATCGCCCTGGCAGGCCTGCATGCTCGTGACGGCAGCGCAGAGGAACGCGACGTCGTAGCTGCTGTTCTGCAAGGGCGCGAAGTCGGATGTGCCGAGATCGAGGAAGACCGTGCCCGGAGCCCCGGAGCCCGGTCGGCGCGACGTGGCATCGACCGCCGATCCGAGCTTGCGACAATACATCTTCAGCGCGGAGCCGACGAGACTGTCGCCTCCGACGACGAGTGCGCGACCGCTTCTGCCCTGCTCCATCTACTGGAGATTCACCTTCTGCATCGTCTTGATATTGAAATAACGCGGTTCGTCGAGCGAGTTGGGCAAGCGGCCGTCCTTGAACGCCTTGATCAGGTCGACGACGGCTTCCTCGATCGTGTGGCTGGCCTCGAAGCCCAGCTCGTCTTTGATCTTCTTCGACGACACGTGATAGGAGCGCATGTCGTTGGTGTTCTGCACCTTGAGCTTGACGTGCGGTCCGACGTTGCGCTGGACCATCTCGGCGAGCTGCATCACCGAATGGTTCTCGTAGCCCGCGTTGTAGACCTTGCCGTTGACCTTCTCGTCCGGCGCCAGCAGCAGAAGCATGTAGGCGTCAGCCATGTCCTCGATGTGGATGTTCGGGCGAAGCTGCGCGCCGCCGAACACCGAGACCTCGCCCTTGTGCACACCGAGATTGGTCAGAATGTTGACCACGACGTCGAGGCGCTGGCGGGGCGAGTAGCCGCACACCGTGGCCGGCCTGATCGTCACCGTGGTGAAGCCGGGCGCCCGCTCCTTCTCGAGCAGGACTTCGCACTCGGCCTTGAACTTGGAGTAGTCGGTCAGCGGTTCGAGCGACAGATCCTCGGTCACCTCGACGCCGTCCTTGATCCCGTAGACCGACGACGACGAGGCGTAGATGAAGCGCTTGACCTTGGCCTCCTTCGATGCACGCACCAGCGGCACGAAGGCGTCGAGGTTGATCGACCGGCCAAGGTCGGGATTGAGCTCGAACGACGGATCGTTGGAGATGCAGGCGAGATGGATGACGGCGTCGCAGCCCTGCAGCGCCTGCTTGACCACCTCGGCGTCGCGGATGTCTCCCTTGACCTCGCGCAACGAGGCGCCGCGCGAGTTCGCGAGGACGTCCTCGCCATACATGAAGAGATCGAGGACGGTCACCTGGTAGCCGGCCGCAATGAGCTTGGGCACGAGCACCGCGCCGACATAACCCGCGCCGCCGGTGACCAGCACGCGATTGAGATTGGGGTTTTTCTGGTATCGACTCATGGGTCTGCCAATGCCTGGGTTGCGCGTGCGCGAACGGTCCGTTTTAGCCACTCATTTCAGGAGCGTCGACAGGTACTTTAGGATCTCTGGCTTGGTGATCTGGTGACGCTGGCCGACGATGCGGACCTTCATCGCTCCGACGGCGTTGCCGATGAAGGCGGCCAGAAACGGGTCGCTGCCGGAGGCCAGCAGAGGGCCCGCCAGGGCGAAGAAGGCATCGCCGGCGCCGATCGTGTCGATGGCCTCGCCGGTCAGCGCCGGGATGCGCTTCACGCCGGCCTGCGGCGTGTAGACGATGCTGCCGAGCTTGCCGTGCGTGATCACGAAAGTGTGGCAGTCGATCTTCTTCTCGAGCTTCTCGCGCACCACCGTCTCGATCGGCGCATAGCGTTCGACCGCCGCCAGCCGCGCCTCGGGCTCGTCGATGCAGATGAAGTCGGCGCGCGGGTACTTGGTGATCAGGTTGAAGCCGCGATTGGCGCTGTTGGTCTGGGCGTTGACCGCCAGGAACTTCGAGTTGCGGCAAACGATGTCGACCAGGCCGTCGTCGATCATGCCATGACCGAAGTCATTGACGATGACCGCGTCGTAGTTGGCGATGTTCTTCGCGACCCAGTCGTTCAGCACGGCCTGCTCCGTGGCAGGCAGCGCCTCGTCGGAGATGTAGGCGACCTCGATCAGCTTCTTGACGTAGGCCGGATCGACCAGCCGGCTCTTCACCGTCGTCTGGCCGCCCTCGCGGTAGAACGGCATCAGATTGACGTTCGGGTTCAGGTTGGCGCGGATCAGCTCCTCGTGGCTCTGCGAGCTGCCGAGCAACGTCACGAGATCGACGCTGGAGCAGACCTGGCCGACGAGGTTGGCGGTGGCGATGGCGCCGCCACAGAAGATCTCCCGGCTCTTGTACTTGGTGGCGATGATGTTTTCCTTGGCCGGCTTGCCGAGCGGCTCGACGTAGACGTACTCGTCGAGGATGGTGTCGCCGATCACGAGGCATCGCTTCTTCTCGACGGCCGCCACTTCCTTCTTCACGTCGTCGACCGAGATCCGCGAGCGCAGGTCCTTGAGATAGGCCGCCGTCTCCTCCGGATAGAGCGACATCACCCGGTTGGAGAGGTTGGACGAGCTGAAGGTGATGTCCTCGGTATAGAGGACCTCGCCGCCGAACTTCTCGACGGTCAGCCGCTCGGTCTTGATGCGGCCAGTGACGTCGGCTTCCTCGTCGGCATACTCGGAGCCCTTCAGGTAGAAACTCGGCTTGATGGTCTCGAGCACGTGCTCGGCGCCGGGATTGGGCGAGATGCCGACGAAGTCAACACACGCCAACGCGGCAATCATCTCGGCGCGCAACTTCTCGGAAAAGACCGGTCGGTCGGGTCCCTTGTTGACGAAGCGATCGGTGGTCAGCGTGACGATCAGCAGGTCGCCATGTCGTTTGCCGATATCCAAATGGCGCTTGTGCCCGACATGCAGGATGTCGAACACGCCGTGCGCCAGCACCACCTTGCGGCCCTTGGCGCGCGCTGCGGCAGCGATCTCGCCCAGTTCCCCGAGCGTCTTGATCTTTTCGAGCATCGATCCGCCGTCCCCTGCCAGCTCTCTCACCGAAAACGCGCGCCTATTGGCGGCCGAGATAGGTGAACCAATCCTTGGTCGCCACGGCGATCGAATCAGGCGTCCAGACCGGCGCGTCGCGCCAATAGTCCATCACCTTCAGCATGTTCTGCACGCCGTCCTCAATCGGCACCTTCGACGTCCAGCCGAGTTCGGCCTTGATCCGTCTGGTATCAGCGAATGTGCAATCCGGCTCGCCGGGCCGTTTGGGAATATGCACCGTCTCGGGCGCCTTGAGGAGCTTGGCCAGATAGTTGACCGAGACGGGATTGTCGCTGCCCACATTCAGGCACAACCCTACCTTGCTCGACTCGGCAGCACAAATCAGGGCGTCGACGGCGTCCGACACATAGGTGAAGTCGCGCGTCTGCTCGCCGTCGCCGACGATCGTGAGCGGCTTTCCGGCAAGCAGTTGGGCCAGGAAGACGCCGAATACGGCGCCGTAGGTCCCGCTGGTGCGGGCGCGCGGCCCGTAGATGTTGAAGAAGCGCAGCGACAGCGCCGGCAGGCCATAGACCTGCGCCCAATGCATGACCTCGCACTCGCCCAGCCACTTGGTCAGGGCATAGGGATACTGTGGGCGGATCTCCGCCGTCTCCGGCGTCGGATACGTATCGGGAATGCCGTAGCACGACGACGAGGCGACGTAGACGAAGCGCTTGATGTTCGACGCACGCGCCGCCTGAAGCGTGACGAAGGTGCCGACGACGTTGGATCGGAAATAGCCTTCGGGATTGACGATCGAGGGAACGATGTCGGCAAGCGCCGCGAGGTGGAACACGCGCTCGACACCCTCCATTGCCCTGGCCATCGCGGCGGGGTCGGCGACGTCGGCCGTCATGACCTCGAGATTCGGATTGTCCTTGTGCTGGTCGAGGTTCCGCCGCTTGCCGACTTCCATGTTGTCGACCACGCGCACCGAGCGCCCGAGGCTGAGCAGACGGTCCGTCAGGTGGGAGCCGATGAAGCCGGCGCCGCCGGTCACGAGATCAAGCATCTGGCCTACATTCTTTCGAGGTCTGGTGTCGCAATTTGCAATGCCGGAAGGCGGCTCATTCGAAGAAGATGAAGCCCCAGTCGCCCTGGTATCCGCTCTGTTTGTAGATCCACTCCCAGTTCTTGACGTCGTGGAAGGACTCGCAGGTGAGCTGCCAATACAGAAGATTCATGCGCTCGCGTTCGTTTCGCCAGGATTCGACCATGATGTACTTCTTGGTGCCCTTGCCCACCCGCTCGATCTCACGGACGGCGTCGTAAAGCTGGCTGATCGGAAAGTTGTGCAGGGTTCCCAGCGAGACGACGAAGTCGAACGACTTGTCAGGATACGGCAACGAGACGGCGTTGCCCACTTTCAAGAACGGCTTCACCTCCTCCTTCGCGTTGGCGATCGCGTAGTCGGATATGTCGATGCCTTCGACGTGGATGCCGGGCACCGCGCGGGTGAATTCGTGCAGAAGAAAGCCCTTGCCACAGCCGACATCGAGGATGCGATCCCCGGCCTTCAGGCCGTAGTGCTCGGCCATGGCCTCGGCGATCGACAGCCAGCGGCCGTCGTACCTGTAGCCGCCGTAGCCGTACTGCCGCTCGCCGTCCCAGTAGTCCTGGCCGTACTTCTTGGCGATCTCCGAGCAGTTGGCCTTGTCGTACTGGACGACCCGACCGACGTAGTCGCGCTTGGTCCGGTTATGCAGGGGGCCGATGAAATCTACGTTAGCCATCGCTCGATCTCTGGATAGTTCAGGTCCCGGCAGATGTGCGCCGTGCGGAGCACATTCTCCCAGCGCTCGATATCCGTCCCGCGGTCCAGCACGAATCCTTCTACTGCCGCGTGCAGACCGCCACCAGCGTCGAGCAAACGCCGATATATGCGGTTTCTCTCACCGGCCTCCGCCGGCAGCATGAACATGCTGTAGAGAATCACGCCCTCGAGCGTCGCCAACTCATCCAGGACCTGCTCCAGGATGAGATAGCAACCCGGCATGGCATACTCGGTGGCGCTCAGCAGATAGTGAAGCTTGCGCCGCGCAGCATAGTCGCGGATCACGAGGTTCTGGATGTGCTGCGGCACCCTGTGATCGTCGACCGACCGACTGAAAACGTAGCCGCGGTAGCCCTTCCGATTGGACTGCATCAGGAGACCGAGGGCAACCTGTAGCTGGCGCCGATCGCGGTCGCCGGGCGCACAAGGATCGGCTCGAAGAATTCGCCGAGCTTCTTGTCGCGATACGGGGAGAACACGCTCTTGAAGCGGCAGTTGGTCGTCCACCGGGTCTCCGGTTCCCGATTGACGATGTTCCCATGCATGACGTTTTGCGTGAACAGCAGGACGTTACCGTAGGAAATGTCGAGCCAGTGCAGGTCGGATTCGATGGTGCGGTAGAGTTCCTCGGCGGACTTGAGCTTCAGCTCACCCATCCGCGCCTGATAGCGCCCGTCCTTGTCGCGCGGCAGGATGAACATCGTCTTCGTGCCGTAAACGTGGACGTAGGGAATCCACAGGACGACCTCGTACGGTGAATCGCCGGCCCAGACGTCGGCATGCACCGGCAGCAGCGAACTGTCGTCGTCCGGGAGCTGAATGCTGACATTGATGCGAAGCTGCATGGCCAGCTCGTTGCCGACCAGAATCTCGAGGGCCCGGCGGGCGGTGTTGAAATAGGACGGCCGGATCCACGGCTCCTCGTTCATCTCGCGGATCACTGCGAGGCGAAGATCGTTGAGGCGCTCGACGTCGACCTTGTCGTGGATGTGATCGAGGAACGCCCCCTTGTCCTCGGGCCGCGGCAGCTTGAGGAAGGACGCGGTGACATCGGCCATGAGATCACGAATTCGATCGAGGTCGGCACGTGATTCGGCAGGGATGATGACGTAACCGTCACGAACGAAGGCATCCGCCAGGGAGCGTTCCTCGTCCAGCCAGAAGTTGGGCGCGTTGCTCACCGGCCGAGCTCCGCCAGCGCCTTGCGCACCGAGGCATCGATGCCCTTGGCGTCGAACCGGAAGTCCTCCATCAGCTTCGCTTGGCTGCCGTAACGCTCGGCGAACTTGTCCGGAATGCCGAGGCGCTTGAGCGGCGGCAACGCGCCCGTCAGCCGGTCCGAGAGGGCCTCCAGGACGGCGCTGCCCAGACCGCCGACGACACTGTGTTCCTCGACCGTGACGACCAGCCTGGCCTCGCTCGCGGCCTCGACGATGGCGTCGGCATCGAGCGGCTTGACGGTGTGGACGTGCAGCAGGCGGCAGCGGATGCCGTCCGCCGCGAGCGAGCCCGCAGCCTTGAGCGCCTGCGTGGTGGCGACACCCGTGGCGACGAGCAGGACGTCCGATGGCCCGGTCTCGCCGTCGATCATGTCGATCGCCTTGCCGATGGCAAAGCCGCGCTCGGGCTTGCTGATGACCGGGTCGCCGCCCTTCCCGAGCCGAATGTAGATCGGATGCGGCCAGTCGAGTGTGGCGTCCATCAGCCGGGTCATCTCCTCGGCGTCGCAAACGGCGGTGACTGTCATGCGCGGCAGGGCGCGCATGATGGCGATGTCCTCGATCGCCTCGTGCGTGGGCCCGAGCGGCGCATAGACGTAGCCGCCACCATTGCCGATCAGACGCACCGGCAGGTCGTGCAGACAGAGATCGACCGCGACCTGCTCGTAACAGCGCCGCGTGATGAAGGTGGCGATCGTGTTGACGTAGGGAATGAACCCGTCCATCGCCATGCCGGCGGCCACGCCGATGATGTTGGCCTCGGCAATGCCCTCCATGTAGTAGCGCGACGGAAACTCCTTCTTCATCTCGCCGAGCAGGTTGGGCGAGAGATCGGAGCCGATGAACACGACGCGCTCGTCGCGCTTGGCGAGCGTGTGGACCATGTCGAGACTACGCTTGCGCATCGCTCAGCTTCCCCTCAGCTTCCAAGAGCACTGCGGACGATCTGCAGCTCGGCCGGCTTGAGGTCCGACTTGTGGTGCCAGTCGGGATTGTTCTCGGCGGCGGGAATGCCCTTCCCCTTGACGGTGTGGCAGATGACGGCGCGCGGACGGTCGCCGGCGTAGGCGGCGGCGTCGCGAAAAACCTGACGCAGCTCGTCGACGTCATGGCCGTTGCATTCGAACACACGGAAGCCGAAGGCGGTCCACTTGTCGGCCAGCGGCTCCATGCTCTGGATCTCGAAAACGCTGCCCGCCGACTGGATCTTGTTGTAGTCGATGATCGCCGTCAGGTTGGACAGCTTGTGCTTGTCGGCGCAGGCGGCAGCCTCCCAGACCGAGCCCTCATTGATCTCGCCGTCACCCATCAGGACGTAGACCTTGCTGTCGCGCCCCTGCATGCGGGCGGCAAGCGCCATGCCGAGCCCGATCGACAGGCCGTGGCCGAGCGCGCCGGTGCAGGCTTCGACGCCTGGCACCACGGTCTCGGGATGGCCGCCTAGGAAGGAATCGAAATGGCAGAAGCGATCGAGCTCGCCGAGATCGAAGAACCCGCGGTCAGCCAACACGGCGTAGAGCGCCAGGCAACCGTGGCCCTTGCTCAGGATGAAGCGGTCGCGCTCACGCCATTTCGGGCGAGCCGGGTCGTGGCGCAGGAAGTCGTCGTAGAGGACCCGGATGATCTCGACCAAGGACAATGCCGGCCCGATGTGCCCTCGCCCGCCGTTTTCGATCGAGCGAAAAATGAGGCGTCGCAGGTGCCGGCTACGGTCATCCAACGTTGCTTGCTGGACCAAGTCGAGATCGGTGGCGTACTTCAATGCTGTCTTGTGCTTCATTCCAAATCGACTTTCCACACCGACGAAACTGCATTGCCAATGTAGCAGCCAGCCCTAAATCTACCCAGAGTAGGCTTCTGCCATAGCAGGCCCCAAGTTTCCACTACGGATTGTGTCCCGCCTGCCCTTGGAGCGGGCAGGCCGTGGAAGAGCCAGCGCGGTCACCGGTCTTCCGGGTTTGCCGCATAAGTGCCATCCCCATCAATCCCGAACAGGGAATGGATGTTTTCTGGAACGTACAGAAAAATGTCCTCGCTGGCCCGAATCGCCCGCTCAGGGTACCACTTTTCAGGCTGCTCGAGGAAGGTGCCCCGACGCAGCGCTGTCGGCTTGAGAAGCACCTGGAGTGAAAGACGCTCGATGGGAAAGGGCATCGAAGGGAGCGTCAGATGGGGCGTCAGTGAAGACCAAACAACCAGGTCGCCCCTGTTCAAGAAGGCCGTCACGAGTTCCGGACGCCCCTCCAGGATCCTGCGAGCAAATGCCTGATGGTAGTGTTCGTATCGCTCCGCAACGGTGCCATCGGCAGTCAACCCGAGGTCGGCCTCGGTGACGACCTCACCCAAAGGCCACGGGACGACCGCAGGGACGCCCGCCCTGTAGTGCATGTCCTGGAGCGGCACCCAAAGCGTGTGGGCGCATCCTCTCGGCGAGGTATCCACTCCCCAGCTGTCGATATGTAGTTCTGTCGTCTGCGCGGCAAAGAAAACCAGGGACTGGTGGATGATGTAGCTCTCCGCGCCGTCGAGCCGCCTCAGATGGTCGGCCAGCTCCGGCGCCGTCAGGAGGTTGCGCAGCGAGGCCGAAAGCGCCGCGACATCGTTGCAAAGGGGGAGATGAAAGTTCGCCAGCGGATTGCGGACGATTCGCGTGCCTTCGAAGAAATCGTGAGTGCTGACGCTTCCGTCCTTGCGCAGCAGTTTTCCTTCGTAATCGGCAGCCGACCGCACGAGTCCGGCGAGCGCCTCGACCTCGGCGGGATCGAATACGTTTCGGAACACCTGGTAGCCACGCTGCCCGTAGTGCACGCGTTCCGGTGTTGCACGATTGCCTCGTGCCCTCAGCATTCGCAGCATGTCATTTCCTCGGAAGAACAACGATCAACCTGGTCTGACGCCATCGGATCGAGGCAGCGGCACATCGAACCGATTACGTTCCAACATGGCCTGAAGAAGACGTACGTCGGTCGGGTAACTCGTCGAAGGCTCGTACGAAAGCGCGCGGCACGGAAAGAACTGCGCCGTCCGAAAGCATTGCCGCTGCAAGGCAAAGTCGTTGCTGCGTGCTTCCATGAACTGCTCCAACGAAAACCCGCCCGCCAGATAGTCGCTTCTTGCGAGGGGCGCACCGAGATGTGCAAGACATGCTTCGCTGGCATCCTGAATGATCCTCAGTCGACCATCGCCCTGGATCAACCGCGGAAGCAGAGCGTAGTCGACGTTTTCGTGCTGAGGATGGAATTCTCGCGCGAGCATCCGAGATGAAACCGCCAGCGGGTGCATGAAGGCAGAATGAACCACGAGCCCCGTCGGCTGAGGCCATACGAGTTCACGTGGAAACCTGCAGAACGCCGTGTTCGACGGCGACATGATCAACGACCTGAAATATTCGTCCGGCCATTGGCCGGCCGCCTGCAGAAGGTCCGGCGCTGCCACGGCAAGGCGACCATCCGGCGATCGACGGGACTTCAGCCAAGTCCCAAGCAGGCCTTCATCGGACTCGATTCCCGCGATCGAGCAGCAATCCGCTTCGGCCCGAAGGTAGCCCCCCAGGCGTTCCAGGAAGCCATCTGAATAGACGCAATCAACGGGCAATAGAAACAGGTCCGAGCCGAGAGACGAGGCAAGAAACAGATTCAGGTGATCGAGGTACCCATAGAAGTAGTAGAAATTGTATCCAGCGCTTTCGCGTTGCTCGAGAAAGTCGCGAGGAAAGCAGGTGAACATCACTTCCGCCACGTCACTGAGCGGATTGAACAGCGGGTGGCCGGCAATTTTCGCTCGGTCCTCTTCGGTCGTGACGACCGAGAGGACGACCCTTCCGTTCCGCCCAAGAGCGGGGATGTTTCCGGCCGCGAGCAACGACGCCAGGCAGTAGTCCATGAAGCGATCGACGTAGGCCTGCCCCCAGACAACCGTGCCGATCACGGAGAACGATGATCCCGGAAACTTCGCTCTCAGCTCCAGAGCACGGGCCGCGTTGTGCGATTTAAGCCTCGCCATTTCGACGAGATACTCATGGATAAAGGCAGTCGACGTCCCGTGACGGGCCGCGAACGACACGGCCTTTTCCGCATAGTCGTAGTTGAGCGATGCACGCACCAGTCCGCGAACATCGTCTTCGGTCATGTCGTCGTCCCGAACTTCGTCCAGGAGTCTTCGCCCTTCCTTTATCACTGACGACAGCGTCTCCGGCCCATAGTCCGACAGTTCATAGAGATGCAGCATGTGCAGCGCCATGAGCACACGCTTCCCGCTCAGTCCCCTGGATGACTGCGCCTTTTCGACGGCCTCGAGAACGACCTGCAGCTCCGCCGGATCCCCCGAAAGCTGGCCGCCCGGGGGGGATGCAAGAGGAAAGGACACCGGCCGCTTGAAGAGCGCCGCCTGCGATTCTCGGGCAGTTTCACCGATCAGGCGACCGAACTCGCGCAGGTCCGGCTGGTCGATGACCGAATCGGACCGTCCCACATCGACAATCGACAGCCCGTCGGACATCTCGATCACACGAGGTTCGCACCCGGGCGGCAACATCTTGTCGACCTCTCCTCCGGGCTTGGCGAAGAATTCTCGAGGCATCGCCTTCAGGGCACATCGGGGGATCGACACAATTTCATACTGCGTCGTGTAAAGACGAACGCAATTGATCTCGGTCAAAGACAATTGCATGCGGGTCGTCGTGCCCCTGAAAGCGACGTAATCCTGCGCTGAGGCGCTCACCCGGGGACCAGACGCTTTATCAAGAGCCAAATCGGCCAGGACGGTTGCCGGAATTTTCCACAGCCGGAATCTCCCGCGCCGCCTCAGGGTTTGAACGAATTCGCCGGCCGTTGGTCTGAGCGCTGCCCCCAGCACGGGAAGCCCGGCCTGCTCGCCGATGGACAACACCTTCGTGAGGAAATCGGCTGAATAGACCGCATTGGGATTGACCGACAAAAAGTCGGCGCCGAGCTTCGCAGCCTTGGCGAGGTGTACTCCCTGCAAAGCGCTGCACAGGAGGTCCCACGTCGCGTTTGTATGCGATCGGTGGGACAGGTGCGGCGGCAGCGGTTCCAATTCGATCGTGCACCTGAACCGGCGACGGTTCAGGCCCCTCTTCAGGGCCACAAAGTGGCGAGGCGGAGCAACCACGAGGATCGTCAGATCGCGCGATGCGCACAGCTTCTCGAGTCCCGACGATAGCGACGGCAGGCAAAGACCGACGAAGTTCTCGAGCGCTTGATCGTCCGCCACCACCAGGCTCACTGCGGCACGTGGCAGTGCCTTGCGCGATCCAGGAAGGAGCCGCCGCGCCAGGGAGTGCATTAGGGAACCGCCATTCTCCAGGAGGCGGCGTCCAGGGTCGGCGTGGCCGTGCAATTGCGCCGACACGTACTCCGCAAGGTCCAGCAGGAAGCGTCCGTGCGCCACTCCCTCTAGCAACCCCTCATCCTCGAGGACCCTGTATGCCGAGCGGAGTGTCGCGATGTCTCCAACCTCGTAGAGAGTCTCATGCAGGCAAAAATCCGCCAGGGCCTCTGCCGCCTGCGTATCGGACGCAAAAGCATCCGGCCCGCTTACGCGCCGCCACCATGCGGATCCGGCCCGGTCGGATCCAAGGGCGCTTGCAAACGACGATCCAACGGCCAACAGATACGCGTCCAGGAGCTTCTGCCGGAGCCGAAAGTGACGACGCCACTCCACCTCGGTCTGGCGTGGCGCCCGGCCCAGGATGCTGCCTTGTTCCATTTCCAATGGTTACCGTATCGAGATGTGAAAGTCTCCGTCCGGCACGGCGGTCCGGCCAGCCTCGGCCTGGAGACACTCACCGCGGGGCTCCTCGTGCCGCTCTTCGTCTTGTGCGAAAATCTACGCTAGGTTAGATGTTTGGATCGCCAGCTGAACTGGTTCCAGGTCATCGCGATTGCCGGTTGCAATACTATCGAGGTCCATGATTGCCGACCAACCAACTCTCTCCAGACCTGGCTGACGACGTCGTCCGAAACCGCGACCGGATGCTGCCCAGTCAGCCTTTCCTGCGCAAATTCTTCGACGGAGATGACGGTTCGTTCTATCGGCAGCTTGAGAATGTGACCACCTCGGTCCTTCCGGTGAAGTCGATACACGATAAGTGGGACGTACACCTCAAGCCGGAATTCTCCTACGAGGCGCTGGGATCCGATCTCGCCGCGCTTCACCATCTCCAGTTGCTCGTACGGCTGCTCCAGTGCCGGCAGGTACTGGAGATCGGAACATATGTCGGCGTCTCCTCGCTCTTTCTCGCCGAGGCGGTCGGACCGGAAGGCACGGTGACGACCGTGGAAGTCGGCGCCGAGTTCGCGAAGATCGCCCAGGAGAACTTTCGGCGGAATGGCCTTGCGCAGCGGATCGAACTGATCAACGCCGACGTCTTTGCGGCATTGCCGATGCTGCAGCAACGCGAAAAGCGCTATGGCTTGATATTCCTCGACGCAGACAAGGAACACTATGGCAATCTGCTCGCGCCGCTGCTCGCTCTGCTGCAGGATGGAGGATTGTTGATAGTGGATGACATATTCCTGCAGGGCGACGTGCTGAACGCTCCGCCGACTACGGGCAAGGGACGCGGCGTGAAGGACCTTTTGGACAAGGTCGCCGCCTTGTCAGATCATCCAAAGGTCGTGCTGCCCTATGGCAATGGCCAGTTGTTGATCATGAAGCCTGCATGATTGGCACTTGGCGCCGACCCGTGGCCTAGGTCCGTCGCGCGCCAGTGGCCTCCCTCCGCAACAAAACCGCCAAGCGCTCCAGGACTTCGAATGCTGGTCACAAACTTTCATGTAAAACGCTTCCTGTACACCGTCATGTGCGCATTTCGGCAGGTCCGGGATGTGGCGGAAATCCACCCAGCCCGGGCCATGGCGCTGCGCGCGCTGGATCGCACAGTCGACTTCATCGAACGGGACATGCCCACTGCGCTGGCTCTCGAGAAGCAGGCTGACGTCCTGCGCTACGCGCTTTCGCAAGTCACCCTCACCGGCGCCTACTGCGAGTTTGGCGTGTTCGCCGGCGGGACCGCTCGATACATCGGCAAGCTCATTGGCAAGAACGTGCTGCACGGTTTCGACAGCTTCGAAGGCTTGCCGGAGCCTTGGCTGGGCTTCGACCTCGGCAAAGGAGCGTTCAACCGCGGCGGCCGCCTCCCGCGCGTTCCGGCCAATGTCACCTTGTACAAAGGATGGTTCTCCGACACCATTCCCAAGTGGAAGAGCCAATATCCGGATCGCCTCGCCTTCCTCCACATCGATTGCGACATCTACAGCAGCACGAGGGATATTCTCGGTCTGTTAACCGATCGGATCGAGCCAGGCACCGTCATCGTCTTCGACGACTACTTCAACTTTCCCGGCTGGGAGCACCATGAGCACAAGGCGTTTTACGAGTATCTCGGTGCCAACAACCTGACCTACGAGCCGTTGGCCTACGCTCGTCAGCAAATTGCGGTCAAGATCAAGCGACAAGAGCCGAAGTAGTCGAGCACGGTCGAGGCTGACGCTCCAGATCGGCCGTCGGCGAACTCGGCCGACGGCAGCGACCAGGACTCACTCAGCCGAACTCCGTACGCGCGCCGCTCCCTGGCGGAAGGTGAGCCATATCAGCGCGCCCGGCAGGCTCGCAAACGTCGTGCAAAGTCCGAAATTGATCGACAATGCCGTAGCCTGCTCCGCCGGGACGGCGAACATGCCCAGCATGTACACCATTGCAAGTTCCCTGGTGCCCCAACCGCCGACGGAGATGGGAATCGCTGTCACCAGCAGCACGACGGGAAATGCGACGAGACAGTCGACCAAGTCGACGTTTATGGCCTGTCCGCGCGCCATCACAAATACCGCCAGGACGATGAGAAGATTGCTTGCCACTGCGGCGGCGAGGATCGGGGAAAGCGCGCGCACATCAACGAAAACCCGCCTCAGGTCGCCGCTCAGGAGCACCATCATCGAAAGCAGCCGATCCGCCGCCCGCCACCGGCTTTGCCGCGCAATGAACGGAATGGAAAGGACGAGGACCAGCACCGACACGAGGATCACCGCCATGAGACCGATGGCGGGCCCGAGCATGATGGAACTGCCGAATTTGGCCCATACGAACGGTTGCACGCCGACGACGATCAAGGACAGCGCCAGCAATGTGACGATGCGATCGATCAATACCGAATTGACTGCCGTGACGACGCCCCCCGGGTTGTCGCGCATCAGCCAGACGCGCACCGCATCGCCAGCCACTCCCGCCGGCAGGAAGGTATTGAGGAACGCAGTTCCATAGAAGATGCGCAGCACCAGGCCAAACGGCTTCACGAGGTTCAGCGCAATGAGGACGAGATACCAGCGGAGCGACGCAACGATGATCTGAGCTATCACGAGCATGAAGCCGACCGCCAGCAGGGTGCGGTCTTGCTCAAGCATGGTTGCGAGGATACTCGGCAGATCATAGGTATGCAGGACGTAGTAGACGCCGCCCGCCGATATCACCAGTTTTGCGGCATATACCCATCGCTTCATGGCCAACCCAAGTACCTGTGGCAACGACGCGCCTTGTGAGCAAATGTGGCGTAACGCATCAGCCCTCGCTCACAAACTGAGGCCACCTTACCGTCCATTGGACGCTGTATCATAGTCAATTATGTCTTGGAATGCCGCGAACCATCAAATCGAGGCACATCCGACACATGCAGGTTCGAAGCCAAGCGGCTGAAGGCTTGATCCGCGGGACCGGGGCTTCAACCGTCGGCCGCTTGCTCAGGCGGTGTTGGCCATGACGCATAGAAACACCCTTTGTGTTCCCGGGTCGCTAATTGGTCGGGCAATCAAGGCGTAACGTCGCGTCATCCGCCGGCGGGGGGATAGTCAGAGTCTTCGGCTGATCCTTCAGCGCGCATTTATAGATTACTTCGAAGTCTTTTTCGCAGCCGTTGGCCGGGTCGGCAATGATATTGAGATCGATAGTGAACTCACACGTCGTCTTCGCAGAGCATTCGTCTCGCACGAACTCGGTAGCATTGCCGTTGGATACTTTGTTGGTGGCGTTGCGATTCTTGGGAATGTGGGAGCGACAGCTTCGACCGAATGTCGCATCCAACACGTTGATTGTGCCGTCAGGAGGAGGGCGCCGCCACGGAAAGTCGGGCGGAGCGCCCCAGACCTTGTTGCGCAGGCTTTCAGTCGCTACCGTCATCTGCGGCGCGAGCTTTGAAAACCTGAACCAGGGATGTTCGCGCTTACGAAGAAGCTGCGTGTAGATTTCCAGGAAATCTGACGTGATCGGTGTGGTCTCCGGGCCAATCCAGGTCAAGAGGAAGGCCGTCCCGTCGGTCCACTTGATGCCTAGATACTCACCGATCGTGTTAGGCCTGAACAGCGCACTGTAGGGAAGCAAGTCGAGCAGAATGGTGTCCTCGATGACGAGGAAGTAGTCGAGCCCGGCCTCTCGCAAGAGGTCCCTGCTCCGTTCAGGTGAACCCGTCACGATCTCGTCCAGCTTGCCGGACATCTTGAACGACACCACGCTTTCCATCCAGCAGCCGGGCACCATGCAATAGGCGTCGATCGTCAACGCCCAGATCGGCGTGCCGGGCCCGACCTGCCGGGATGCGACCAGCGCCTGCGGATTGATGCCACCGAACGGCAGGCCTCCGTCCTCGATGTGGGCGTAGGCCTCGCGCAAGCTGTAGTTGCCGGTCAGGTAGCGCACCCCGTTCGCGGTCGCCCTGCCGACGCGCTCCGCCCAACTGTCCGCGCCGATCCACAGCAGCAGCGTCCCGCCCATCAGCAGCGCGGGCAGATGCCAGCGCATGACGGTACGCGCCCGCTCTCCGGGCCACTGTGCCATCAGGAAGCTCGATGCCGCCATGCCCAGCATGAGCAGCAGCGCGAAAAAGAAGGTGCTCGCCCGTTCGAAAGACCCCGATTGCCCGCGAGCGACGAGCAGCGAGACCGCTGCCAGCACCAGAATCAGGGAGCCGAAGACGCCGATGACGACGACGTCGAACCGTTTGAACGTCGCGGCCGCTTGCGTCGTGCTCGCCGCTATCCGCTTGGATGAAAGCATGCGCGCAGCGAGCACGACCAGCAGGACAAAGGGACCGGTCAAGTAGACCCAAAGGTGGTCCAGGCGCAGAAAGTACTTCAGCATCTCCAGGACCGACAGGTCCCACTGCTTCGCACCTATGAGATAGTTGTCCCGGATCCAGGCAACCAGGACGATTTGCGGCAGCACGCCCCACTCGTCCAGAAGCTTCACGTCCGCAAATCGCAGCATCAGGTCGAGCGCCTGATCGTTGGGCAGTCCGGTTTGCACATAGCTCAGCACGAGAACGCCGAGCACCGTCACGCCGACGGCGGCCGCTGCAAAGAAGAACCGCCACATCGCTGCCTTTTGGCGGCGGAGCAGGCTCCAGAACCAGGCAACCCCGAAGTAAAAAGCGACGATCACGCCGAACGGCTGCGCAATGACGGCAATGGCCACGCCGCACGCGGCCGCCATTGCCGTCCAGACCCGGGGCAACCCGCGGTGCGCCATGCACAACCCGAATGCGATCAATATCATCAGCGCCGTGACGCGCTCATGCCCCTTCTGAAGCTCGCCCGATCCTCGCGATGAAATGCAGATGAGGTAGAAAAGAAGGTACAGACCGGCGACGCACGCCGGCCACAAGGAACGAGGGGCGAGCCGGGCAGCCAGCGTTGCGAGCGCGGCGGCCGCGAACAGCATGCAACCGAAGGTAACGAGCGCGGGCGCCTCGGGGTCGGTCAGCAGCATCCCCAGAAACGTCAGGCCGTAGCCCTTGGAGTAGTAGTAGTGGTACCAGACGTCGTTCGGCGCGAGGCCGTGGTTCTTCAGGACCTCGACAGTGTAGTAGAAGTAGTGCGTGTAGTAGTCGCCGCCGCCGCCGGGATACAATCCCCGCACGACCAGCAGCCACACTGCGCAAAGGACGACCAAGCCGATGACCGCCGTGTCGCTCCTCGCCTCGCCCCGCCTCAGTTGACCGAGCCGGTTCGACAGCAGCGCGCACGCGGCGCGTGCCACCGTCGCGAAATGGCGGCACGACGTCAGGAGAACCGCGGCCGCCACGGCGACCATGACCGGGCGGTAGTATAGTCCTGCGACACCAAGGACCAGCATGAACACATGCCAGAGCGCCATGCCGAACCCGAAGGCCAATATGCCGCGCTCGGCAGGCGTCAGGTGGGTGTCGGAGGCCTGCCCGCGCAGGAGCATCGCCGCCACGGCGGCCCCCGGCGCATAGACGAGCCATATTAAGATGAAGAGGAATCCGATGCGTACGACGTGGTTGGCGACGACGATCAGCCCTTCGTCGAAGAAATGCCTCTGATAGAAGTCGACGACGTTGAACCACCAGACAACGCCAGCGAACACGAGGAACAACCCGGCTATCCATGCCGCATCCGCCAAGAAGCCGCGCCAGTGAAGGCGACCCACCGCGTTGTCCACCATCATCTTCCCGTCACACGGTCCGGCGTGCAGCGCATGCTACGCTATGGTCGCCATTCACCATGGTTTCGCTATTTCCGAGCCCCAACGCTTGCCCTTGGCGACCTCGTCGGCCACCTGCCGGCCGAAGAACGTGAACTCCGGGCCATTGCCTGTGCAAACGGGCGTATGGCTTCCTTCGAGGATTTTCGAGCGGTACCTGCCGATCCATTCCGGAGACAGCGGTTCGACACCCGCTTCTTTCCACGTGAGAAGCACATCCGGTCCGTTGGTCCATTTCACGCCCAGGTAGTTCCCTATGCTATCAGGCGAAAACAGCGGAGTGCAAATCAGGACGTCGCGGATGTCCAGATAGGTGGATATGAAGAAGTAGTTCAGGCCTTCCCGTTGCAGCGCGGCCTTCGCTTGCTCGGCAGTCCCGGCCAGGATAGCGGTCCGATCGATGGCCATGCGCGATGACAGATGGCTTTCGATCCGGCAGCCAGGCACCATGCAATAGCTGTGAACGTTGAAACTCCACAACCGCTTATCCGGGCCGACGGCTTTCCATGCCTCGAAGACGCCCGGATAGGTCGCTCTCGAATCGGGCAACGCCGGCCAGCCCGACTGATCGAGGTAAGCGTTGTAGATGCCGTAATGCCCGCCGACGAACCGCATGGCATTGGTCATAACGGCAAGCAGGGTGGACTTCTGGCCTTCGTAGGCGGCGATGAGCGTCGCCCCGGCCAGCACGATCGGGACAGCGAAACCCATGGTCGCGCGGACGCCTGGCCGCCCTGTCGCGGCGACCATGAGGTTCCAGGCCATGGTGGCGACTGCGATCATGACCGGCAGCATGAACGAGGTTATTCGCACATAGGACACCGCTTCGGTGAGCCCGGCCGCGAACGTGAACACGACGACGGAACCGACGAACGTCAGAACGATCGCGAACGCCGCGACAGCACGGTGGTCGAGCGAAAGTGCGCCGTCGGGGCTGCGCCGGCAGGCCATCCGCCACGAGGCAGCAACGACGGCAGCCAGCAGCGTGCCGCAAACGAACGGCCCGAGGATATCGATGCGGCCGACATTGGCAATGAACTCGATTGTCTCCCGGCTGAAGAGCTTCAACTGACCTTCGATCGACTGCGCCCGCCTCAAGGCGGTGTTGACGACGTCGTAAAGCGCGCCCCAGTCGTGCAAATGTCGAAAATCGATGATCGGCCACCAGACGCTCAGGCCGATGTCGGACGGTATTCCCGTCGTCACGAAGTTGAGCAGGAGGACCGAGACGAGCCCTGCACCTGTCGTCATCGCGAGCCCCAGGAAGGCAATGGCAAGCCTGCGTTGGATGAACAGGAAGAGAGCCGCCGCCGCGACGCAGAACAGACCGACGATCGGAGCGGACACGATCAGGAGGAAGCTGACCATGAAACTGCAGGCGGCGGCGCCGCACCACCACAGGCGAAAGGCGGCGCCCTCGGCATGCGCCATGCTGGTGCACATCCAGAGAATCGCGACGAGGACCGTGGCGTTGATCTCGTGCGGCTTCTGGAAGTGTCCCCATCCGCCGTTTGCCGCGTAGAACCCGGTACCCAGCGTATGAACGTTGAGCGCCAGGTACATGACCACAGCCGCCCACGGCCAGAGGTTCGGCGGGCCAACTCGATGCACGAGCGAAAAGAGCGCGATCGCCGCCGCCGCCACATAGCAAGCGGTGACGAGCGACGGTGCCAGCGGGTCGGTGAGCAGCATGGCCAGGAACGTCAGGCCCAGGCCCTTGGAATAATAGTACTGGTACCAGAAGTCGTTGGGCCAGATGCCGTGGCGGTCGATCACGTCCAGGTAGAACTGGAAATAGTGAAGGTAGTAGTCGTGGCCACCTTGGGGATAGAGGCCTTTGACCGCCAGCAACACGGCGCCGAAGAAGAGTACCGCCACGAAGGCGACCACGGTCGTCGCGTTCACGAAGACCGAATTACTGCGAAAGTACCGAACGATGCCGTCGCGCGCCTGCCCGAGGATGGCGGACAGGTCCCGGTAGGAAACGGCAACGATCGGACCGGCGATCAGCACCGCGACGGCAGGCCGATAGAGGTTGAGGTAGCCGAGAACGAGCATGACGGCGGTCAGGACGGCAGCGCCGACGAAGAAGCCGAAGGCCACTCTCTCCGCGACACTCAGTTCCAGGGCCGCTGCCGAGCCGCCGGCCAATGCGCAGATCTTCAACCCGGTGAAGCAGGTCAGCCAGAACAGATAAAAGGCGAAGACGACCCGAAAGACGTTGTAGACGGCGGAGTAGCCGCTCTGGAAGTAGTGCTCGCCGTAGATGTCGACGACGCGAAAGAACAGGATGACGGCGACGAAACCGCCGACGAACAGGCCGTACAGCACGAAGCTGACCGGACGACCGGCCAGCCCCGATGGCATCCGCAGAAGGCGTTCCACGTCAGCCCTGCCGTGCGTCACTCACGCCGCGTCGAAGATCATCCCCGAACGGCCACGCCGTGGCGCGATGACGGTCAGGACCGATCAAGCTTTGCGCCGATCGGGAACTTGACGTCGTCCACGCTGCCGTCCGGCCGATCCGCCGGCCGGGCCAGGCTGCCGCTGACCCGCCCATGGACCCGATTGGAAAGCCGGCGCAGGAAGATCTCGATGAGCGTATGGCCGACCGACAGGAGGTTCCGCCACGTGAGCGCGCTCGACGAGCCTGGACGCTGCTCGGTCGCCGAGAGCGGCACCTCCTTGAAGGTCGCGCCCTGGCCCAGGAGCAGGCAGAGAATGTATGCCTGAAAGCCGAAGCCCCGGGTATCGGAGTGCCACCTCATCACGTTGTAACGCCGATGGACGGGCAGGCCGTTGTAGTAGTGGAGCTTGTTGCCGCTCAGCAGATTGACCAGCCACGTGTACGTCGCCGACACGATCCGCCGCGTATAGAGCTTGTGCTCGACCTCCACGTAGTAGGGAACGATGATGTCCGCTTCGCCGAGATGGCCGAGCAGCGTCCGCAGCGTCCCCTCCTTCTCCGTGTTGTCGCCGCAGATTGCTCGGTGGTAGCGGCCTTTGCCGATGAACGTCGAGTCGATGTAGTTCTGCGCCCAGCCCTTGTTGATCGCGTTCCGCCGGTAGACGATGTCGACGTCCGGATGATCGGCGATGTATTGCCGGACGATCTCGGGCGAGCGGTCGCGGGATCCGTCGTCGATGACGACGATATCGTAGGTGAGCCCGGTCCCGAGCAGCGCGCTCCTCACGGTATCGAGCGTCGCCGCGATGAAGTCGGCCTCGTTGTAGCAGGAGATGAAGAAGGTGATGTCGTAGCGGTCGCCGATGTTGCCGGCCAGTATGTCGTCGACCTTGTGGAAGCGCGACGCCATCTCGCTTATCTCGAATTGATCCCGGTCTCTGGTCACGGGTTCCATCAAATCCCCCATCTGCTCGACGAACGGCGGTCTGCCGGTCGGGAGGCCATCAGCGCAACTCGACGGCGTTTGCCGTCCTGCTTTCGATTCCGAGACCCGCGCTGATCTCCCTTACGTCCTGGCCAACGTCGCTGCAAGAGGTCCAGCCGGCCAGTCGGCACGGCAGGAACTGAGCCCTCGCGAACAGGCTCTTCTGCACCGGATATGTTTGATCGTGGCAGCGCAGGAAATCGTCCACGGTGAACGGCCTGCCGGTCGTCTCGTACAGGCGGTCCCGGGCCGTGAAGTTGTTCACGTAGGCCCGCCCGGCATCGTCCAGGATCTTGATCGTATCGGCGTTCAGGAACAGCCGGGGCATCATGCCGTAATCGATGTTCGCAAGGTGCTTGCGATCGTACCGCGCCAGCGCCGAAGCCGTCGTGAACAGCGGATGGATGAAAACCGAGTGGATCTCCACGCCGCCCGTCACGGGCCAGAACAACTCTCTCGGGTGCCTGCCGAAATCGCGGTTCTCGGCCGCGATGATCTGGGACAGGAAGTAGTGGTGCGCATGCTGTGCCGCCAGAGTGGCGAGCTCCTCGGTCGAGATGGTGATCGGGCCGTCGCCATACCGGGCCTCCAGCGCCGGCAGCAGCTCCTCCGTGTTGGCGACGATATTCCCGCCGCCGCAACACTCGTAGCCCTCGTGGCGATAGTTCGCCATGGCGACCAACGACCCATCGGCCACGACGCAGTCGACCGGGATCATGAACAGATGGGAGCCTGCCCCTTGCGCGAAGAAGATCGAGCAGTGATCGAGCAGGCCGTAGAGAATGTAGAAGTTCCGCACGTGATGGCCGCGCCGCAGGACCTCGATCAGCGCGTCGGGAATGATCGTGTACTCGACGTCCACGATCTCCGCGAGCCTGGCAAAGATCGGATCGCCGGCGAGCCGTTGCCTCCCTGCCTCGTCCGTCACGATGCTGAACACGACCCTGCCCTGCGCGGCGAGAGCGGGAATGTTGTTCGGCGACAGCATGGACCGGACGTTGAAGCGCAGGAAATTGCCGATGTACTGTTCGCCCCACACGATGCACCCCATCGTGAAGACCTCGCCGGCCGGATGGCGGCCGCGGTAGGTCTGGCCGGATGACAGGCATCGCTGGAACTCGAGCTTGCAGTATTCGAGCAGGGGCATGATGCCGGCTCGCAGAGGCAATTTCCATCGATTGACGAGATAGATCAGCTCATCGAACAGGCCCAGCCGCAGCAAGGCCACCCAGAGCTCGTCGAGAGCCGCCTCGTCCGCGCCGGCGCCGCTGTAGGCCACTTCGGCAGTGAAGATGCGGCCGCGCAATGCCTCGACCTTGGCATCCACTTCCGGAACGCAACCCTCGTTGACCTCGAACGCGACGATGGCCGCCGCCTCGTCGAGCAGTTCGCGCAGGACCGATCGCCTCTGGCCGCCCTGCCCCGCTGCGCTGTGCTGCAGTCCGAGGACGGTTCGCAGCATCCGACCCAGGCGGGAGGTGCCCCGCTGGAAGCCCGACCGAAACCCAGCCTTTGAGGGGCCGCGCTCACTGCCCACTTCCGAAGTCATCCCTGCTGCCTATCTCCGTCGGATGCTGCGGCCGCGCACGCTGCCGCAACGGGATAAAGAGATATAATTCATCGACCGGGCCATCGACAATGGACGGCCCGACCTCGAAAGCGCTCCCCCGGGCTCACAGCGCCCGGTTCATCGCGACAAACCGGAAGGCGATCGACCGATGCCGCCATCGCTGGATGATCCTTTCCGCGACGGAAGCGGACATCGGAATGAACACCACCGCGTTGGCCGGCACGTCCGCCGGGGCGAGGATCGGCAAGCCCATGAGCTGGTGCCCGACACGGTTCTCGTCCTCGTCCACGAAGAACTCGACGCTGCCGGCTAGTTCCAGGTTCATCCAGCACGCCGCGATGGACGACCCCATGATGCCGAAGGGCCGCTTTTCAGCCGCCGCTGCGCGACCGGCCTTGCGCACCTCCTCCAGCAGCCCGAAATAGAACAGGCAGCGGGTCTGCGCATCCATGCCGCCCTCGTCCGACGGTATCCGGCGCATGGCGACCTGTTCCCGCCCTTGCCGCGGCGCCAGCACGGCGATCAGTTCCTTGGGCAGCAGGCGGGATGACAGAAGCTCGACCGCCAGTTCCGCCTTTTCGATCACATAGCGCAGGCTTTGCTCGTCGAAGTGTGTGCAGTGATCGGCAATGACGAGGTCGATCGGATTCTGCCGGACGTCAGGCGAGGCGATCAGGATGCGGCCGCCCTCGCTGAGGTGGCCGGCTTTTTCCTTCAGGAACGCCACCGGGTCCCGCACATGCTCCAGGACGTGCGACAGGGTAATGACGTCGAATACGCCGACGTAGGATGGCTGCGGCCCGCTGCTGTAGAAGGCTTCGACGCCGGGCAGCGCCATGACCGTATCCCGCCAGGTATCGCCCAGTTCGTCCCCCGACAGCTTCCACGCGGGACGCAGTGCGTGAAAGCTCTTGAGCAGGTTGCCGTTCGAGCAGCCGATGTCGAGCAACCGCCCGGTCTCGGGCAGGTCGACCTTGTCGAGAAAATTGCGCAGCAGAATGAGGGATCGGGGGCCGCTGCCTTTCGCCGTGTCGAAGATCGTCGGCTCGGCGCCGAGGCTCTGATGGTTGATCTCGTAGTTGGCATAGATGCCGTCGGCCATCGCCTGCCAGGCTGGTGTCACGGCCTTCTGGACTGTGGAGCACGTCCCGCACAGCAGGTATTCCGCCGTACCGGCCACGGGCTGGGCGTCCGACGATACCAGGCGAAACGGCGTTCCGTCCTGAGGCAGCTCCTCGACGTTCGATGAGCCGCAGATATGGCAGCGATTCACGGCGGGCCCTTTCCCGCTTCGATCGGGCCCGTCACTGCCCGATGAAAGCGAGGACTTCGCTGGCAACAGTCTCGACATCGGCCTTGGTCATGTACTGGTTGACCGGCAGCGTGAGAATGCGATCGGCCTGCCGCTCGGTCATCGGGAAATCGCCCTTCTTATGCTGCAGCGACCGCGCCGCCGGCTGGAGGTGGATGGGCACCGGATAGTGGATCGCCGTCTTGATGCCGATCTCCTTCAGATGGGCCTGCAGCTGGTCGCGCCGGTCGACCTGGACGACGAAGGTGTGGAAGGTGTTGAACTCCTCGTTGCGGCAGGCCGGCACGAAGACCTTCTCGTGGCGCAGCAGGTTCTGATAGAGCGCGGCGTTGTCGCGCCGCTTGGCGATCACCTCGGGCAACTTGTCGAGGCGATAGTTGAGGATCGCGGCCTGTAGTGTATCCATGCGCGAGACCATGCCCCATTCCTCGATGGTCGCCCTGTCTGCCATGCCGTGCGCACGCAGCCGGCGCATGCGCTCGGCCGCCGCCTTGTCGTTGGTGGTGACGAAGCCGCCGTCGCCCAGGGCGTTCAGGTTCTTGAGCGGATGGGCGGAGAAGCAGCCGAAATGGCCGATCGAGCCCGCGAGCTTGCCCTTGTACATCGAGCCGACCGCCTGCGCGGCGTCCTCGATCACGACCAGGCCATGCCGGTTGGCGAGATCCATGATCTCGTCCATCTGGCAGATGCGGCCGGTGAGATGGACCGGCATGATCGCCTTGGTCCGGGGCGTGATCGCCTTGGCGATCTTCTCGGGATCGATGTTCTGGTCCGCCAGCACGTCGGCAAAGACCGGCTTGGCGCCGAGCTGGACGATGGTGGCGGTCGAAGCGACGAACGAGTTGGGTGGCGTGATGACCTCGTCGCCCTCGCCGACGCCCGCGATCTTCATGGAGAGCAGCAGCGCATCGGTGCCCGAGTTGAGCGCGACGGCCTCCGCTGTGCCGCAATACTCGGCCATCCGCTTCTCCAGCGCCGCGAGGTCGTCGTGCGTACCGACGAAGGAGCCTTTCAGCACGACCTGCTCGAAGATCTTCTTCAGGTCGTCGAGCTGGTCCCGGCCCTGGGCCGGCAGATTGACGTAGGGAATGTTGTGCTTCGCCATCTCAAGCCCCGTAGAACTCTTGGACCGTCTGGACGGTATACGCGAGCTGCTCCTCGGTCAGGTGCTCGTGCGCCGGAAACGAGATCATCGTCGCGGCGTGCCGGTCAGTCACGGGGAAATCGCCCTTCTTGTAGCCGTACTGGCGCAGGCCTTCCTGCTGATAGAGCGGCACGGGATAATGCACCTTGACCTCGATGCCCTGCTTCTTGCAGTGGGCGACCAGCTCGTCGCGGCGCTCGGCGAAGACGATGTAGAGGTGGAATACGAGTTTCCGGTTGTTGAAGCGCTGCGGAAGCTTGATGCCGGGAATGCGACTCAGCCCGCGGTCGAGGTAGGCGGCGTTCTTGATGCGCGTATCGGTGATGAAGTCGACCTGGTTGATCAGCCAGTTGCCGACCACCGCCTGGATCGAGTCCAGCCTGGAGTTGCAGCCCATGCGGACCACGCTGTCGCGTCCGGCGAGACCGTGATTGCGCAGTTGGCGCAACTCGGTGGCGAAATCGTCGTCGTCGGTCACGATCATGCCGCCGTCGGACCACACGTTCAGGTTCTTGAGCGGATGCAGCGAGAAGGCCCCTGAGCGGCCGTAAGTGCCTGAATTCTTGCCGTCGATGTTGCCCAGGATGCACTGGCAGGAGTCCTCGACGACCGGGAGATCGTGCTTCTTCGCAATCTCCATCAGCACCGGCATGTCGGTCATCTGCCCGGCGAGATGGACCGGCACGATCGCCTTGGTCTTCCTGGTGATCTTCGCCTCGACCTGACCGACGTCCATGCAGAAATTGTCCGTGCAGTCGACGAACACCGGCGTCGCGAACAGCTCGCCGATGGCGCCGACCGTGGCGATGAAGGTGTTGGCCGTCGTGATCACCTCGTCACCGGGCCCGACGCCCAGCGCCTTGAGGCCGAGCTTGATTGCATCGGTGCCCGAGTTCACGCCGATCGAATGGCGCGTGCCGATCAGGGCTGCGAACTTCTCCTCGAACTCGCGCACCGGCTTGCCCAGCGTGAAATCCCCGGTCGGCACGAATTTGCGGAACAGATCGAGGATCTCCTCGATGTTCTCGGCGCTGAATTGCTTGGGCAGGTAGGACCACTGAACCTTGTAGCCATTGGGCTGAGGCGGCAGGTCGATGCGCGGCATCCTGAAACGATCCTTTACTGTCGAATGGCTTTGCGTGCCGCGGCGATGCTCTGCAGCGTGTCGCGCGGCGGGAAAAGGCTGACATGGATCGTCGTGGCCTTGACCGTGTCCTCGATGCGCTTGCGCACCCTGAACTCGTTCTCCGAGCCGACGCCCAGCAGACACAGCAACTTGCCGCCGGCGCCGCTTGCGACATCGGCCAGCGCCCGCACGACTTGCGACGTTCCCGGCATCAGCCGGTTCTGTATGTCCTGCCGGTCGTCCACCACGAAGTCGATCTTGTCGGCGATGCAGCAGACCGACACCAGCAGACAGGAACGCGGTGCGGCGCCATAGACCAGCACTTGGAAGCCAGCCGAGCGCGCACATGAGACGAGGCTGCTGAGTTCCGCCTTCTGGCGTTCGATGCCGCTGGCGAACCGGCGCAGCAGGTCTATCGTCGGCGCGGGATCAGGAATGCTGGAGGTGCAGGCGACGGGAAGAGCCTTCTTTTGCGCCACGAAGGCCATCGACCCGCCGCCGAAGACATAGTGGCGCCGGTCGCAAACCTGGAAGCCGAACCGCCTCAGCAGGTACTCGGCCTGGGCGGGTGTGAAGTAGTTGACATGTTCTTCCCACAGGACCGCCGGGCTACCGAGCGCGAAGCTCTCCTCGACGTCAGGCAGTTCCAGCACCACAAGGCCATCGTCGCGCAGCAGGGCGCGGACGCCGGCGAAGAAACCGTCGAGATCGCTGACGTGCTCGACGACATGCCGCAGGAACAGCGTATCGAATGCCCCCTGCTCGGCCACGATCCGTGCCGCCTGCTGTTCGTCGAGATAGCCTGTGTAAATCTGATGACCTTTCTTGCGGGCTATATCGGCGGCGACCGCATTGGGCTCGAGTCCCACCACCTTGGTGTAACCGGCGTGGCGCAGATGCTCCATCAGCGTGCCGTCGTTGCAGCCGATGTCGAGCGCCTTGCCCGGGTCCTGCCGGGCGACGGCGGTCGTGATCAGGTCGTCGAGATGCCGTGGCCGCTGAAAGCCGGTCGTGTAGGTGTCGGCCCTGCTGTAGAGCAGGTCGGCGGGAATGGGCCGCAGGATCTGAAGCAATCCGCAGTCCCGGCAGCTGTCGAAGCCGACGGTGAAGCGCGGATCGGGATCTTGCGGGCTTCTTCTCAGATAGTGGGAAATCGGCAGGTTATTGACGCTGAGGAGGTGGGAAAGATGGCGCCCTCCACAGAGACGACAGCGCGGTGTGTCGCTCATAGGCTACCCTGCCCCAAACGTGCATCCACAGACACTGCTCCCCGGCCTCGTCGCTCGTTGGTCCGCCTGCAAAAAGCAATACAACAGGTTTGCCGACCAATGGTAGTCCCCCGACTGGTCAAAACCGGGCTCTCCCGGCGGCTCATGTGCAATCTCGTTTGCGGGCTCCCTTGGCGTCCTCGAGCCGTTCGGCCTCTACCACGATGGCGTCGACCAGGGCAGAGGCTGTCGCCTCCACGCGCTGCCATTCCTCTCGCCGGCCGGTCGGCCCATAGCGTAGCGGTGCACGAAACATCCAGCCGCGCCACCGCCCCCAGTACCCCCACAACCACAGCGCGAATCGAGACACCAGTGGACCGCCTCTGTCGTCCTGCCGCTGCTGCAGGATCGGATCGTCGTCGATGCTGAGCACTATTACGCTCGAGTCCTGGACGAGATGGACCCGCCCGATGTCGAGCGAGGTGCGATCGAGGAACCGGCTGTCGACCGGGTCGATCGAGAGCCTCAAGGGATGACCGAGCGCCTTCGGTCGCAGGCAGTACGGATGATAGTGATTGCCGTGAACGAGCAGCCCGTCGTCTCCGACACGCCACGCCAGCCGCAACGGCGGATCCATCAGCTGTCCGGAATCGGCGAGATTGTCGACCGGGAGATATTCCACGACAAGGCGGGCGCAATCGTCGGCCGACACGCTGAGGACGCCGTCGGCATCGCGGAATTGCCGATCCATCAGAGGCCGCAGGTTCTTGCCGTGCATTTGAATCGCATGGGCGAGCACGGCATCGGCTCGGCTCATTTGGGTGGCCATCGTCGTCAGGGCGCCATCGTTCACCATCACGTCGGCGACCATGCAACTGACAAGCGCGTCCACCGGGCAGCCGGCCGCCAGGCCCACATAGTGAGCGCACGACATCAGGGCGAACTTGCAGTTGCGCTCGTAGTAGAAGGCTAACGTTTCCTCGGAATAGGGTACCTTCTCATGGCCATAACCGGCGGCCATCGTGGCCTTGTAGGCGACGACCTCCGGCGGAAAGTGCACGATGTCGACTGTCGCGTGTTCTTCGAGCCGGCGGAATAGTGGTTCGACACGAAGCGCCTGCTCCGCCTCCGGCGAAGTGAAGAACGCAATATGGACCGCGTGCCGCTTTGCCAGCAGCGGCAGGTTGTTCACCGACAGGAACGAGGCACAGAGATGGCGCATGCAGAAGGTGGCAAAGCCCTCGCCCCAGACCGGGACTGCGATCAGGAAGGGCTGCCGGTCCCCTCGCGTGCGCTCCATCGAACCGGCCAGTTGCTCGACCCATCCGTCATGCCGCTCGAGCAGCGTCGTGATAAAGAGCGCAAAGGCATCGTCGGGATCGACCTTGCGTACGCTGCGGAAGAACTCCTCAATTGCAATCGGCGTGCCATGCCGTAGCAGCGTGATGGCCATGTGGTAGCGCAGGCGGGCGTGCAGCGGGTTCTTCCGCGACGCCTCGCCCAGAACCACCAACGCGTCGTCGTTGCGATTGGCCCTGTCATAGAGGATGGCCAACTGGATCGCTATTTCAGGATCGGGATCGAGAGCCCAGGCCCGTTCGACCTTGTCGATCGCGTCAAGGACCCGGACCGGGTCTGCCGACCATAGCCCAGCCCCCTCTTCGAGCAGGCGAGCGGCGACGAAGCGCGAGGCGCGGGCTCCAAAGAGAGGTAGCACGCGATCGCGCAACGACGGTTTGACTGCCCTGTTCAGCTGTATTTGATTGCCGCGTGCAGAAACCAATTGTTGTGCCTTGAGCCCTTTGACGTCGCCAATACCATACGCGGCGGTGATGTCATCAGAGGACCTCTACGGTACTTACGGCGCCCGGCCAAATCCCTTATACCACTAACGCTCGCTTCATCACTTGAGCAGTTCCAACGTGAACGCCGCCCGGCCATACGTCAGCTTCGTCTCGTACTTCCGCAACGACGGCTATACCAGCGACTTCGATCTGCGGGTCAGGCGAGCCACCAGCCTTCTCGTCCGCCAATTGCAGCGGGCAGAGATCGATTCGGAGCTCATCCTGGTCGAGTGGAATCCGCCGTCCGATCGGCCGCTGATCATCGAATCCCTCGATCCGCTGCCGCAGGGTGACTGCGTGCAGGTGCGCGGCGTCATCGTCGGCCGCGAACATCACGAGAAGTTTATCGGTTCGCAGGAGTCCGGCATGAACCCTGCCGCGGCGGCCAATGTCGGGCTGCGGCGCGCCGAGGGCCGTTTCGTCTCACCCAAGGCGTCGGACACCTACCTGTCGAACGAGATCATCGCCACCATCGCGCGGCAAGACCTGCACGAAAACGCGCTGTACCGCTGCGACCGCTGCGACGTCGTGCTGAACCCCACGCTCCTGCGCAATCTCGGCGACGACGCCCTGCTGGCGCGGCTGGAGAGCCTGGACAGCACGCGCTACAGCCACATTCCCAATCCGCCGCAATGGTACATCCGCGAGCTGCACACCAACGCCTGCGGCGACTTCCTGCTGATGAATCGCGCGATGTGGCATACCGTTCGCGGCTTCCCGCTCGACAACACCGTCCTGTCCCTCGATTGCGACTCGCTCATCATGCACGCCGCCGTTGCGCTCGGATCGCACGAGATCTGCCTGCCGTCGGCCTGCCGCATTTTCAAGGGCCGCCACAACCGCCTGTTCAGCAACCGCGTCAGCCATGTCTGGACGCCGCTGCAGTCCAAGGTCGACAGGGTCATGACGAGTTTCCGCTGGTGGCGGCTGCAGCAGATCGCGCGCAGCGCCTTCGACTATCCCAAGCGCAAGGTCGCCGGCGTGGACAGCGTGCTGGCGCCGTCGATCGAGCGCAACTTCGTCAAGCCCGCCGAACAGTGGGCGCACGGAGTCCGGCCGCACCTCAACCAGCCGGAAAACTGGGGCCTCGCGGACCAGCCGCTGGAGGAAAGGCTGCTGTGCCGGGCGCGGTGGACCGCGGCTGACGCCTCGGCTGCGGCATGAACGTCGAGCAGGCCGTCTTCCTCGTCGGTGGTCTCGGCACCCGTCTTAAGACGCTGACGGGCGACACCGCCAAGCCCGTGCTCGACGTCGGCGGCCGGCCCTTCCTCGATCACTTGCTGGACGAGGCGAGCCGGCATGGCATCAAGCGCGCGCTGCTGCTTTGCGGCTACCGGGCGCGTGACCTTGTGATGACCTATCAGGATCGCTCAGTTCGCGGCATGACGATAGACACGGCGGTCGAATCCACGCCGGCAGGCACTGCCGGCGCGCTCGCGCTCGCGGCCGACCGGCTCGACGACCAGTTCTTTCTGGTCAACGGGGATTCGCTGTTCGACTTCAACTGGCTGGGGCTCCTGCCCGCCAACGGCGAGAGCGCCAACGGCTGGGTGCGCATGGCGCTCGCCAGCGGCATCGCAGGCGAGCGCTACGGGCGCGTCGCCGTCGATGGCCAGCGGGTGCACGACTTCATTCCGGCCGGTGCGCTCGATCGCCCGATCAACGCCGGCGTCTACCTGATGCGCAAGGATGTCCTCTCGCGCATTGGCGCAGTCCCCTGCTCGCTCGAGCGCGACGTGCTCCCCGCGCTGGCGCGGGATGGCCTGATCGAAGGCGTGGTCGTCGATGCGCCATTCATCGACATCGGCACGCCGCAGGATTTCGAGCGCGCGCAACGCGTGGTGCCTCTGATCATGAAGCGGCCCGCCGCCTTCCTCGATCGTGACGGCGTGCTTAACGTCGACACGGGCTACGTGCATCATCCCGACCAGGTGCGCTGGGTCGCCGGTGCGCGCGAAGCAGTGCGCTGGCTGAACGACGCCGGCTACCTGGTGTTCATCGTCACCAACCAGGCCGGCGTCGCGCGCGGCCTCTACAGCGAAAAGCACATCGTCGACCTGCACAGCTGGATGACTGCCGAGCTGCGCCGGCACGGCGCGCACATTGATTGCTTCGAATATTGTCCCTATCACCCCGAGGGCGTGGTCGAGCGCTATCGTCTCGTCTCCGAGCTGCGCAAGCCCGGCCCCGGCATGATCCGGAAACTGCTGTCGGAATGGCCGGTCGATGCCTCGCAATCGTTCCTGATCGGCGACCGCGAGACCGACCTCGAGGCCGCGGCGGCCGCCGGCATCCCCGGCCATCTGTTCATTGGCGGCGATCTTCTCGATTTCGTGACCGCGCGGATCAAGCCGAGACGAAGAAGCGTCGATTTCGATTGATCTCCAGGATGGCTTCCACGGCTTGCCGTGGCAGCGCTCCCAAGAGGCTGGCCGCGGCGTTCTGATCGGCTTCCAGCGGCCTCATGATGCCGGGAATCGTGGTCGATACCGCGGGGAACGACAGGCAGAAGCGCAGCGCGGCCTGAGCCGCTGCCTCGCCCGGCGAAGTCGCGATCGCCACCATCAGGTCGGCCGCGCCGTCGACCCAGTTGGCGATCTGGGCGCGCGGCCAGCGCGCCCGGTGATCGCCGTCCGGAAAGACACTGTCATGGCCGATCGTGCCCGACAGGAAGCCGAAGCAAAGCGGCGTTCGGGCGATGAAGCCGATACCGAGCCGCTCGACTTCCGCCAGAAGGCCGCTCGTCAGGACGCGTACGTCCATCATGTTGAAGTTCGCCTGGAGCACCGCGATGTCACAGGCTCGCAAGGCCTGCATGGCTTCGTCCGGTCCCTTGGCCGACACGCCCCACGCGCGGATCTTGCCGCTCTGGACCAGTTCCATCAGCACCTTGCGCACGCCCGGAGAGGAGACGACATCGAGCGGCGGATTGTGGAGCTGAAGCAGGTCGAGATAGTCGGTTCCAAGCCGCATCAGGCTGCGCTCGGTCGAGGCCACGATCGCCGACGGCGAGAAGTCGGGCGCCCGGTCCCAGGCCTCGTAGCCCGCCTTGCTGGCGATCACGGCGCGCGAACGCCTGCCGCGCACGGCGAGGCCGATCAGTTCCTCGCTATGGCCGTTGCCGTAGGCGGCCGACGTATCGAAGAACGTGATGCCGCGCTCCAGCGCGCGGTCGAGCGCGGCGAGCGACGTGCGATCGTCGGTGTCGCCGTACGACGTCTGCTCGACGGTGCGTCCGCCGATGCCCCAGGCTCCGAAGCCGATCTCGGAGACCTGCAGGCCGGTCTTGCCGAGCGGCCGGTAGTGCATCGCTCAGTAGTGGCCGGCCAGTTCGGGCGTGATGGCGGCCGACCGCGGCGAATAGAGATAGGCGCCCTTCTTGTTGCCCCACCAGACGATCTCGCGGCACCACCTCTGGAAGTCGTCGTAGGGCTTGGCGGCACGATCGACCTCGATGGCCAGCGGCTTCTCCGTGAGCAATGCCTGCTCGCCGCCGCGTACCCTGTGCCAGTAGTCGAGCAGGTCGTACTTCAGGCGAAGCCTGAGATTGTCCCTGGCGAACGGCTGATGGACCAGCGCATGGTTGAGACGGACCGCCTCGTCGATGATGTCCATCGGCAGGCCGGCGGCCCTGGTGCTCACCGTCTCGGCGAGAAGCTTGCCGGCTTCGGCGTAGAAAGCGTCGAATTTTCCCTTGGCCGTCAGCTCGACGAAGATGAACTCGTCGGCCGGCCAGTAGATGCCGAGATACTCCTTGGAGAAGACATACTCCGCGCCGCCCTGCTGGATCGATTCCGCTTCCTTGTGGAAGAAGGCGTTGATCTCGGCGATCAGCGGGAATCGCTTCGGATCGGCAGCCATGAAGGCTTCGATCATGTCGCGATAGGAGATGCCCGAGATGCCGTGCGCCAGGATCAGCGGAATCTGGAACAGCTTGTCGAAATGCAGCAGCGCCGTCATCCAGCAGAAGACGCGCGTGCGCCGCCAGTCGGCCGGCGGCATGGCCGCCGTCGCGACCACGAGATCCTGGACCTCGGGCACGTCGTCGTCGAGCTCGATGCGCTCGCCGTGGATGTTGATGATCTTCGATTCGACCGTGACCATGCCGTACTTGGCCTGGTAGGCCGCATCGCCCATCTCGGCGTTGGGCAGGATGGAGAGATTGTTGAACTGAATCCGATTGTGCTGGCCGTTCTCGATCAGCTGGTCGACGCCTTTGACGAACGATTCGTAAGTCTCGCCGGGCAGCCCCAGGATCAGGTCCGAATACGTCTCGACCTTGTCGCGCGTAAAGCGGCGCTGCAGCTCCATGTAGGTGCCCAGCGAGATGTTGTCGCGCTTGATCGCCTCGAGAGTCGGCTTGTCGACGCTTTGCATGGAAAGCGCCACGCCCTTGTTCAAGCCGGCGTCAGACAGGATCTTCTGCGTCTCGTAAGCCCGCTCGGTGGCGTTCTTGGTGTTCTGCACCGACAGCGCCACGGGGTAGCCGGTCTCTTTCTTGATGCCCGCGACATAGTTGGCGATGTCGACGTCGCGCTTCTGGATGCCGAAGTTGGCATCGCAGCAGAAGATGTACTCGATCTTCTTGTCGGCGAACCAGTCGACCTCGCGATAGAGGCGCTCCTCGCCGAACTTGGTCACCTTGGCCGCCGTCGCCGAGCCCCAGTCGCAGAAGGTACAGCGGAATGGGCAGCCGCGGTTGGTTTCCCACAGGCCGATCCAGCTCTCGCTGGGATTGGCCGCCATGATCGCCTCGAAAGCGCCTTCCAGGAAGGGCGACGGGATCTCGTCGAGATCGCGCACGCGATCGATGTTGGCGTTACGCACGAAGCCGCCGTCGCGCTTGACCATGCTGATGCCCGGCAGAGCCGACCACGCCTCCCGGTCGGGAAAGCTCTCCAGCAGCTTTAGAAACGTCCGTTCGCCCTCGTTGTGGACGGCGAGGTCGATCTGGGGATTGGCCCGCAGGAAAGCCTCCGGCTGGTCAGGCACGTGCGGGCCGCCGAAAACGATGACGATGCCCGGCCGCAGCGCCTTCAAGCGGCGGGCAATTTCGAGCGAGATGCGACCGTTCCAGACGTAGGTGCTGAAACCGACCAGGTCGGCGTCCACAAGGGCCTCGACGGCGTCAGCGATGCGCACGCGCTTGTAGAGCGGCGGCAGGAACTCGTAGAGGCCGGGATCGACGGCCATCTTCTGAACGTAGGTCTGCAGCAGGGCGACCGAATAGGGCAGGTAATTCTGGCCGGAGAACGAATTGTTGATCTGAACCAGCCCCACGCGAACGGGCGCGCGACGCTCCTCGGAGGCGTCGGCAGGCAGCGGGGCGGATCCCTGGGCGGTCGACATCAGCGTGGAGATAGGCTGCCCGTTCCCTGAACGCAATGCAATATATGGACGCAATCCCTTGAGATTGAAGGCCTTATTGTGGTTTGTCTCGAAGGATCACGATCGGTGGGGAGAAATGGATTTCACAGGCAAGAATGTTCTAATCGCCGGGGGCGCCGGCTTCATTGGGACCAATCTTGCCCTCGCCCTGGCCAAACTCGGCGCGCGATTGCGGCTGACGGTCCATCAAAAGCCGCTGCAGGCCGCCATCCCCGGCGCCGAGGTCCTGGCCCTGGACTTGCGCCAACCCGAGCACTGCGGCCGGGCCGTCGAGGGCATGGACTACGTGTTCCTGTGCGCTGCCCATACGTCAGGCGCGGCGGTCATCCGCACGACGCCGCTCGTCCACATCACGCCCAACGTCCTGATCAACACGCTGATGCTCGAGGCCGCCCACCGCGCGCGCGTTGCGCGGTTCTGCTTCATCTCGAGCGGCGCCGCCTACCCCCCTACCGCAGACCGCCCCGTAAGCGAAGGTGAGATGTTCAACGGTGACCCGCACGAGGTCTATTTCGCCGCCGGGTGGATGAAGCGCTACGCCGAGATCCTCTGCCGGACCTACGCCGAGAAGATCCCCAACCCGATGCCGACGGTCGTAGTTCGGCCGTCCAACGTCTATGGCCCGTACGACAAGTTCGACTTCGCCGTCAGCCATGTGACGGCCGCCCTGGTCCGGCGGGTGGTCGAGCGCCACAGCCCGCTCGAGGTATGGGGCAACGGCCGGGACATCCGCGATCTCATCTATGTCGACGATTTTATCGAGGGCATGCTGACCGCCTTTTCCGCCGACCGGCCCTATCTCGCGGTCAACATCTGTGCCGGCGCCGGCCATTCGGTGCGCGAGATCCTGGACAAGATCCTCGAGGTCGATGGCTACGGCAGCGCCGACGTCCGCTACGACCCGTCGCGGCCCAGCACCATCCCCGTGCGCCTCATGGACAACAGCCTCGCCCGCCAGCTCGGCTTCGAGGCGCACACGTCGCTCGAAGATGGTCTGCGGCGGACGATCGAGTGGTATCGACGAAAAGCACTTCCTCCCCACGCTCCGCGTGGAGGAGCGGCGTGAACTAAAACGGCCCGCGGAACCGCTTGTAGCCTTCGGTCATGGAGCGTTCGACCGGGAGTGCGATGCCGTGCTTGTCGCCCTTCACTTGCGTGAGGATGGCATCCACCGTTTCGTGCTGGCTCGGATAGTAAATGTCTTCCAGACTTTTGGCCGTCGGGCACGGCGCCGGCGCCATGCCGAGCATGGTCGGCGGCTGGCGCAGCAGTCCGGGATCGCGCATGACGAGCTGCCGGCAGACCTCGGCGGCGACACCGTATTCCAGCCACGACGTATCGGCGACCACCAGACGGCCCGTCTTGCGCACACTGGCGGCGACCAGATCCCAGTCGGGATGGCTGATCGAATTGAGATCGATGACCTCGGCCGAGATCCCCGCCTTGTCCTCGACATACTGCGCCGCGCGCAGCGCCTCCAGCACCATCACCGAGGTGGCGACGACAGTGACGTCCCCACCCTCGCGCGCGACGTAGCTGGTCAGCGGTACGCGCCCCTCCGGCCGTTGCTCGTCCAACGACGAGACCGTGAAGTCGAGATTGTAGAGCAGACGATGCTCGATGCTGATCACCGGGCCGGGATGGCGGTTGATGATCGCCGGATACATGTCGAGGACCGCCTGGCTGCTCGACGGCATGACCACCGTGAGGCCCGGATAGTGCGCGAAGGTCGCCTGCGGGCTCTGCGAGTGCTGCGCCCCCTGCCCCCAACTGCGCCCGACGACGATGCGGATCAGCATCGGGCAGCGCATCAGGCCGCCGAACATGTAGCGGTACTTGGCGGCCAGGTTGATGATCTGGTTCATCGCCAGGAAGGAGAAATCGGCGCGGATGTGCGTGGTGATGGGATAGTCGCCTACCAGCGAGGCGCCGATCGCCACTCCGGTCATGCCCTCTTCCATCAACGGCACGTCGAACACGCGCGCGGCGCCATACTTCTCGGCAAGCCCGGTGGTCGAGCCGAAGATGCCCTTAAAGTCGTCGACTCCCTGCCCCATGATGAAGGCATTGTCGTGGTCGGCCAGCGCCGCATCCATGCTCTCGAGCAGGGCGCCGGCGTAAGACAGCACACGCGTGCCCTGGGCGGGTTTGAGTGCAGCGATGCTCATCAGATGACGTCCGTCAGCAGTTCGGTACGACCGGGTGCGGGGCTCGCCTCGGCGAAGGCAACGGCTGCTTCGATCTCACGCTCGATCTCGGGGCGCAGCGCCTCGACCAGTTTCTGGTCGACGATCAGCGGATCGCGACGCTTCCAGTCGTCGACGCTGTCGCTGGTGCGATAGTTGTAATGGAAATCCTCGCCGACGCCGACATGCTCCTTGTAGCGGGACGTGGCGATCTCGAGCACGAACGGCTCACCCGCCCTGACCTTCGCTGCCGCCTCGAGCGTGGCCTGGCGGATCGCCAGCATGTCCCAACCTTCCTCGAGCCGGCGGCTCGCGATTCCGAACGAGGCGGCGTGCTCGGCCAGGCGATAGGACTGGCGCACCGGGCGGTGGCTGTGCACGGCAAGCCCGTTGTCCTCGCACAGGAACAGCACCGGCACCTTCATGAGCGCGGCGAAGTTCAGGCTCTCGTGATAGACGCCCTCCTCGGTCGCGCCGTCGCCGAAGACGGTCACGGCGATCTGCGAGACGCCGCGGCGCTTGAAGCTCAGCGCCGCACCGACGGCATGCGGGATCGTGCTCGCCACCACCGCCGACGAGCCCATGAGGCCGACTTCGGGGGCCGCGAGGTGCATGGAACCCGCCTTGCCGCCGGAGACACCGCCCTTGCGCCCGTAAAGTTCGGCGAACATGGCGTCCAGCGAGCCGCCCTTGGCGACGTAGAAGCCGTGGGAGCGATAGGTCGCGAAGACCAGGTCGTCGGGCCTGAGGCCGTCGCAGACGCCCACCGCCACGGCCTCCTGACCGATCGACAGATGGACCGGGCTCTGGATCTTGTCGGACGGATAGAGCTCTATGATCCGTTCCTCGACCAGCCTGATCAGCAGCGCCGTCCGGAACAGCCGGCGATAGATCGCTTCATCCTTCACAG
>JAEZIF010000528.1 GCA_023416135.1 Pseudomonadota bacterium
CTCCACGGTTTCTGGAATGGCCGGTCCAGGGCGTAGAGCGATTTCCGATCTGATTGAACCGCGAGCGGTTCCATCAGATCGGAAATGCGCGCGAGGGTGTTTCTGGTGTCGAAGAGGTTGCCATGCACCTACATTGATGCAGGTTCGGAGGTCGCGTCATGGACTGGAACGGGCAGGTGGCGGTCGTGACGGGCGGCTCGCGCGGCATCGGGGCGGCGATTTGCCGTCGGCTGGCGGCGCGCGGCACCGCGGTGGGCATCAACTACGTCGCGCGCTCGACGGAAGCCGAGGCGCTGCACGCGGAAATCGTGGCAGCCGGTGGCCGGGCCGCCTTGCTGCAGGCCGATGTCGCCGATTCGGCTGCCGTGGCGGCAATGGTCGCCGAGGCGGAGGGAAAACTGGGACCGGTGTCGATCCTGGTCAACAACGCCGGTGTGTCCGTCCCTGCCACGTTGGAGACCTACGATGCGTCTCAGCTTGAGCGCATGCGTGCAGTGAACGTAAACGGCGTGATCCACACCGTACGGGCGGTCATGACAGGAATGAAGGAGCGCAAGTACGGCCGGATCGTCAATATTGCGTCCAACGCCGCCATCGGCACGGCGCTCCCGGGCACGACGTTCTACGCCGCGACGAAGTCGGAGGTATTGATCCTGACGCGACGGTTCGCGATGGAACTCGGACGGTCCGGGATCACGGTGAATGCGGTTTGTCCCGGATGGATTGTCACCGATATGGCGCGACGCGGTGCCAGCGAGGAGGCGTTCACGCAACGCGTGGCGTCAATGCGCGAGCGCACCATGGTCGGTCGGGTTGGCGCGCCGGAGGACATTGCCGCCGCCGTGGCTTTCCTGGTTGAGCCGGATGCCGGCTTCGTCACGGCTCAGGTGCTGACGGTCGATGGCGGGCGCATGGACTACATTGGCCACGGGTGACAGCCAGTTCGGCTGACGCCGTCAGGAAGCCGCCGGCGTGACGTCGGGCAGTGCGGCCAGCTCTGCGCTGAGGGACGAACCGTACCGGGTGCCGCGCACCAACGCCTTGCGCGCGAACCATTCGGTTGCCGCATCGAGCGTCTCGACGAAGCGGATCTCACCACCCGACAGCGTCGCGACCGGCACGCCGTCGCGATAGAGCAACCGGTTGCCGGCGAGCGCGGCAAGCCGCGGCCCCGGCGTCACGATGCCGGCGAGGTTCAGCGGATCGGCGCCCGAGACGGCCACCCACTCGCCGGAAGCCGGCCGACGACGCGCTTCGCGCAGGCTGCCGATCGCCTCGGGAAGGGCGAACTGCTCGCCGGTGAACCCCGCCACGAAGCGGCCGCCGCGGATTTCTCCGCTGCCTTCGAGCCGGCGATAGACGCGCAGCAGCTCGCGCCACGGTGGCAGCCACGACGCTTCGCGCTCGAGCAGGCGCCAGAACACGACGCCGTACCGCTGCAGCAGCGTGCGGGCGACATGCTCGACCGCTGCCGCGTCGACCGTGCGATCGGCCGCCGCCGGCACGCGCACGAGTGACCAGCGGCCCGAATCTTCCATCGCCGCGGCGGCGGCGCGGCGCCGGCGCGTGCCGCTCGGCTTGCGCTCGGAGAACGGCACCAGGAGGGCGCGCAGGCCGGCGAAGCTGTCAGAGGTGACCAGACCCAGCGCCACGAGCTCGGCCAGCACGTCCTCGAGCCGGGAACGCAGAAGGCCACAATGCTGCAGCAACTCATCGAAGAACGAGGCGCCGTTGGCGGTCATGTAGTCGACGACGGCCTGTGCCTGCGCACTGGGCCGCGCCGGCTCGGCCGACGCCATCACCCGCCACAGCGCGGCGTGCCGGCGCGCCAGCAGCGTCACCGGCGTCGTACGCACGGTCGTCGGCCGACCCGTAGCGGTGCGCGCACCAAGCCGCAGCCAAGTGGCGTGGCCGGCCAAACACCGCGCGTCGAGCCACGACGGGCGATAGTCCTTCAGCCGCGCCGGAAGGATGTCGCTTTCCCAGGCGGCGGCCGGCCCGCTGAAGCCTTCGAGCTGGCCGACCACCGTGTCGAGTGATGCGGCCCCCTCGACCTGGGTATCCGGCGCGACACGCTGCCAGCGGAGCAGGAACCGCAGGAAGTCACGCGCCGACACGGGTTCGATCTCGGCCCGCAGGCGCTTGATCGTGTAGCGATGGATGCGCGCGAGCAGACGACGCTCGCACCATTCGTCGACGGCGACGCCCGGGGTGAAGCGGCCGCGCAAGGCAAACCCCTCGGCTTCGAGCGCGGCCAGCGTCGCGGCGATCGCTTCAGGCGGCAGGCCAAGCGGTGCGGCGAGCGCGGCCTGGCTTACAGGTCCCAGACCCTCGAGCCGGCCGCGCAGGATCTCGACCAGCGCTTCCTCGCGCGACCACTCCTTGTCGTAGGCGACGGGCGCGGCAATGGCAGGCGCCAATGTCAGCACTCCCCACAGGGCGCGGAAGTGCGGCAGCCGCTCGGCAGCGATCCAGAGCGCCACGCCCGCGGTCTCGATCTTAGTCGCGCGCCTGTTGGCCGCGAGCTCATCGAGCCAGGCGCGCCAACCAACGCCCGCCTGCACTTCGTCATCGGTGAGGAAGCCCAGCCACACCAGGCCGTCGTGCAGCTCGTCGGCATTCGCCGCGTCCGGCCAGGCCTCTCCCCTCACCCGCTCGATCGCCGCGCCATCGAGGCGACCCAGCTCGGACGCCTGCTCGGGCGCCAGCCAGCGCCGCGCCATCACCGCCTGGGTGCGACGCTCCTCCAGCGGCGCATCGTCGAGATAGGCGTAGGGCCGCGCGGTCAGGACTTCGAGCGCCAGCGGCGAAGGCTGGGTGAGATCGCGCGTCACCACGCGGACGGCACCCGCTTCGATGTCCTTCAGCAAGCGTTCCAGGCCATCGGCATCCATCGCCTCACCGAGGCAGTCGCCGAGCGCCTGGCGCACCAGCGGATGATCGGGGATCTCGCGTTCGCCAACCAGATTCTCGGCACAGGCGATCTGGTCGGGGAAGACCGACCCGATGAGGTCCTCGGCGGCCATGCGGGCAAGCTGCGGCGGCACCTTGCGACCACCGCGGAAACGCGGCAGGGCGAGCGACACCCCGCTCACCCAGCGCCAGCGCGTCGTGAACATCGGCGAATCGAGCACCGCCTGAACAAGCACGTCGCGCACCGAGGCCGAGTGCAGGTAGCGCGGCACGTCGTCGAGCACGAAGCTGTGCGCCTCGGTCAGCGAGATGACGATGTTGTCCTCGGTCGCCGCGGCCTGGATCTCGAAGTTGAACTTGCCGCAGAAGCGCTTGCGCAGCGCCAGGCCCCAGGCGCGATTGAGCCGGCTGCCGTACGGCGAATGCACGACAAGCTGTGCGCCGCCGGCCTCGTCGAAGAAGCGTTCGAGAACGATGGTTTCTCGCGTCGGCAGGCAACCCAGGGCGGCGAAGCCGGCGCGCAGGTAGTCGACAAGCTGCTCGGCCGCATCGGTGCCGAGGCCGAGATCGGTGGTCAACCATCGCAGCACGCTGCCGCCCGTCGGATCGGCCTTCAGACGCGCCATGACGTCGCTGCGCAGACGCGACACCGAGATCGAAAGTTCGTCAGTACGGCCCGGCGCCTCGCCCAGCCAGAACGGGATGTTGGGCGCCTGGCCGTGGGCGTCCTCGACGCGCACCACGCCGCGCTCGACACGCTGGATGCGATAGCTGCGGTTGCCGAGCTGGAAGACATCGCCCGCCAGGCTCTCGACGGCGAAATCCTCGTTGACCGAGCCGATGACGTTGTTCTCCGGCTCGAGCAGCACCTGGTAGTCGGCGTTGTCGGGAATCGTGCCGCCTGCCGTCAGCGCCGTCAGCCGCGCGCCACGCCGGCCGCGCAGCTGGTGGTTGACGGCGTCATGGTGGATCAGCGCGCCGCGCCGCCCACGGCGGGTATGGAAGCCCTCCGCCAGCATGGTGACGATCGAATCGAAATCCGCGCGCGCCAGGTCGCGATAGGGCCAGGCGCGCCGTAACCGGTCGAACAGCGCATCCTCGCTCCAGTCGTGAGCAGCGACCTCGGCCACGACCTGTTGGGCCAGCACGTCGAGCGGACGGTCGGGGATCGAGAGCCGATCGAGCTCGCCGCGGCGCACGCTGTCGAGCAGGGCGGTGCATTCGACCAGTTCGTCGCGCGACAACGGGAACAGACGGCCCTTCGGCGTGCCGTCGACGGCATGGCCGGAGCGGCCGACGCGCTGCAGGAAGCTCGCGATGGAACGCGGCGAACCGATCTGGCAGACGAGGTCGACGTCGCCGATGTCGATTCCGAGCTCGAGCGAGGCCGTGGCGACGAGGGCGCGCAGCCTGCCCGACTTCAGGCGCTGTTCGGCGTCGAGCCGCTGTTCGCGGGCGAGGCTGCCGTGATGAGCCGCCACCTCGGCCTCGCCCAGAAGCTCGGACAGGCGGCGGGTGACGCGTTCGGCCAACCGGCGGGTGTTGACGAAGATCAGCGTGGTGCGGTGTTCGCCGACCAGGGCGGCCAGGCGGCGATAGACCTGTTCCCACACGTCCGTCGACATGACGGCTTCGAGTGGCGATTCGGGCACTTCGATCGCGAGGTCCCGGCAACGACGATGACCGGAATCGACGATGGCACAGTCACCGCCGCCGGTGAGGAAGCGTGCCACCGTCTCGATGGGGTTCTGGGTCGCCGACAGGCCGATGCGCTGCAGTCGATCGCCGCACAGCGCCGACAGGCGCTCGAGCGACAGAGCGAGGTGGCTGCCGCGCTTGTTGGGCGCGATGGCATGGATCTCGTCCACGATCACGGTGCGGGTGGTCGCCAGCATCTTGCGGCCGGATACCGAGCCCAGCAGGACGTAAAGCGATTCCGGCGTCGTGACCACGATGTGCGGGGGCTTGCGGGCCATGCGCTGGCGTTCGCCGGACGAGGTGTCGCCGGTGCGGACCCAGGCGCGGACGTCGACATCGGGCAAGCCGCAACGCTCGAGCTCGGCGCGGATGCCGGCAAGCGGCGCCTCGAGATTGCGCTGGATATCGTTGGACAGCGCCTTGAGCGGCGAGACGTAGACGATCTGGGTCTCGTCGCGCAGGCCACCCCCGACGCCTTGGCGTACCAGGTCGTCGATCGCGGCCAGGAACGCCGCCAATGTCTTGCCCGACCCGGTCGGCGCGGCGATAAGCGTATGGCGGCCAGCCTTGATGAGCGGCCACGCGTCAGCCTGCGCGGCCGTCGCGGCGGCGAAGCTCGCTTCGAACCACGCAGCGACAGCGGAATGGAAAAGCGATGCGGCGGGCATTGGTGACCGCTGAGATATGGGCGGCGCGCGCGCCATTCAACCGACCGGCCGGCCGGAAGAGTCTCTGCTTGTCCCCTGCCAATTCCTGGCGGCCGGGCAGAGCGACATCAACAGCAGCAGCACGAGCACCGGGAAAACCCACCAGTTGAGCGCCGCACCCGGTGGCGTGCCCATGGCCGTGACCGGCTTCAGGTGCCCGGACAGGCTGCGCAGGCAGGGTTCGATCGCAAAGACCAGCAGCACCAGCGGCGTGAGCCCGCGCCAGCGCAGCAGCAGGACCCACAGAAGCCCGGCCAGCAGCAGCTGTATGGCGCCCCACTGGCCGAACAGTGCGACGATGTTGGAGCCGCCGGCGACCTGCACGTCGATCGTGGCGATCGACCGGGCCCCGCCATCGGGCAGCAGCAGATGGATCAGGCTGCGCACGGTGATGAAGACCAAGTAGGCCATCGCCAGCCAGGTCGCCAACCGCGGTCCGTCGTAGATCGCAGGATTGGCCGGCAGCAGCGCCGCCGGCACGGGTCGCCAGGACGTGGGCAGAAGCGACGTGCTCATCGATCGGACCAGCCAGTGATGGCCCGAGGCGCTGGTGAAGTCCAAGCCCACGAGCAGGTCGTTGAAGTCGACGACGACGCCATGAATATCCTCCCTGCCCCGGGTGTTCAGGCCGAAGTTCAACAGAGCCCCGACCTTATGGCCCCCGGTCAGCCAACGCTCGTGAAGGCTTCGATACGTGCGGCGACGAAAGCCGGCCGTGCCTGGATGGCGGCCCACCAGGCCGCCACCTTCGGATGGCGCGCCCGGGTCATTTCGTCGGGCGCGATCTCCTCGTCGATGCGCTTGACGAACGGCACCGCGCCGATGTCGGCCAGCGAATAGCGATCGCCCACCAACCAGCCGCTCGGGCCGATCGCGTCCTCCATGCGATCGAGCAACGCCGTCTTGAGCCTGCCGCGAGCCTCGTCCCGCTCCTCCTCGGTGTAGGGCTTGCGCGCGGTGCGCAGCCAGGCCTCGCGCCGCTCCTTGCTCGGCACGCGAGCGAGCCGCTCGGCGAGCTCGGCGTCGGTCCACTTCTGGGCAACCTGCGCCATGCCGTGCACCCAGTTGAAGATGATCAGGTTGCCGATGAGACCATCGACGTGGCGGATCCAGTTGCGCATCTCGGCCCGGCCATAGGCATCGGCCGGACGAAGCGGCGGATCGGGCCAGGTCTCGTCGACGTATTCGCAGATCGTCCCGCTTTCGTAGAGCGCGCGGTTATCCGGCAGGATCAGGAGCGGTATGACGCCGTTCGGATTGAGCTTCAGGAACTCCGGCGAATGATGCTCGCCTTTGACGAGATCGACGACCTTGCTTTCGAAGGTGAGCCCCTTCTCCGCCAGGCACAGCCGCACGCGACGCGACGCCGACGATCTCCAGACATGAAACAGCGTAAGTCCGGCCACCATCACCTCCGCCCCCGTTCGAGCTCACTCTAGCCCGACATGCGCAAAAAAATGTAGCCGCCGCCGGCTCGCTTCGACTAGAAGGAGTGCTCAGCTCCAACCTACGGGTTGCGCGCTCGTCATTGCCGAGCCCGGCCCTTGCATTGTTCGCGGCGAGGCATGGCAACCTCTTTGGAATCGGAAGTCGCCGTCATCAGCGGCATCGACGCGAGCGGTCGCGTCGCGGAATACTCATATGCCACTTGGCGCGACGCGCAGCGCTATCCGACAGTACCTGCGGCCTACGCCAACACGGCCGATCTCTTCAAGTGGGGCCTGCCCCAGGCCGGCACGGGCGCCACGATCACCTACTGGTTCGACACCGCGTCCAACTGGTCAAGCGACGAGCAAGCGGCCTTCGTTGGCGCCATGGCGCTGTGGTCGGCGGTCGCCAACGTCGTCATCACTCCCGGCGCCAGCCAGACCGACGCCGATTTCCAGATCATCCGCGAGCTGGGTTCCAAGGCGGCCGACTGGAACAACATGGGGTTCGAGCACCCTGCAGTTGGTGCCGCCGACCTGCCCGTGCTTTCGGCCAGTCCGTTCAATCGCATCCGCATCGACACCAACCCGGTCGATGAGGGGGGCTTCGGGCCGCTGTCGACACAGTTTGATCCCGCCTACAGCTACCTGCAGTCGACGCTGATCCACGAGCTCGGCCACATGCTCGGGCTGGGACATGGCGGGCCCTACGACTACGCGAAGATTCCGGACACCGAAATCTACGTCGACCCGCTGACGCAGCAGTTCGGGCCCTACGACATGAAGCTGTGGACGCTGATGTCGTACGTCCAACCCGGCGACGCAGCGGCATGGGCCGCCTCCTATCCGGTGCAAGGCACGAACTGGGGCGGGCTCCAGCCGCAGACGCCGATGATGCTGGACATCCTCGCCATCCAGCGCCTCTACGGGCTGCCTGCCGAGAGCCCGCTCAACGGCGACAACCATCACTTCGGCTTCAACGCCAACATCGCGGGCGACATCAGCCGCTACTACGACTTCTCGATCAACAGCAACCCCGTCGTCACGATCTGGGCGGCCGGCGACAACAACACGCTCGACCTGTCCCTGTTCGACAGGGACGCGACGATCAACCTCAATCCCGGCACCTTCAGCAGCGCCAACGGGATGGTCAACAACATCGGCATCGCCTTCTTCACGGTCATCAACAAGGGCATCGGCGGCAGCGGCAACGACTCGATGATCGCCTCCGACGTCGCCACGTGGCTCGAAGGCCGCGGCGGCAGCGACGTGCTGTGGGGTGGCGCGGGCAACGACACTCTGGTCGGCGGCGCCGATCCCGACACTTTCCACCCGGGCGGCGGCCTGAACGTCCTGCGCGACACACTCGCCCACATGAACGGCGACACTGTCTTCGACTTCGGCCAGAGCACGACGATCGACGTCACCGGCGTGCTGATCGGACGCGACCATCTCTCGGTCGTGCACTTCGGCGGCGACACGACGCTCGAGATGGGCGACACGCAAATCCTGCTGAAGGGCGCCTACGCCAACGGCGATTTCGTGTCGGTGGCGCGCGGCATGGGCGACTCCGCCCATACCGCGGTGACTTTCGAGCCGTACCTGCCCAACCTCTTCGAGGGCGTGCGGGTCGCCGACAGTGCGGTCAATGGCGTACCCAACGAGCCTTTCATGACGGGCGACGGCTCCGTCAGCTTCACGGTCAGGCTGGAGGCGGCCATCTCGACCTTCAGCAACACGCTCGGCTTCTACACGGTGGCCGCGGACGGCACGATCGGCGGCGTCCAGGTGCTGTTCGCCAACACCCACAGTCCCGGCGCCACGACCGTCTCCCTCGGAGCGCCGGGCAATGGCGACATGATCGGCTTCTTCCTGATCCAGGACGGCGCCGACCTCTTCGCCAACCTGCCCGACAATCTCAGCTTCCGAGGGGCGGATGGCGGATTGGCCAATCTGAATGCCGGCATTCCTGTCGTGCTCAACAGTGCCACCCTCGGCGACTTCAGCGGGGCGACGATCTTCCACTCTTTCCACCAGCTCAACACCGACCGTGCCTACCAGGTCCTGTCCGGCGTCGCCCCGGGCGGCAAGGAAATGCAGATCGGCTTCGAGGACGTGGCCCGGGCGACCGGCGACAACGACTATCAGGACGTGGTCATCGCCATTCGCACCAGCGGCGATGGGCTATTCTTCATCTAGGCACCAAACCGGCACTTTTTTCGCTTAAGCTCCCGCGACAGCTGAAGGAGTACCGCATGGATACCGAGATCGACGCAAAGACCTTCTGGAAGGCGATCGGCTGCCGGGCGATCGGCGTGGCCATCGTGACCGCCAAGGGCGCCGACGGGCCGGCCGGCTTCCTGGCGCTGTCGGCCACCCATCTGTCGGCCAGCCCGCCCATGATGATGGTGTCGATCGGACTCACCACCTCGGCGCTGGGCGCGGTACGGCAGTCCAACCACTTCGCCATCAACTACGTGCCCAAGGGCGCCGACGCCCTGGTCAAGGAATTCGCGGGCCAGGGCTCGCTCAAGGGCGCGGACCGTTTCCTGCCCGGCGCCTGGGGCGAGCTCAAGACCGGGGCGCCGACGCTGATCGACTCCGTCGGAGTGATCGACTGCGAGCTCGACGAGCTCATCGAGCGCCATGGCACGGTCATCGCCTTGGGACGTGTCGTGGCCTACAGCGCCTCGACCAAGGAGCCGCTGATCAGCTTCCGCGGCGGCTATATGTAAGCGCTGCCTGCTACGCTCCGTCGCTTGACCTGCATCAACGCAAGCCGGTAGCTAAGCGTTCACCTTCTGCAGCGAAAGCCTTCCGAGGAGCCCGCATGTCGCACAGTCACGCCATCGTCTGGATGGATTCCAAGGAAGCCCGCATCTTCCGCTTCAACGCATCCGACGTGGAGAAGACGCACATCGAGGCCCACAATCCGTTCCGCCAGGTTCATCACAAGGCGGGCGTGGTCGGCGCGGGTCACATGGAGCTCGATGCCGGATTCTTCGACCACATTCTGGAAGGGCTGGACGGCGCGACGGAATGGCTGCTGGTGGGCCCTTCGAACGCCAAGCTCCAGCTGCTGAAGCACCTCGACACGCACAAGCCCGAACTGCGCCGCAGCCTGGCGGGCACCGAGACCATGGATCATCCGACCGACGGCGAGCTGCTCGATCATGCCCGCCGTGCGTTCAAGGCGATCGACCGCATGCTGCCCAATTCACCGACCTGACCACGGTCGGCAGCTGGAGCGGAATGGGATCACGTGATTCCACCTGGATCCATCATGCTTCAGGTGGTCAGGCGATCAGCATGGCTGTCTGGTGCACGGCCGGCGTCGTGCCGGTCAGCGACAGGCTGGTGGCGAGCCGGGCAAGCCGCGAAGCCTCCTCGGTATAGTCGGTGGCGGCCTGCACGGCCCAGTCCTGCTG
>JAEZIF010000537.1 GCA_023416135.1 Pseudomonadota bacterium
GACCGATCAAGGTCGTGGGCTCGGGCTTCCGCCTGGAGCACGGCGGCGGCTCGGTCGAGCGCCCACCGGCGACGCTCGGCCAGCACACCGACGAGATCCTGCGCGAGGCGGGCTACTCGGACGCCGACATCGCGGCCATGCGCGCCGACAAAGTCGCCTGAACTTCGAACCTGCGGCGGCCGATTCATGGCGATCCTCTACGAAGTCGAGCACGTCACGACGTATCGCTACGCCTCGCGCGTCGGCTTCGGCCCCCACCGCGCCATGTTCCTGCCGAGGTCGGGGCCTTACGGCCGCATCCTGACCTACTCGGCGACCACCAACCTGCGCTCGCGCGTGCGCTGGATCATCGATGCCCTGTCCAATGTCGTGACCCTGATCGACGTCGACGAGCCGGGCACCGAGCTGCGCTTCGACTTCAAGCTCCGAGGCATTCATTACGGCGTCGCCGAGGCCGAGACTTTCCCCGTGGATCAGCGGGCCGAGGCGGTGCCGGTGCAATACACGCCCGACGAATGGAACGATCTCGCCGGCTACCTCCGGCCGCACGCCGAGGATCCCGACGGCAGCGTGGCGACCTGGGCCAGGTCCTTCACCGTCCAGGAGCAGCATCACAGCGTCGACGTGATCCGCCGCATGCTCGACACGATCGGCGGCACCTTCAGCTACCAGGCACGCGAGGCCGAAGGGACCCAGCCGCCGACCGAGACGCTGCGCACCCGCTCGGGCACCTGCCGGGACTATGCCTGGCTGATGATCGAGGCCCTGCGGCGCATCGGCTTCGCCTGCCGCTTCATCACCGGTTACATCTACGACGCCGCGCTCGACACCGGCGCCGGTTCAGGCATGACGGGATCGGGCGCCACGCATGCCTGGGTCCAGGTTTATCTGCCGGGCGCCGGCTGGCTGCACTACGATCCAACCAACCGTATCTCGGGCGGCACCGACCTGATCCCTGTCGCGACCGCCCGTCACCCGGGACAGGCTGTCCCGCTGCAGGGATCGTGGTTCGGCAACGCCGGCGACTACCTCGGCATGTCCGTCAACGTGGCGATCCGCAGGCTGAAGACGCTCACCGACGACGCCGAAGCGGCGGCTTAGGACGCGCGCCGCCGCCGGCATGCTGTTGGACACGACGTCGCAAGGGGATGGATTTTTCCGCCCAATGGAGTAGTTGGTTCCCGTTCTCGGGGAGTAACCGTCCGCATCAGCGGAGCTTGCGTCAACAAACTTGGCTTCGGCCATGGCGCAGGCGGCGGACCGCAAGGTCCGAATTGGCCAGACCGACGACACGGGATTCCGCCTCGGGGTCGGAGGGGTCGCGTGTCGTCGCGAAGCGTCGGCCCCCGGACTCGTTTCATGGAAGCCATCATTGCGTCGACCGTGCTCGTTGCCATCGCCGAGATCGGTGACAAGACGCAGCTGCTCGCCATCGTCCTCGCCAGCCGATTCCGTCGGCCGATCCCCATCATTCTGGGCATCTTCTTCGCGACACTGCTCAACCATGCCCTGGCGGCGACGTTCGGTTACCTGGTTGCGCAATGGCTGACAGGCCGGGTCTTCCAGATCGCTCTTGGTGCGACTTTCATCGCCATGGCGGCATGGACCCTCGTTCCCGACAAGGTGGAGGACACCGCGAAGCAGTCGTCGCGGGGTGTCTTCCTGACGACGTTGATCGCGTTCTTCATTCTGGAGATCGGCGACAAGACGCAGATCGCGACGTCGCTCCTGGCGGCTCGCTTCGACAGCATAGCGCTTGTGACCATGGGCACGACCGTGGGCATGATGCTGGCGAACGTGCCGGCCGTCCTGCTCGGCGAAGCGGCGACCAGGGTCGTGCCGCTGCGATATGTGCGGATCGGTGCTGCGATCATCTTCGCAACGATCGGTCTTTGGATCCTGCTCGCGGCGATTGGTTGGGTGCAGCCGGTCTGAAGCCGTTTCTCGTTGCCTCGTAATGCGTGGCGTATAGAGTCTGCTTCGTCCAAGGGGGGTCCCGACAAGGGGCTGAGATACCGACGGCCTTCGCCTCAGTGAGTTGGGGGCAGCGCGGTGACCCTTTGAACCTGATCCGGGTCATGCCGGCGAAGGGACTGGATGCCTCCTTTGCACAGCTACACGCCGGATCTCCGTCAGCCACTTGCCACGGGAGATCCTCGTCATGGACAATATCATCGCACCGACACCCAAGGTGACCACGGGACCGCTGCCGGCGTCCGGCAAGGTCTATGTGACACCCGACTCCGCGCCCGATCTGCGCGTGCCCCTGCGCGAGATCCAGTTGTCGGAACCGGCCGAGCCCAGCGTACGCGTCTACGACACGACCGGTCCCTACACCGATCCCAACGCCGTCATCGACGTTCGCCAGGGCCTGGCACGCGCGCGCCGTGCCTGGGTACTCGAGCGCGGCGGCGTCGAGGAATATGACGGCCGGCCGGTCCAGGCCGTCGACAACGGCAATGTCAGGGCCTCGACCCTGCAGCCGTTCCCCAACACGCCGCGGCCGCTGCGTGGTGTCGGGGCGGCGCCGATCACCCAGTTCGAATGGGCGCGCGCCGGCGTCATCACCAAGGAAATGATCTACGTCGCCGAACGCGAGAACCTCGGTCGCAAGGTCGCGCTCGAGGTCGCGCGCGAGCGGCTTGCCGACGGCGAGAGCTTTGGCGCCGCACTGCCCGAGTTCATCACGCCCGAGTTCGTGCGCCAGGAGGTGTCGATGGGCCGTGCCATCATCCCGGCCAACATCAACCACGGCGAGCTCGAGCCGATGGCGATCGGCCGCAACTTCCTGGTCAAGATCAACGCCAATATCGGCAACTCCGCGGTGTCCTCGTCCATGGAGGAAGAGGTCGAGAAGATGGTGTGGGCGATCCGCTGGGGCGCCGACACGGTCATGGACCTGTCGACCGGCCGCAACATCCACGACACGCGCGAGTGGATCGTGCGCAATGCGCCGGTGCCGATCGGGACCGTGCCGATCTACCAGGCGCTGGAGAAGGTCGGCGGCGATCCCACCAAGCTCTCCTGGGAGGTCTATCGCGACACGCTGATCGAGCAGTGCGAGCAGGGCGTCGACTACTTCACCATCCATGCCGGGGTGCGGCTGGCGCACGTGCCGCTGACGGCGCGGCGCGTCACCGGCATCGTGAGCCGCGGCGGCTCGATGATGGCGCAGTGGTGCCTCACCGAGCATCGCGAGAGCTTCCTCTACGAGCACTTCGGCGACATCTGCGACATCATGCGCAAATACGACGTGTCGTTCTCGCTGGGCGACGGGCTCAGGCCCGGCTGCAACGCCGACGCCAACGATGCCGCGCAGTTCGCCGAGCTCGAGACCCTGGGCGAGCTCACCAAGGTGGCCTGGGACAAGGGCTGCCAGGTCATGATCGAGGGACCGGGCCATGTGCCCATGCACAAGATCAAGGCCAACATGGACAAGCAGCTGCGCGAATGCGGCGAGGCGCCGTTTTACACCCTGGGACCGCTCGTCACCGACATCGCACCGGGCTACGACCACATCACCTCGGGCATCGGCGCCGCCATGATCGGCTGGTTCGGGACAGCGATGCTCTGCTACGTCACGCCCAAGGAGCATCTCGGCCTGCCGGATCGCGACGACGTGAAGGTGGGCGTGATCACCTACAAGATCGCGGCCCACGCTGCCGACCTCGCCAAGGGTCATCCCGCGGCGCGGCTGCGCGACGATGCGCTCAGCAAGGCGCGCTTCGAGTTCCGCTGGCGGGACCAGTTCAACCTGTCGCTCGATCCGGCGACGGCCGAGAAGTTCCACGACGAGACGATGCCCAAGGAGGCGCACAAGACCGCGCACTTCTGCTCGATGTGCGGGCCGAAGTTCTGCTCGATGCGCATCACCCAGGACATCCGCGACTATGCCAGGAAGGGGATGGACGAGATGAGCGCCAGGTTCAAAGCCGGCGGCAACGCGCTCTACGTGCCCGACGAGGCGGCGGACTGAGTGTCGTTCCCGAGCGGAGCGAGGGACCTTTCCGTTTGCCGATCCAGCCGCCGCCCGGCCGGGCGGCGGCGTCGGGCGGCACCGGGTTGGTGAGTGCAGGGCCCGCGACGATCGCGCGCCAAATGCGGGCCCTGACCTGTCCCCGATGCCGTCCGGGCATAATTTGTGGGCCGGAAGACAGGCCACTACTATATGAGGTGTATAGGTTTGGCTGTATGGAACGAAAAATTTCTCGCCCCCTTGTGTCCTCGGATAACTGAAGTTATCATAGCCAAAAGGTGTCCCGTTTGGGTGCGACGTTCTGGAATGTGGTGCGTTACACCATTTGGCCGTGTTCGGCGGTTAGTCCTGCCCGATGACCCTGCGGGGACACTCTTGCGAATTGGTGCGTACTTGTAGGCAGTTAGCGCGTACTTGGGGCATATAGGGACACGATGAAAAGGTTGCGGACCCTGCTCGGGATCGGCTTAGGGCTCGCCATCGTGGCCGGTGCCGGCTGGTATATTTCGCAAACTGGAACGACGCCAGCGCCCCGGCAGGTCGGCCGGTTCGGCGCCGGCATGCCCACGCCGGTGGGCATCGCGACCGCCACCAAGGGTGAAGTGCCCATCGTGATCCGTGCGCTCGGCACCGTGACCCCGCTGCACACCGTCAACGTCAAGACGCAGATCACCGGCCAGCTCCTCAAGGTCGACTTCAAGGAAGGCCAGATGGTCAAGCAGGGCGAGCTGCTGGCGGTGGTCGATCCGCGGCCCTACGACGTCGCGCTGCAGCAGGCGATCGGCCAGCAGCAGAGGGACGAAGCGCTGCTCAAGAACGCGCAGACCGACCTCGAGCGCTATCGCAAGCTGGTCGCTCAGGATTCGATCGCCCGCCAGCAGCTCGACACCCAGCAGTCGCTGGTCCGCCAGTACGAGGCCGCCCTGGTGATCGACCAAGCCGCGGTCGATGCCGCCAAGCTCAACGTCGCCTACACGCGGATCGTGTCGCCGATCACCGGGCGTATCGGCCTGCGCAACGTCGATCCCGGCAATTACGTGTCGATGAGTGACGCCACCTCTATCTGCATCATCATTCAGATCCAGCCGATCTCGGTGCTGTTCACCATTCCCGAAGATACGCTGCCGCAGGTGCGCGAGCGGCTGAAGACCGGCGCCAAGCTCGAAGTGCGCGTGCTCGATCGGGCGCAGAAGAACGAGCTCGCCGTCGGCTGGCTCGACACCCACGACAACATCATCGACATCACGACCGGCACGGTGAAGCTGCGCGCCATTTTCGACAACAAGGACGACACGCTGTTCCCCAACCAGTTCGTCAATGTCCGCCTGCTCGTCGACACGGTAAAGGACGCCACCCTCGTTCCGGTCGCCGCTATCCAGCGCGGCCAGCCCGGCACCTTCGTCTACCTGGTGAAGGCCGACGACACGGGCGAGATCCGCGTCGTCGAGCTCGGCGCCACCGACGGCGACAAGGAGCAGATCGTGAAGGGCCTGCAGCCCGGCGATCAGGTCGTGATCGACGGCACCGACCGCCTGCGCGACGGCGCCAAGATCCGCCGGCCGGGCGGCCAGCCGCGCGCCGCGTCGGGC
>JAEZIF010000282.1 GCA_023416135.1 Pseudomonadota bacterium
ATTCCGTACAGCGCGGTCGCATCGATCCATGACAAGCCGACCGAACCGGGCCCTCCTAAGAACGGACCATCACCCCGCGGGAGTTCCGCGCGCAGGTACAGGACAAGCTGGTCGAAACTCGTCGGCCGCGGATTGCAACGTGCATGGAAAAATGGCCCGCGGGCCGGCGGAAGCCGAGGCGCAGATCGATGGAAGGTGTTCCGGCGCCTCGAGACGCGTGCCGCTCAGGCGAGGGGCGGCCATGGAGGTCGCACGCGAAAGGGCGCATTCTGCCGGCGCCGTTTGGATCTTGGCCGGAGACGCGAACAATGCGCCCGGCGTCATGTGGGAGGGAATGATACATGGAACGTCGATCCTTTACGAAGGGCCTTACGGCTCTTCCCCTGATGCTGGCCGGTGCGGTCGGTCGATCCGCCCAGGCCCAGGCGCGCTGGACGCCGGATAAGCCGATCCGCATCGTCGTTCCCTTCGCGGCGGGTGGCAGCACCGATGTCACCGCGCGGCTGGTGGGCAATGCGCTGGGCGAGCGGCTCGGCCAGCCCGTCGTCGTCGACAACCGCGGCGGCGCCGCCGGCAATATCGGCGCCGAATACGTCGCGCGGGCGGAGCCCGACGGGTACACGCTGATCATGGCGACGAGCTCGACGCACGCGACCAACGCGGCGCTCTATCGGCGGCTTGCGTTCAATCCGGTCCGCGACTTCACGCCGATCTCGCAGATTGCCTTCGTTCCGAACCTGCTCGTCGTCAATCCCGAGGTGCCGGTGAACAGCATCGCCGAGCTGGTGGCCCATGCGAAGGCGAGGCCGGGCCAATTGAACTACGGCTCGGGCGGCGCCGGCAGTTCCCTGCATCTGGCCGCTGCCGTCTTCGCCAACCGGGCCGGCATCGACATGGTGCATGTGCCCTATCGCGGCGGCGCGCCGGTCGCGGCCGACCTCATCTCCGGCAAGCTGCAGGTGAGCTTCAGCCCGCTGGTCGAGGTGCTCCAGCAGGTGAGGGCGGGCAAGCTGCGCGCGCTCGGTGTCACCACCGCGCGGCGCTCGGCGCTGCTCCCGGACATACCGGCCATCGCGGAAGTGATCCCGGGCTACGAGGTGGCGCTATGGAACGGCATCATGGGCCCGGCGGGACTGCCGGCGCCGGCGGTGGCGCGCCTCGGCTCGGAGATCGTCGCCATCGTCGGCAGCCGGGAAATGCGGTCGCGTCTCGGCGAGCAGGGCTCGGATCCCGTGGGCAGCACACCCCAGGAATTCGCCGCCTTCGTCGCCGCCGAGCAGCCGAAACGGGCGGAGCTGGTGCGTATCTCGGGAGCCACCGTCGATTGAACGCGCCAACGGAGTGCACAACGCTCGAGATCACCGTGCCGGCGACCGGCTCCAGCCGCATTCTAGAGAATATCTAGACTGTATTGATTCCCAACTTCAACGGGCGCACAGTCCTCGCCGTCATCGGCTTTACCGACTGAGCAGAGGAGGCGGACATGCCTTCGCTCAAGGGAACCCGGACCGAGCAAAATCTGAAGAACGCATTTGCCGGCGAAAGCCGGGCGAACCGTCGCTATCTCTGTCTCGCCCGCAACGCCGACGTCGAGGGCCTCGGAGATCTCGCCGCGGTGCTCCGCTCGACTGCCGAGCGCAAGGCTGGGCGCGCGCACGGCCATCTCGACTAACTCGAGGAGGTGGGTGTCCCAGCGGGCGACCCGGCAACCGGCCAGCCGATCGGTCTGACCGGCGACATCCTCAAGGCCGCGATCGCCAGCGAGACCCACGAATATGTCGACATGTATGCGGGCATGGCCCGGGTTGCCCGCCAGGAAGGCGTCGACGGGCTCGGCGACTGGTTCGAGACGCTCGCCAAGGCCGGAAAGTGGCCTGTCGGGCGCTTCCGAAAGGTGCTCGACGCGCTTTGATCCACCAACGACTCGAAGAAGACCACGATCGGAGGGAAAGATGGACGTAAGGATTGACGAGCAAGCCGGCAAATGCCCGGTCGTGCATGGCACCACGAATGTCGGGATGAGGTCGAACCGGGATTGGTGGCCGAATCAACTGAACCTCAGGATTCTTCGGGCGAATTCGCCCCAGTCCGATCCCATGGGCAAGGCCTTCAACTACGCCGAGGAATTCAAGAAGCTCGACTACGCCGCCCTGAAGCGAGACCTCGCCGCGCTGATGACGGACAGCCAGGACTGGTGGCCGGCGGATTTCGGCCACTATGGCGGGCTCATGATTCGCATGGCGTGGCACTCTGCGGGCACGTACCGCATCGGCGACGGGCGCGGCGGCGCCGGCGCCGGCCAGCAGCGCTTCGCCCCCCTCGGCTCCTGGCCGGACAATGCGAACCTCGACAAGGCGCGCCGGCTCCTGTGGCCCATCAAGCGGAAATACGGCTCGAAGATCTCCTGGGCCGATCTCATGGTCCTTGCCGGCAATGTCACGCTCGAAACCATGGGCTTCAAGACATTCGGCTTCGGCGGCGGGCGCGCCGATGTGTGGGAGCCCGACGAGATCGTCTACTGGGGCAAGGAGAAAGCCTGGTTCCCTGATCCTCAAAGCGACCAGCGCTACAGCGGCGTCCGCGATCTCGAGAATCCGCTGGCTGCCGTGAATATGGGCCTCATCTACGTGAATCCGAATGGGCCGAACTTCAAGCCGGATCCGCTTGCCGCCGCCGTCGACATTCGCGAGACCTTCAAGCGCATGGCGATGAACGACGAGGAGACGGTTGCGCTCATCGCCGGCGGACACAGCTTCGGCAAGACCCACGGCGCCGGCGATGCCGCGCTCGTCGGTCCCGAGCCGGAAGCTGCGCCCATTGAGGAGCAAGGCCTGGGCTGGAAGAGCCGCTATGGCACGGGGATAGGAAAGGACACGATCACCGGCGGCCCGGAAGTCACCTGGAGCACGACGCCGACGAAGTGGAGCAACAGCTTTTTCGAGAACCTGTTCAAACATGAATGGGAGCTGGAGAAGAGCCCGGCCGGGGCCAACCAGTTCAGGGCGAAGGGCGCTGAAGCCACGATTCCGGATGCCTTCGACCCGTCGAAGCGTCATGTGCCGACCATGCTGGTCACGGACATCTCTTTGCGGGTGGATCCGGCCTACGAGAAGATCTCCCGGCGCTTCCTGGAGCACCCGGAACAGTTCGCGGACGCGTTTGCGCGCGCGTGGTTCAAGCTGACCCACCGCGACATGGGCCCGCGCGCACGCTATCTCGGACCGGAAGTGCCGGCAGAGGAGCTGATCTGGCAGGATCCCGTTCCCGCCGTCGATCACGAGCTGATCGACGCCAATGACATCGCCGATCTCAAGGCCAAGATCCTCGCCTCTCGACTTTCGGTCGCCGAGCTGATCGGGACCGCTTGGGCCTCGGCGGCAACCTTCCGCGGCTCCGACAAGCGCGGCGGGGCGAACGGAGCGCGCATCCGTCTCGCGCCGCAGAAGGATTGGGAAGTCAACCAGCCTGCCCAGTTGGCAAAGGTGCTCGAAACCCTTGAGGGCATCCAGACGGCTTTCAACGGCGCTGCCAGCGGTGGCAAGAAAGTGTCGCTTGCCGACCTGATCGTCCTCGGTGGCTCGGCCGCTGTCGAGCATGCCGCGAAGAATGCCGGGCACGACGTCACCGTTCCCTTCGCGCCCGGCCGCACGGACGCGTCCCAGGAACAGACCGACGTCGAGGCCTTTGGCTATCTCGAACCGGTCGCGGACGGATTCCGCAACTATCTCAAGGCCCGGTTCAGCGTACCGGCGGACGAGCTGCTGATCGACAGGGCACAACTCCTGACGCTGACCGCGCCGGAGATGACGGTCCTGGTCGGTGGCCTGCGCGTGCTGGGCGCAAACCACGACCAGTCGCAGCACGGCGTCTTCACGACTCGTCCGGGGACGCTGACCAACGACTTCTTCGTGAACGTCCTGGACGTCGGCACCTTGTGGAAAGCGACCTCGGATGAAAACGTGTTCGAGGGACACGACCGCAAGAGCGGCAATCCTAAGTGGACCGGCACCCGTGCCGACCTCATCTTCGGTTCGAATTCCGAGCTGCGCGCGCTTGCCGAAGTCTACGGCGCCGACGACGCTGGAGCGAAGTTCGTCGCCGACTTCGTGGCGGCGTGGACCAAGGTGATGAACGCCGATCGCTTCGATCTGGCCTGATTCGGGGCCTGAGTCTGGCCGACGGGATACTTCCCGCCGGCCAGAACCTCCGCCGCCGATCGATTCAGACTCTTGTGGCGAGCGCCAAAACGAGCTTGGCACGTCAACGCGACTCTGGTGCTGGAAATCGTGGCCTGTCCTTGCCGACATTCGTCGAGGGGATCGGAAGCATCTCTGGATGTGTGACGACGCTTATCGAGGGCGTGAAAGGAACCGCGGATACCGTCTTTCCTGGTTCATTCGCCAAGGCCTGCTACCAGTTGCCCGATAACCAATGGCGGAGGGTGTCATGTACGCCGCAATTCGTCAGGCGAAGGCAAAGGCCGGTGTGGCCGATCAGCTTGCCAGCCGGATCAAGGAAGCAATTCCGATCATCAGTAGCGTCCAGGGTTTCATGGGCTACTACGTGGTCTACGCATCGGACGACACGGTGACCGCGATCAGCGTCTTCAACAATGTCGCCAGCGCTGAGGAATCGAACAGGCTGGCGCTCGCTTGGATAGAGGAGAATCTTGGACCGCTGCTCGTTGGGCCTGCCACCGCGACGGCCGGACCGGTGATCGTCCATTCCTTGCCCTAGATTAGTGCACAGTGCCTCGTTCAAACTTTGACAACGGACGCGCGGTAGATCTCGTCGATCGAGGCGGCCAGCGCGGCGTCGAACGCGGCGTCGCTCATCGGCTGCGTGAGGCCTTCGGTCAGGGCGCGCGAGAAGCTCGCGATCATGCCGTGATTGGCCGCCAGGCGGCGGCAGGCATCGGCGCGCGTGTAGCCGCCGGACAGCGCCACCACGCGTGCGACGCCGGCATGCTCGATCAGCGGCATATAGAAGTCGGGGGTCTCGGGCAGGGTGAGCTTGAGCATCACCTGCGTGCCCTTCGGCAGGGTATCGAGCCGGCCGAGCAGCGCGTCGCGGAGGAGGGCCTCGCAGGCGGCCTTGTCGGGGCTCTTGATCGAAATCTCCGGCTCGATGATGGGCATCAGCCCGTGCGCCGAGATCTGGCCGGCAACCTCGAACTGCTGGGCGACGATCGCCGCGATGCCCGGCTTCGAGGCATGGTTGATCACCGAGCGCATCTTGGTGCCGAAGACGCCGAGGCCGACGGCGCGCTGGAGCAGGGCGTCGAGGCCGGCAATCGGCTTCATCAGGGCGACGCCGTCCTTCTCGGCCTCGAGCCCCTTGTCGACCTTGAGGAACGGCACGACCCCGCGCTCCTGCCACAGGAAGGCCGGCACCGGCTGGTCCTTCACGTCGCCGTCCATGGTGCGCTCGAACAGGATGGCGGCGATCACAGCGGCGCTGGTGAAGGACGGCGATGTCATGATGCGCACGCGCATCTCGTGCATCAGCCTGAACATCTCGGCCTCGTCGCCGTGCCAAGCGCTGTCCGGGATGCCGTAGGCGCGCAGCGCGCCCGGCGTCGAGCCGCCGCTCTGGTCGAGTGCGGCGATGAAGCCCGGCTTGGCGGACATCTGCCTGTACATCGCATCATTGGCCATGATCATCCTCCTGGGTTCGAGAACTGCCGGTGCGCGGCCGGCGACGGCGCCCGTCGACACCGACGATATCGGCAAGAACGAGCAAGGAGCAGCAATCCGGCCCAAGCACCTCCGCGAACCGATCCATACCTCTTTGGCCGGACGGGAAGCGACAGGCGTTTCCCGGCGAACCGCGAAAGGACTTTACCGTGAACAAGTCGATACCCCTCCTGGCCGTCGCGATCGGCTGCCTGGCGGCCGTGTCCGTTACCGGGCCTGCCATGGCGCGCATGGGCGGATCGATCGGCAATGGCGGCTTCATGTCGGGCACCATGTCGTTTGGTACCACCTCGCATGGCACCATGCTGCCGTCCGCTAGCTGGGCGCCGTCGGCTCCGTCGTCCACGCCAGTGACGTCGTTCGGCGCGCGTAATCCCGACGCCGGATCGAATTCCAGCAATGTCTTCCGGTCTCTCGACAGCCCCATTCCGGGGATTGCCAACTCGCCAGGCCCCTGAGCCATCACCGACGGAGCCTTGCTATCGCGAGACGCCTCGACGACGTGTCAGAGCGTACAGGGCCACGGCGGCGGCGGCAAAGCCCGCCGCCGCTCCCACCGCGAGCGCCCAGCGCGGGCCAAAACTGTCCGCCACCCAGCCGACGATCGGCGCGCCGATCGGCGTGCCGCCGAGCGCGATGGCGACCCTGAGCGCCATCACGCGCCCGCGCATCGCCCGTTCAGTCGAAAGCTGCATCAGGCTGTTTGACGTGTTGGTGAGGGTCAATGCGGCCACGCCGATGACGACGAGCGCGGCCGCAAAGAACCAGTAGCCCGGGGCAATCGCAGCCAGCGTGCAGCCGATCCCGAAGACCGCGGCGCCGCTCAGCAACAGGGAGAATCGCGGCTGGTCGCGGCCGGCGCTCCATAGCGCGCCGGCGACGGTGCCGATCGCCATGCAGGACGACAGCAGGCCGAACCCGCGCGCATCGACATGAAAGACGCCGATCGCCATGGTCGAGATGAAGATCGGGAAATTGAGGCCGAAGGTCCCGACGAGGAACAGCATGACCAGCATCGCCATGAGGTCCGGGCGCTGCCGCACATAGCGGATCCCTTCGATGAAGCTGCCCCTGACGCGATGGGCCCGCGCGTTCGGACGAAGCTCGGCGATGCGCAGGCAGGCGAGGGAAACGAGCACCGCGACGAAGGACGCGCCGTTGATCAGGAAGGCCCAGCCCGTGCCGACCGCGGCGATGGTCAGGCCGGCGATCGCCGGGCCGATCATCCGGGCGGCGTTGAAAGAGGTCGAGTTGAGCGCCACGGCATTGTGCAGGTCGGCATCGCCGACCAGTTCGGCGACGAAAGTCTGGCGCACCGGCGCATCGAATGCGGCGGCGCTGCCGAACAGGAAGGCGAAGATGTAGACGTGCCAGAGCTGGACGGCGCCGGTGACGGTCAGCAGACCCAGCATCAGGGCGAGACTGCCCATGGTCGCCTGGGTGGCGATGAGGAGCTTGCGCTGGTTGAAATGGTCCGCGGCGACGCCGGTCCAGGGTAACAGCAGGAGCTGCGGTCCGAATTGCAGGGCCATGACCAGGCCGACCGCCGAAGCGTCGTGATCGGTGAGCTGGGTGAACACCAGCCAGTCCTGGCCGGTCCGCTGCACCCAGGTGCCGATGTTGGAGACGAAGGCTCCGGCCGCCCAGACCCGATAGTTGAACCCTCGCAGGGACCGGAAGACGGCCGCGAAGCGAGCCCTCATGGGGGCTCCGGCCGGTTGTCGTCATCGATGGAGCCGAACCGCCGGCTGCACACGAGAGGAAGCCACGCCACGTCGAGGGGGAGGGTGACGTGTCGCGAGGCCTGATCTTCGGGTAGCGGCGGGCGGCGCATGGGCCAACTCGGGGTGAACCGGTATCGTCGTTCGTGCCAGTCCAGATCAGTGTCCCGCCACCTTCCAAGCCTGCGCAAGTACGGGCATGGAATCAAGGGCGTTCGATGCCGTCGGCTGGAACCGCAGAGCGCTGCTTCAGCGGCGGGAACAGTTCCGCGACCGCCTCATGCTCCGGCACCTCCGGGAAGAAACTCAGCCGCTGGCAATAGATCGGGAAGTCGCGCGCTTCCTCGCCGCTGGCCGGAAGCCAGTCGCGATAGAGGTAGAGCGCGGCGGGTTCCAGAT
>JAEZIF010000052.1 GCA_023416135.1 Pseudomonadota bacterium
TGACGACGGGCGAGCCGATCCAGGCGCGCACGACGGCGTAGTCCGCGCCGCTCATCATGATCAGCGAGATGGCGAACCACACGACCAGCGGGATCAGCGCCACCGCGGTGATGCGCTGCGCCCAGAAGTGATGCACGCCTTCCTTGGCCGAGCCCAGACCGCGGGCGCGGGAAAGATGCGTGCGAAGATCGCTGTCCATCAGCCCCTCCTCACGCCAGCCGGAGGCCGACGATCCACGAGACGATCGTGGCGATCAGCGACACGGCGACGACGATCCAGCCGCTGCGATAGGCGTCCTTCAGTTCGAAGCCGTAGCCCATGTCCCAGAACAGATGCCGGATGCCGTTGCACAGGTGGAAGAAGGCACAGAACAGCCAGCCACCGAGGAAGATGCGACCGAGGATCGAGACATTGAAGCTCTGGAACAGGGCGTACGTCCGGGGGCTCGCCGAGGCGAAGACCACCCAGACCACCAGATAGAGAGCACCGACCGAAAGTGCCATGCCCGTGGCGCGATGCAGGATCGACAGCATCGAGGTGAGCTGTGGCTTGTAGACCTGCAAATGCGGAGAAAGCGGCCGATGTACCGGCCGATTGGCGACGCTCATCGCGCGAAAACCCCTATTGCCGACATCGACTGAGCTTTTTTAGCGCCCGGCCGCTTCAAGTCAACGAAAGTCACCTCGGCGCGCGCGTTAAGCCTCGGATTTCTCAGCGAAATTGAGCGCGAGATCAGACTCGTCTCGGCATCAGCAGCCAGTAGTCGAGATCGAGCGTGACGGCGGGGTGGTACTTGCCGTCGGCCTGCTTGCCCGGAAAGGAACCGGTGGGGCAGTCCTTGGCCGCAATGAGACGCATTCGCAATGCACCGAGATCGGCACGCCCGGGCAATGCTGCCTTCTCCAGCACCTCCGACCACGCATAGGTCGTGTCGCCGCCGAAGGTCGGGCCGACATGGCTGCCGGCATTGATCGCGGCCAGGCGGAAGCCGTTGGCGAGACCGTTGAAGGAGAGCGCACGCGCCAGCGAGATGACGTGGCCGCCGTAGGCGAGCCTGCGGCCGAAGCGCGTGGCCTTGCCGGCGAAAGCGTCGAAATGGACGCGCGCCGTATTCTGATAGAGCCGCGTCGAGAACATGTGGTCGGAGTCCTCGAGCGTGATGCCGCTCACGTGATCGATGCGCTCGCCGGGCTCGTAATCCTCCCAGCGATGCGACGAGCCCGCCGCGACGTCGTCGTAGGCGCCGAGCTTCAGCCCCTCGGGCACGATCAGGTCGGCCGGCGCCACCGCCGGCGCAGTCTTTGGCACGACCGGCGCGCCGACGGCGGCCTGCGGATCGCGCTTGTGCACCATCACCCAGCGCACGTAGTCCAGCACCATCTCGCCCTTCTGGTTGGTGCCGGTCGAGCGCACCCAGACGACGCCGCTCGCCTTGTTGGAGTTCTCGCGCAATCCCAGCACGGTCGAGCGCGCCGACAGCGTGTCGCCGGGATAGACTGGCACGCCCCAGCGGAACTCGGCATAGCCGAGATTGGCCACGGCATTGAGCGAGATGTCGTTCACGGTCTTGCCGATGACGACATGGAACACCAGCAGGTCGTCGAGTGGCGCGCGCGGCAGGCCGATCGAGCGCGCGAACTCGTCCGACGAATTGACGGCGAAGCGCGAGCCGTAGAGGCCGACGTTCAATGCGGCGTCGGCTTCGGTCAGGGTGCGCGGCGTGGCGTGGCGGAATTCCTGGCCGACGCGGAAGTCCTCGAAGAAATTGCCCTTCTCCGTTTTCGTCGGGCTGGTCTTGCTCATGCGGCGGCCTGCAGCTCCTTGATGGCAGAAGCCAGCGCCAATGCGCGCTCGGCCTGCTCGACGTGGAGGTTCTCGATCATGCGGCCATCGACCGTGACCACGCCCTTGCCCTCGGCTTGCGCGGCCTTGAAGGCGGCGACGATCCTGCCCGCCATCTCGAGCTCGGCCGGCGACGGCGCGAAGATCTCGTTGCACGGCTCGACCTGGCTGGGATGAATCAGCGTTTTGCCGTCGAAGCCCATCTCCAGGCCCTGCCGGCAGACGGCGCGGAAGCCGTCGCCGTCCTGGATGTCGTTGTAGACGCCGTCGAGGATCGCGAGCCCATGCGCGCGGGCGGCCAGCATGCCGATGCCGAGCGCGGTGATCATGGGCAGACGCATCGGCGTGTGGCGCGCCCGCATGTCCTTCACCAGGTCGTTGGTGCCCATGACGAACAGGGCGAGCCGCGGATGGGCGCCGGCGATCTCCTCGGCGCGCAGGATGCCCTTGGGCGTCTCCATCATCGCCCACACCGCCATGGTGGAGGGCGCGCCCGCCGTGTCGAGCAGCGACACGACGTGGGTCACTTGCGCCGCACTCTCGACCTTGGGAACCAGGACGGCATCGGCGCCGGACTGGGCGATGGCCTCGATATCGGCCTCGCCCCACGGCGTGCCGAGCCCATTGCAACGGATCACGATCTCGCGCTTGCCGTAGGCGCGGCTTTCGGCGGCCAGCACGACGTTGGTGCGCGCCGCCTCCTTGGCTTCGGGCGCGACGGCGTCCTCGAGATCGAAGATCAGCGCGTCGGCCGGCAGGGTCCTGGCCTTCTCCAGCGCGCGCGTGTTGGCGCCCGGCATATAAAGGACGCTGCGGCGAGGGCGAACGATGTTCGACATGACGGCTCCCTGAAAATCGCGGCGGACTATAATGGCGAGCTTCCTTGTGGCAAGGTGGCCCGCGGCATGCGCTTTCTTTCGCTTCAGAGCCATGTTGCCTACGGCTATGTGGGCAATCGGGCTGCGACCTTTCCGTTGCAACGATTGGGCCACGAGGTCTGGGCGGTAAACACGGTCGAATTCTCCAACCATACCGGCTATGGCGCCTGGCGCGGCCGTACCGCGCCTGCGGACCAGGTCGCCGACATCGTGGCCGGCATCGAGGCCTTGGGCGTGTTGTCGCGCTGCGATGCGCTGCTCACGGGTTACGTCGGCGATGCCGCCCTGGGCGACGTGGTGCTCGATACCGCGCGCAGGGTGCGCGCGGCCAACAGCCGCGCCGTGTGGTGCTGCGATCCGGTGCTGGGCGACATCGACACCGGCATCTACGTGAAGCCCGGCATCGACGCCTTCTTCCGCGAGCGCGCCATTCCCCTGGCCGACCTGGTGACGCCCAACCACTTCGAGCTGGAGCACCTGACCGGCGCCAAGGTCGAAACCATGCGCGATGCGCTCGCTGCCGCGCGCAGCCTGCTCAAAGGACCGAAGCTCGCGCTGATCACCAGCCTGCGCCGCGCCGACGCCCCGGCCGACCAGGTCGAGATGGTCGCGGTGAGCCACGATGCGGCATGGCGCATCGCAACGCCCCTGATCGGTTTCGAGATCGCGCCCAATGGAACGGGCGATGCCGTCGCCGCGTTGTTCTCGGCGCACTGGATCGAAAGCGGCGACGCTCCGGCGGCGCTGGGCAAGGCCGCCTCGTCGATCTACGCCGTGCTCGAGGCGACCCGGGCAATGGGCGAACGCGAACTCCAGATCGTTGCGGCGCAGGACCGGATGGTCTCGCCGTCGCGCCGCTTCACGGCCGAAAAGCTGTAGCCGGTCGATGAGCGTCCCGGGCTTTCACTTCAACCCGATCACGCTCGCCATCGAGGGCGCGGCCATCGGCTTCCTGATCGCCGTGCCCGTCGGGCCGGCGGCGGTGCTGTGCATCCGCCGCTCGATCACGGTCGGCGCCGTGGCGGGCTACATGACCGGCATTGGTGCGGCGCTGGGCGACGCGGTGTTCGGCGCCGTCGCCGCCTTCGGCCTGTCGATCGTCGAGCAGTTCGTCATCGAGCGCGAGAAATGGCTTCTGGGCATCGGCGGCATCGGCCTGGTGATCATGGGCTGGCTGACCATGCGGCACCGGCCGCGCACCGTCGGCGATCCGGTGGCCGACGATCGCGAGCACCGGGTAGCGACGCACTTTCACTACGCCAGCTCGAGCTTCTTCATCACCGTGTTCAATCCCCTGACCGTGATGGCCTTCGGGGCCGCCCTCGCCGGCCGCAATCTCGCGGGGGTCGGCGCCAGCCTGGCCGACGCGGCGCTCCTGGTGGCCGCCGTGTTCTGCGGCGCGCTCGCCTGGTGGGCCATCATCTGCACGGCAGCGGTGTCGCTGCGCCATCGCTTCACCGGGCTCGGCCTGCTGTGGCTGAACCGCGCCTCGGGCGCCGTCATCCTGGGCTTCGGCGTGGTGGCGCTGATCTCGCTGCTGCCCCTGCCGTGGAAGCAGATTGGCCGAACGCTCGGCCTCTAGTCTCGCTATACTGGGCCAATGCTGCCCGTTCTGCTCGACCCCGCGAAGTTCCACGACGCGCTGGTGACCGCCAAGGGCGAAGAGCGCGCCCATGTGGCGCTGCGGTCGCTCGAGACCCTGTGGTTCAACACCGGCACGCTCTGCAATCTCACCTGCCAGAACTGCTACATCGAATCCTCGC
>JAEZIF010000074.1 GCA_023416135.1 Pseudomonadota bacterium
ACGCAGGGCTTCGCCGCAATGGGCGCAGGCCTGGCTGGTGCGCGGTTCGGTCGGTGCGGCGAGTGCGATGTCGCTCATTGCAGGAACATCCGCCGCGTCAGCGCATAGCGCTCGCCGTCGTGCTCGATCACGATGTCGACGTCCCAGTTGCCGCGCGCCGGCAGCTCGACACGGCCTGTGAAGCGGCCGCCGTCGAAGGCGTCCATCGCGACGGCCACCGGCAGCTGCTTTGCGACGGGGCGCACCAACTCCACCGAGAAGCGAGCGTCGGCGAGGGGCCGGCCGGCGGCGTCGAACGCCGAGACTTCCAGGCGATTCGTGGCGGGATGCCAAGCCGTGTCGACGTGCCAGCCCAGCGCATCGCGGCTCTTCTGCGCTTCGACGACGGCGTTGTAGCGCAGTCCGCGGTCCCGCGGCTTGGCGGTATAGAGCCCCGAGAAGGAGCCGACGGCCAGCCAGATCATGGTGGCGTTCACGGCGACGATCAGGGCGAAGCCCGCGACGAACAGCCAGGGGATGTAGCGGCTACGCAGAGCAAGGGCGGTCATGGCGTCTCCTATCGCTCGGGTCCGACGAACACCGCGCCATGCGATGCGCGGACGCGGCCGGCGGGGTCGCGGATGGCGAAATCGATCGCGCGCGAACCGGCCGGCGCCGCGGATGCTGGAACGGTCAGGAAAATGCGGAACGTGCCGACACTGTCGGGATGAACGGCCAGGCTCGATATGGTCTCGGTCCCGATGGTGCCGAGCCGTGCCTCGGGCAAGCCGTCGAGCGCCAGCGCAAAGCTCTGTTCGCTGCGCCGTTTGTTCAGGATCTTCACGGTATAGGCGTTGCGGATGCTGCCGTCCGACAGGCGCACGAAGTTCGGGCTGCGGTCGCGCTGGACCGTCAGCTCGGCCTCGCTGCGCGACAGGAAGGCGGCGAGCATGAAGGCGGCCACCAGGCCGAGCAGCAGGCCATAGAGCAGGGTCCGAACCCGCAACGGCCGCCATGCCGCGCTGGCGCCGTGCTCCTTGGCTTCCTGGTCGGCGAGCGTGTCCCAGCGGATCAGGCCGGCCGGGCGGCCGACCTTGGCCATGGTCTGGTTGCAGGCGTCGATGCAGAGGCCACAGCCGATGCATTCGATCTGCTGGCCGTCGCGGATGTCGATGCCGGTCGGGCAGACCGCGACGCACAGCGAGCAGTCGATGCAGTCGCCGCGGCCCGCCCAACCGTCCCCCGCCTTGTGCTTGCCGCGCGGCTCGCCGCGCCATTTCTGATAGGTGACGATGACGCTCTGCTCGTCGAGCATCGCCGCCTGGAAGCGCGGCCAGGGGCACATGTAGGTGCAGACCTGCTCGCGTGCCCAGCCGGCCAGCATGTAGGTGGTGGCGGTGAGCAGGCCGATGAAGAAATAGACTTCCAGCGACGCCTCGCCGATGAAGATCTTCGCGAGGGTCGATGGCGCGTCGACGAAGTAGAAGACCCAGGCGCCGCCGGTGGCGGCGGCGATGCCGATCCAGGCAGTGTGCTTCGAGCCCTTGCGCAGCGCCTTCGCAACCGACATCGGCGCGCGGTCGAGCCGCATGCGCTGGTTGCGGTCGCCCTCGATCAGGCGCTCGACCAGCATGAAGAGGTCGGTCCACACGGTCTGCGGGCAGGCGAAGCCGCACCAGACGCGCCCGAACAGCGAGGTCGCCAGGAACAGGCCGATGGCGCCGAAGATCAGGAGGCCGGTGACGAAATAGACTTCCTGTGGCCAGATCACGACGTCGAAGAACCAGCCGCGCCGGCCGTCGAGGTCGATCAGGATAGCCTGGTCGGGGGCGCCGGGCCCGCGATCCCAGCGCAGCCACGGCACGAAATAGTAGATGCCGAGCAGCAGCAGCAGGGCCGCCCACTTGATGCGCCGCCATTGCCCGCCGATCGCCCGCGGATAGACCTTGATGCGCTTGATGTAAAGCGGCACCTCGGCTTTGCGCTGGCGCAGCGAGACCGCGCTGTCGTCCTTGAGGTCGGCATCCATCGTGCGCCTGTCGCGTCAGCGACCGCCGCCCAGCGAGTGGACGTAGATCGCCAGCATCTTGAGGGTGGCGTCGTCGAGCCGTCCGCTCCAGGCCGGCATGCTGCCGTTGCGGGCATAGAAGATCGAGCGATAGACCGAGTCGCGGTCGCCGCCATAGAGCCAGATGCCGTCGGTCAGGTTGGGGGCGCCCAGCTCCTGGTTGCCCTTGCCGTCGGGCTGGTGGCAGGCGGCGCATTGCTCCTGCCAGATCTTGGCGCCCTCGGCCGTGGCCTGGCCGCGGCCGGACAGGCTCAGGACGTAGTCGGTCACGGCGGCGACCTGCGCGCCGGTGAGCAGGCCGTCGACGCCGAACTTCGGCATCAGCGACTGGCGCGACCGGTCGTCGGCGTTGCGGATGCCGTGCTGGATGGTGGCGTAGAGCTGGTCGAGAGTCCCGCCCCACATCCAGTCGTCGTCGACCAGGTTGGGGAAGCCCTTGCTGCCGGCGCCGCCGGCACCGTGGCACTGCATGCAATTGGTCTGGAAGGCCGAGCGGCCGCCGGCCATGGCGAAGGAAAGAAGCGCGGGATCCTTGGCGATCTCCTCGAGCGAGGCCGAGCGAATGCGATCGACGAAGCCTGCGCGCTGCTTCGCCTGCGCATCGAGCTCGCGCACCAGATCCGCCCGATTGGTCTGGCCGAGCAGGCCCTGCGTGTGGCTGTTGATCCACGGCCACGACGGATAGAGCACGCAGTAGACGACGGCGAACACGATGGTGGCGTAGAAGGTGTAGACCCACCAGGTCGGCAGCGGCGTGTTGAGCTCCTTCACGCCGTCCCACTCGTGGCCGGTCGTGTCCTGCCCGGAGAGGGCGTCCTTCTCGATCTTGGTCGGCATGGCGTCAGCCTTCGTCGTTGAGCGGGATGTTGGCGTCCTGCTCGAAGCGGCGGCGATTGGCCGGCCGCAAGGCCCAGCGGACGATGCCGGCGAACACCAGCACGGCCCACACCGTCCAGGCCGAGGCCAGGATCTCGTTGACGGCTTGCAAAGTCATGGTCGTCTCCACTATTGCCGCAGCCGCTCGGGCGGCAGGTCGCCGAAGCTCACCAGCGTGCCCAGCATCTGCAGGTAAGCGATCAGCGCATCCATCTCGGTGAGGCCGTCGGCCTGGCCGTTGAACTTGCCGACCACTGCGCGCGGATAGCGCTTCAGCAACGCCGTCGGGTCGGCGTCCGGATCGGCCTGGGCCAGGAGATCGGCGCGGGCGTTGGCGATCATCTCGTCGGTGTAGGGCGTGCCGGCCGCGCGCATCGCCTCGAGATGCCGGGCGATGTCGGCCCAGTCGCGCTTGCGCTCGGCGAGCGCCGGATAGGCCGGCATGATGCTCTCCGGGACCACGGCGCGCGGCGAGACGAGGTGGGCGACGTGCCAGTCGTTGGAGTAGCGGCCGCCGACCCGGGCGAGATCGGGACCGGTGCGCTTGGAGCCCCACTGGAAGGGCTTGTCGTACATGCTCTCGGCGGCGAGGCTGTAGTGGCCGTAGCGCTCGACCTCGTCCTTGAACGGGCGGATCTGCTGGCTGTGGCACGTGTAGCAGCCTTCGCGGACGTAGATGTTGCGGCCCAGCAGCTCGAGCGGCGTGTAGGGCCGCACGCCGTCGACGCGCTCGATCGTGGTCTCGATGGTGAACAGCGGGATGATCTGGACCAGGCCGCCGATCGAGACGGTGATCAGGGTCAGCACCACCATCAGGATGACGTTTTTCTCGATCGTCTCGTGACGCATGAACATCAATTGCCTCCTAAGCCGCGATGGCCCGGGGCGTCGCTACGGCGGAGGCCGAGGCCTCGCCGCGTATCGTGCGCCACATGTTGTAGGCCATGATCAGGCCGCCGCTCAGGAAGAACAGGCCTCCCAGCAGGCGGATCATGTAGAAGGGCTGCATCGCCGCCACCGTCTCGACGAACGAGTACTGCAGGAAGCCCAGCTCGTCGTAGGCGCGCCACATCAGGCCCTGCATGATGCCGCTCACCCACATCGCGGTGATGTAGAGAACGATGCCGAGCGTGGCGATCCAGTAGTGCCAGCTGATCAGCCGCACCGACCACATGGCCGGCCGGTTCCACATCTTCGGCACGAGATAGTAGAGCGTACCGAACACGATGAAGGCGACCCAGCCCAGCGCGCCCGAATGGACGTGTCCGATGGTCCAGTCAGTGTAGTGGCTGAGCGAGTTCACCGCCTTGATGGACATGACCGGCCCCTCGAAGGTCGCCATGCCGTAGAAGCCCACCGCGGTGACCGAGAAGCGCAGGCCAGGATCGGTACGCAGCTTGTCCCAGGCGCCGCTCAGCGTCATGAGGCCGTTGATCATGCCGCCCCAGCTCGGCATCCACAGCATGACCGAGAACACCATGCCGAGCGTCTGCGCCCAGTCGGGCAGCGAGGTGTAGTGCAGATGGTGCGGGCCGGCCCAGATGTAGAGGAACACCAGGGACCAGAAGTGGATGATCGACAACCTGTAGGAATAGATCGGCCGGTTCGCCGCCTTGGGGATGTAGTAGTACATCATGCCGAGGAAGGCGGCGGTCAGGAAGAAGCCGACGGCATTGTGGCCGTACCACCACTGGATCATCGCGTCCTGCACGCCCGACCAGGCGCCGTAGCTCTTGCTGCCGGTGATCGAGACCGGCACCGCGAGGTTGTTGACGATGTGCAGCATCGCGATGGTGATGATGAAGGCGAGATAGAACCAGTTGGCGAC
>JAEZIF010000116.1 GCA_023416135.1 Pseudomonadota bacterium
CGCTGGCGCGAAGCTGGTCGGGATCCAACACCGTGGGCAGCGTGGTCTACGGCACCGAAGCCGGCATCTTCCGCAAGACGCTGGGCGTGCCGACCGTGGTCTGCGGCCCCGGCGACATCGCCCAGGCGCACCAGCCCAACGAGTACATCCTCGCCTCGCAGATCGACGCCTGCGAGGGTTTCATGCACCGCATGATCGAGTGGTGCTGCCGGGACTAGCCGGCAACGACGGCGGCAGGGGCTCGAAGCCGGTCTGACCGATTCCAGCGGTTGCGCGTCGCGATGTCGGTCGCGAACATGCGCGCCCCTTGGGGAGGCCGGGATGAAAGCCGTCATATGTCGCGAATTCGCAGGTCCCGATCGGCTTGAGATCGGCGAGGCGCCGGAGCCGGTGCCGGCGGCCGACGAGATCCTGGTCGAGGTCCATGCCGCGTCGGTGACCTACATGGATCGCCTGCTGGTGTCGGGCGGCTACCAGATGCGGCCCCCCACGCCTTTCGTGCCGGGAACGGAGGCGGCGGGCGTCGTGGTCGGACGGGGCGACAAGGTCACGCGCCTCCGGGTCGGCGATCGCGTCGCCTGCCTGAACTGGATCGGCGGCATGGGCGAGCGCATGGTCGCCAAGGAGTGGAAGGCGGTGCGCCTGCCCGACGCCGTCTCCTTCGAGGTCGGCGCGACCGTCATCCATAGTTACGACACCGCCTGGTACGCTCTGGCAGACCGTGCCCAGCTGGCGAAGGGCGAGACCGTCGTCGTCACCGGAGCAGGCGGCGGTGTCGGCATGGCGGCGGTCGACGTCGCCCTGCACCTCGGCGGCGAGGTGATCGCCGCCATCGGCTCGGAGGGGCATGTCGCGGCGCTCGAGGCGCGCGGCGTGAAGCACATCCTCAACTACGCGACGGAGGACGTGCGCAAGCGGCTCGGCGAGCTGACCGCCGGCCGCGGCATCGACGTGTGCTTCGACAATGTCGGCGGCGCGCTGTTCGAGCAGCTCGCGCGGTCCATGGCCTGGCGCGGCCGGTTGCTGCCGATCGGCTTCGTCGCCGGCGAGGTGCCGAAGCTCGCCATGAATCTGCCGCTCCTGAAGAACTTCTCCGTCGTCGGCGTGTTCGCCGGCGCCTGGGAGGACCGCGAGCCCGAAGCGGCGCGGCAGGCCAAGGAGACGATCATGGCGCTGGTCGCGGCGGGCAAACTGCGTCCCCATGTCGGCCTGGCCGTGCCGATGGCCGAGATCCGGCGCGCGATGGCGGCGATCGGCGAGCGGAGCGCAACCGGCCGCGTCGTCGTGACCATCCGCTGAGCGCCGAGGGACCCGTCATGACCGTCAAGCCACTCGACGACGTGCGCCAGATTTCGGCCCTGACCTACGGCTTCATCGCCTCGAAGGCCCTGTTCGCCGCGCTCGATCTCGATCTCTTTACCCGGATTGCCGGCGGCACGACCGATCTATTGGGGCTGGCTGGCGCGACCGGCGTCGCGCCCAATCGCCTGCACACACTGCTTGCCGCCGTTTCCGCGACTACATCAGCGTGGCGAACGGCGGATTTCTCTACGAAGGGCTGCGTCATCTCGACAAAGCGATGCGCGGCAAGCGAACCCTTGCCTACAAGGGCGCCTACACACTGGCCTTCCTGCGCAAGAATCCGAACCTTCGCGCCACCATCCTCGACTTCCCCCAGACGGTCGACACGGCCCGCCGCTACGCCACCGAGGACTTGAGGCATTTCTGCCGGCCCGCGGGCCTCCAGGCCCGCCTCTTGTCATCCTGAGCGCAGCGAAGGATCTCATGCCGATTGCAAGCGCGATGGGTCCTTCGCTTTGCTCTGGACGACAGACAAGAGCGGGCCTGGCGGCCCGCGGTCCGGCAAGACTACTTCAGCTTCACGCCCGTTACGCGCAGCAGGCCGTCGGGCATCGGCCGGAAGCCGTCGAGTTTGCTGGTGTGCGCGATCAGGTACTGCGGGTGGTAGAGATAGAAGATCCAGCCGTTGGCCAGGAAGGTCTCGGCGAGCTTCTCGTAGATCGCCTTGCGCGCCGCCGGATCAGTGACGGCGCGGGCCTGCTCATGGAACGAATCGACTTCCTTGCTGCAGTACTTGCCCATGTTCTGCGGCGCGCCGCACATCTGGTAGATCACCGAATTGCCGTCGGGGTCGATGCGGCCGCTCCAGGTGTTCATGTAGAGCTGGAAGTCGCCGTCCTCGGCCTGCTTCAGCGCCGTGGCGACCTCGGTGACCCGGATCTTCAGGTCGAAGCCGGCCTCGGCCACCATCGACTGCACGACCTCGGCGACGGCGCGCGTCTCGGGCGTGTTGCTGACCATGAAATCGATCGGCACGCGCGCCGTGACGCCGGCTTCCTTGAGCAGCGCCCTGGATCTGGCGATGTCGCGTTTGGGCACGGGAAACTTGTGCTGATAGTAGAAGTTCTGCGGATTGACCCACTGGTTGCCCGGCACGAACTCGCCGTTGAACACGACCTGGTTCAGCGCCTCGCGGTCGATGGCGAGATCGAAGGCCTGGCGCACGCGGGCGTCCTTGCCCAGCGGGTTGTCGGCCTTCGGGCCGTTCGCCACGTTCACCAGCAGGCCGAACCAGCCGATCGACACGGCCTTGCTGAGCTTGAGCCGGGAATCGTCGCGCACCGTCTTGATGTCGGTGGCGAGCACGCGCTCCATCAGGTCGAGGCCGCCCGAGCGCAGGTTGGCCAGCCGCACCGTGGCGTCGACGATCGGCAGGTAGGTGATCTTGTCGACGAAGACTTGGTCCCTGTTCCAGTAGTCGGCGAACTTCTCGACGACGATACGGTCCTGCTGTACGCGCTCAACGAACTTGTAGGGCCCGGCGCAGACCGGCTTCAGCCCGAACTTGTCGCCCGTCGCCTCGGCCGCCTTGGGCGACACCATCATGCCGGCGCGGTCGGTGAGCTGGGCGAGCAGCGGCGAGAACGGCGTCTTGAGGTTGAGCCTGATGGTCGTGGGATCGACCACCTCGACCGCGTCCACCTGGGCGAGCTCGGGCTTGCGGAACGAGCCCTTCATGGTGAGGTGGCGGTCGAGGCTGTATTTGGCGGCCGCCGCGTCGAAGATCTCGCCGTCGTGGAACTTCACGCCCGAGCGCAGCTTGATCGTCACCGTCTTGCCGTCGGCCGATACCTCGTGGCCGGTCGCGAGCTGCGGGACGATGCCGGCCTTCTCGTCGATCTCGAACAGCTTGTCGCACAAGGTGGCGAAGACGATGCGCGCGGTATAGGTGCGCGACAGCGACGGATCGAGCACGTCGGGATCGTCGCCGATGCCGATACGAAGATGGCCCTGGGCGAGGCTGTTGCCGGCGGCGAAGCAGAAGGCGAAAGACAAGGCGACGCGAAGAGCTGTCCTTGGCATGGGCGGCAGTCTCCTGATCCAAGACAACGATCTGCAATTGTCGCTGCACACCCCATGCCAGTCCGGTCTATTCAGCCGGCCGAGGCGTAAATCCTACGTGATCGACGCCAGGGCCTGGGTCAGGTCTGCAATCAGGTCGTCCGGATGCTCGATGCCGACCGACAGGCGGATCGTCGTATCCAACACGCCGATGCGGTCGCGCACCTCGGCCGGAACGCCGGAGTGCGTCATGGCGGCGGGATGGCTGGCGAGCGATTCGGTGCCGCCCAGGCTGACCGCGAGCTTGAAGACCTGCAACGCGTTGAGGAAGGCGAACGCCTCCTTCTGGCCGCCCTTGATGTCGAAGGAGAAGGTCGAGCCCGGTCCCGTGCATTGGCGGGCGAAGACCATCTGTGCCGGCGAGCCCGGCGTCAGGAAGCTGAGATAGTGGACCTTGTCGACCTTGGGATGGTCGCGCAGGTATTCGGCCACGAGCTTGGCGTTGGAGTTTGCCCGCTCCATCCTGAGCCCCAGCGTTTCTAGCGAACGGCCCAGCATCCAGCAGGAATGCGGATCGAGCTGGGTGCCGACGCTGCCGCGTAGCGCCTTGATCGGCGCGATGGTCCCCTTCGAGCCGAGCGCCGCGCCGGCGATGAGATCGGAATGGCCGCCGACATACTTGGTCAGCGAGTAGACCGAGACGTCGGCGCCATGCGCGAGGGGGCGTTGGAACACCGGCCCGAGCAGGGTGTTGTCGCAGACCAGGACGGGCCTGAAACCCTGCGCCGCGCCGATCTCGTCGGCGATCTTCGCCAGAAGCTTGATGTCGACCAGCGTGTTGGTCGGGTTGGCCGGCGTCTCGGTCATGATGACGGATATCCGTCCCTTGCCGCGCGCCTCGGCCACGGCGGTGCGAATGGCGGGCTCGCTCACGCCGTCGACGAAGCCCGCGGCGCCGATGCGGAAGTCCGCCATGGTGCGCGATATCAGGGTTTCCGTTCCGCCATAGAGCGGCTGGGAGTGCAGGATGACGTCGCCGGGCCGGGCGAAGGCCAGGATCGTCGTGGTGATCGCCGACATGCCGGAGGAGAACACCACACAGGATTCGGCACCCTCGTAGACCGCGAGCCGGTCCTCGACGATCTCGCTGTTGGGATGGTTGAAGCGCGAATAGACGAGGCCGGCGCCGGCGCCTTCGGGCGGCTTGCGGCGGCCCGCGGTGTAGTCGAAGAAATCGCGGCCTTCCTCGGCCGAGCCGAACACGAAGGTCGAGGTGAGGAAGACCGGCGGCTTGACCGCACCCTCCGACAGCATCGGGTCATAGCCGTAGCTCAGCATCAGGGTCTCGGGCCTGAGGACATGGTTGCCGATACGGGTCTTGGACGGGCGCGGCGCAGCCATGGCGGTCTCCTGTTGCGGCGGAAGGGGCCGGCAGTGTCCCCCGGCGGCGCGGCAAAAGCACGGCTGTCTTCTTCAGCGGCGCGAAGCCCGGACCGCCGGTTTCGCCGATGTCACATCAGTCCCGGCTCGCCGAGGTCGGTGCCGTCGACCAGGCGGCCGTAGCGGTAGGGATGCGGATCGACGATCGGCGAGTCGTTGGCGACGATGTCGGCGGCGAGCCGCCCCGCGGCCGGACCGATGCCGAAACCGTGGCCGCTGAAGCCCGCGGAGACATGCAGGCCCGGCAGCTCGTCGATGGCGGAGATCACCGGGATCCAATCGGGCGTGAAGTCGATCAGCCCGCCGTACTTGTGCACGATCTTCACGCCGGCGAGCTCGGGGTAGATCTCGGCGATGCGCTTCAGCGCGAAGCCGACCAGCTCCTCCTGCGGTGGCGGGTCGAAGGTGCGCATGCGCTCGAAGGGCGAGACCGTGTCGTTGCGCCAGTTGAGGATTGCCTCGGGGCCGTCGAAGAAGGAGCGGCCGACGCGGAGGGTGACGAGCTTGTAGCGCTTCTTGAAGGTGCGCCAGAACGCCTTGGCGTACATCAGCCCTTGCGGCGTGAGCTCGAGCATGCCGCGGCCGCTGATGCCGATCGTGTAGCCGCCGTCCAGTCGCCGCCGGAACGTGACGTCCGGCGTCGAGATGCCGCCGTCGGTGATCTGCGGCGCCGGCGCGGTGAAGAACGACGTCGAGCGCACGCCGGCCAGCGGCAGGGCGATGCCGTGGTGGCGGCAGAACATCGAGGTCCAGACGCCGCCCGCGACCAGCACGGCACCGGTGCGGATCGTGCCCTTCTCCGTGGCCACGCCGGAGACGCGTCCCGCCGACGTCTCGAGGCCGCGTGCCGCGCAATCCTGGTGGAGGGTGACGCCGAGCCGCCGCGCTCCCTCGGCGATCGCCGGCACGGCCAGCGCCGGCTCGGCCCGGCCGTCGGTCGGCGAATGGATGCCGCCGATCCAGTTCGCGCTGCTGCCCGGCGTCATCGACCTGGCTTCGGCGGCGGACAGGACGCGGCTGTGCATCTGCATCTCGCGCGCCCTGTCGGTCCAGCTCGACCACCGGTCGAGGTCGGCCCGGCTGGTCGTCACATAGACGAGCCCGGTGCGGCGAAAGCCGGTCTCGGCGCCGAGCTCCTCGTTCAGCCCGCTCCACATGTCGATGGCGCGTTGCGCCAGCGGCAGTTCGCGCAGATCGCGATGCTGCTGGCGACACCAGCCCCAGTTGCGGCTGGATTGCTCGCCGGCGATGTATCCCTTCTCCACCACGGCGACCGAATGGCCCTTCCTCGCAAGATGGTAGGCGGCCGTGATGCCGGCGATGCCGCCGCCGATCACGACGACGTCGGCGGAGGGCGGCAGCGAGGCATCGCTCGGGATGCGGGTGACGGGAGGTGACATTCGGCGATCGTCCTTGCTGCCGGGAGCACTTCGCAGGAGTACTTCAATAGCCGCGATCGGGACAGTAGAGGTTGGGCAGCGGCTCGCCGCGCGCCTGGGCCGCGAGGGCGGCCGCCACTGCGCGCGCACGGGCGCGGCGCGAGGCGAAGCCCGCGACATGCGACGTGACGGTGATGCGCGGATGCCGCCACGCCGGATGATCGGCGGGCAGCGGCTCGGGATCGAAGACGTCGAGATAGGCCGCGCCGAGATGGCCGTCGTCGAGCGCGGCGATCAGGTCGGGCATGACGATGAGCGAACCGCGCCCGGCGTTGACGATCCCCGCACCGCGCGGCAGCCGACGGATGCGTGCGCGATCGATCAGGCCGCGCGTCTGCGGCGTCTCGGGCAGCAGCCCGACCAGGATATCGCTCTCCGCCAGCAGGCCGTCGAGACCGTCCTCGCCCGAATAAACCTTCACGCCATCGAGCTCGCGTCGGCTGCGCGCCCAGCCCGAAACGGAGAATCCCAGGCCGCGCAGCATCCGCGCCACGACCTGCCCGATGTTGCCCAGCCCCATGACGCCGACTCGCTTGTCGAGGGCGGTGTGCGGCTGCTCGAACGAGTCCCAGCGCCGGGCGGCCTGGGCGGCAGCGAGCCGGTTGCCGTCGCGCAGGATCGACAGCGCGGCCAGGCAGACATACTCGCCCATGGTCTGCGCCGTCTCTTCGGTCGCCATGCGCACGATCGGCACGCCGCGCGGCAGGTCGGGATCGCAGGTAATGTGATCGACGCCGGCGGCGCTGCTGAAGATCACGCTGAGGTTGGCATAGCGCGCCAGCCGTCCCGGTTGTGGCTCCCACACCAGGACATGGGTGACGGCGTCGGGATCGACCGTGGGATCATCCCACCAGCGCACGAGAAGGTCCGGCGCCGCCTCGGCGAAGCACGCCTGCCACTCCGGCAGCGCGGCCGCGCCGCCGGACTTCACCAGCAGCAATCGGCTCTTCATCGCTTCGCGGACTTCATGGATCGGGCTGGTCGATCGGCATGGCTGGGCGCAGGCCCGGTGCCGCGCCTCACGCCGAGGCGCCGCGAAGGTGGGCCTGATGCAAGGCCACGACATCGGCCATGCTGGCGACCTCGATGTCGGGCGTCGTGAGAGCTTCCGGTTCCTTGGGCGCCGGCGTGGCGCCCCAGCCGCCGACCGACTTGCGCCGGTTGATCCACATCGTGGCGAGACCCACGGTTCGCGCCGGCACCACGTCGTGGAAGATGCTCTGGGCGGTATGCAGGATGTCGCCCTTCCTGGTGCCGAAGGTGCGCTCCAGGTCGGCGAGCGCGTACTCGAAATTGCTCTGGCTGGGCTTGTAGGAGCCGATGTCCTGGGCAGTCAGCACGCGGTCGAAGGTGACGCCCAGCTTCTCGTTGCTCTGCGCGAAGGAGGCGCGATCGACGTTGGAGAGGATCACGAGCTTGTAGTAGCGCTTGAGGTACTGCAGCGCGGTCGCGCTGTCGGCGAAGGCGGGCCACCGTCCGACCGACTGGCCGAACGCGGTCGCGTCGTTCGCGCCCGCCTTGATGCCCCATTTGTCGGCCAGCCGCCGAAGCACCTCGGCCAGGATCTCGGGATAGATCTTGCCGGGCGTCTCGGCCTCGCACGCCGCCTCGATCGTGCCGAAAGTCTCCAGCAGCGTGTTGTCGTCGAGGTCGCGGCGCCCGTGGCGGTCCGTCCACGGCCGCAGCTCGGCCAGGATGCCGCGCTCCAGTCGATCAGCGTGCCGTAGCAGTCGAAGGTGAGCGTATTGAACTTGGTGACGTCGGGCATGAGGCTCTCCGGCTGACGGTATTGCCAGACGAAGCGGCAGCTGGCCCGGGACGCAGAAGGGGCCGCGGCGATTCGGTCTGGCCCTGCAGGCCTCGGGCTGAGGTCGGCGAGGATCCCTCGGCAGACCGCATGCCGACCCTGATATCTAGAACGACTTGTTCGCCTGCGGCCGGTGCCTGTTGCCGAGCTTGAAGCCCGACCGCTCGGCCGTGCGCGGGTCGCGCACCCAGATCTCGCGGTTGGGATGCAGCCCGCCGCCGCGCGTCGCCGGTACGGCGGTGCTGCGGGCGCGGTGGAGCAGGCGGGTATCCGCCGCACCGCAGTTGGGATGGATGCCGCCGTTGCCGGCGACGACCTTTTCCCAGGCCGCCTTGCGCCTGGCGAGCGTGGCCGGGTCGGCCAGCGCCGGGCAGTTGAGCTCGTTGGTGTTCAGGTCGACGACGATCTCGTCGCCGTTTTCGATGAAGGCGATCGGCCCGCCCAGCGCGGCCTCGGGGCCGACATGGCCGATGACCAGGCCGACCGAGCCGCCCGAGAAGCGGGCGTCGGTCATCAGGCCGACGACGATGCCGCGTTCGCGGCACAGCGTGGTGATGCGCGAGGTCGGATCGAGCATCTCCGGCATGCCCGGCGCGCCGCTCGGTCCCTCGTAGCGCACGATGACCATGTCGTGGTTCTGAAACTGCCCGGGCGCCTGGTCGAGGGCGTCGAGCAGGCCCTGCTCGCCCTCGAAGACGCGGGCCTTGCCGCGGAAGATGTTGTTCTCCAGCCCGCCTTCGACGCCCGCGAGCTTGAGGATGGCGGAGAAGTCCGGCGACAGGTTGCCGCCCAGCACGCGGAGCCCGCCGGTCGGCTTGTAGGGCTTGTCGACGGTGTAGATCACCTTGCCGTCCGCACGCTTCGCGCCCAGGCGCTCGACCTGGGCGGCCAGCGTCTCGCCGGTGCAGGTCATCACGTCGCCGTTCAGCAGGCCGGCGTCGAGGAACTCGCGCACGATCACCTGGATGCCGCCGACGTTGTCGATATCGACCATGGAATACTTGCCGTAGGGGCGCGCGTCGGTCAGCACAGGCACGACGTGCTGCGAGAGGTAGTTGAACTCCTCCGGCGTGATGATGTCCTTCCAGAAGTCGGCATAGCCGGCAGCGCGCGCGATCTCCGGCGCGTGCAGGGTCACGTTGGTCGAGCCGCCGATCGCCATGGCCACGATCGTGGCGTTGCGCAGCGAATCGCGCACCACGATGTCGCGTGGCTTGAGGTCCTTGGCCATTAGGTTCTCGAGATGGCCGACCAGTTCCCTGGGGAACTCGTTCAGTCGGCGCGGATCGTCGGACGGCGGCGCCACCATGTGCAGCGGCTGCATGCCGACCACGCCGATGAAGGTCTGCATGGTGTTGTAGGTGAAGATGCCGCCGCAGCTGCCGATGCCGGGGCAGGCGTGGCAGGCGATGTGATGGCGATACTCGGCGTCGGGATGGCCCGCGACCTGGTAGGCGG
>JAEZIF010000178.1 GCA_023416135.1 Pseudomonadota bacterium
GATCCGACGCCAACCAGGCGTCCCACGAAGCATCGAAATCCTCATTCCACCACAGGACTTGCCAATCCTCGACTGGATCAACGGCAACCCGTCATAATCTCTGTGCAGCGGTACTAGGAGTGTGTCCAGATAGTCTGCGACGCCCGATCGACGGCGGGAAGGCTGCGCTGCGGCGGTCGCGCCGCACGCCTCGGCGTGCAGCGATTTTCCGGCGCGCATCGTCCAGCGCACCCTCACGGGCACCGACTATGTCTATCGCCTGCATGCGGGACAGGCGTCTATTCGACTATTGAGACCGCATCTGATCTAGCAGTTTGCCGACAACCCACGAATTTTAAGATTTTCCGGACTCAATCGAGAGGGACGAAAGCGCTGAGGGCGTGCTGAGAGACCTGGGCCGAAGGCGGGCGACACGCTTGAGCAATATCTGGAGTCGGAACAAGTACACATTCGGCTTGCAGCAGCACAAACCCTTCTGGACCGCTGTCCTTACCGAATACTCCGTCCGCGCTGGCGTGACAGGGGAGATCAGGTAGGCTGATCCTCGATGATCGCGTTCCTGAGCTTGCTTCTGGCGTTGGGCATCGCGCTCTCGAGGCGGTCGGCCAAAGATCCCGGCAAGATCCGGCGCTTGATCCGGGAGATGAGCCTGGCCAACAGGCTTTGGCGCGCGCCCCGCATCCACGGTGAACTGCTCAAGCTTGGCATCGAGGTCGCCCAATCGACGGTGGCCAAATACATGGTGAGAGTGGGCGGTCGCAGACCTGGAAACCCTTTCTGCACAATCATGCGACGGGCATCGGCGCATGGACTTTTTTTGATCGTGCCGACCGTGGGCTTTCGATTGCTGTTTGTCTTGGTCATTCTGCGGCATGAGCGGCGACGGCTGATCTCCCTGAGCGTTACTGACCACCCGACCGCGGACCGGATCGCCCGTCAGCTCACGGACGCGTTTCCCTGGGATGAAGCACCCGACTTCCTGATCCGGGACCGCGACGGATGCTACGGCCAGGCGGTCACGAAGCGTCTTGCAGCCATGGGCATCCGTGATCACCCGACCGCCCGGTGGTCACCGTGGCAGAACGGGCATGCGGAGCGGTTGATCGGCTCGATCCGCAGGGAGTGCCTCGATCACATCGTCGTCTTTGGCGAGGCCCACCTGCGCCGCATCCTTGCGGCCTACGGCGGGTATTACAACAAGCTCCGAACGCATCTGTCGTTAAGGAATGACTCGCCGAGCCGTCGACAGGTTCAACGGCTCGGCCAGCTCAGCGTTCAGCCCATTGTGGGCGCGCTTCATCATCAATCTTGTCGGATATAGATGTAGGCAGGCACAGCGCTAGAGACCTCTCGCGAGGCCGCCATCCACCATCACTACCTGTCCCGTCGTGTAGGATGAGACGGAAGAGGCGAGGAAAGCCACCATGGCGGCCGGCTCTTCGGGCGTGGCGAACCGGCCGAGCTGAATCCTGCATCGATCGGGTCTCGACTTCCTCGAGCGTCATGCCCTTGTTGGCGGCGATGTGCGCGGCGTGGCGATTCCAGACGGCCGTGCGCCGTTTCCGGCCTGCCGGCCGTTCCGACACGCCACGCCTGATCTCCGCCAAGGTGATCGCCGAGATGAACAGATCGTCATCGGCTTGCGCCGACATCCAGGCCGCCAGCGAAGGCGACGGTACGGGCTTGACGGCGTCGCTGATGATGTTCGTGTCGAGCAGGTAGCGGGTCGCAGTTCGACCTTGGGACCCGACGTGACTTCGCGTCTGGACTTGATGTCGGCTCCGACCATCGGTGAACGACGCAGCGCCGCGTAGATGCCGTCGCGCTACGGACTTTCGTCAGTTGGCGTCTGGCTGACAGTCGCCCGCAGACGCTTGGCTTGCGGCCCCTCCTCGGCCAAGCGTTTGGCCAGGGAGCGGATAAGCTTGCGATCGGCGGCAAGCCCCAACACCTCGAAGCGGGCCAAGCCTCGTTGCTGCAGGCGTTTGCGATAGTGTCACCGCGCGATCTTGTGCCGTGTCGGTCATGATCGCCTCCGTTGATGACCTGTAATATTGCCGGATAGAGTCGGACCGCAAGGCGGCTGGCAAGCCTTGCTTGCAGCGTCTGGACGACGGCAAACTTGGCCATAACCACCACGAAGAGAACGAACATGGCCGTCGTCGAAACCGAACGTCACGGGCAGGTGCTCGTAGTCCGCATGAACCGACCCGACCGGCTGAATGCGCTCAACACCGAGATGCGCACGGAGCTCGCCCAAATCTGGACCGACTTTCGCCACAGCAAGGAGCTCGAGGTCGCGATCTTCACCGGCGCCGGCCGCGGTTTCTGTGCCGGAGAAGACATGAAGGAATCGCTGCAGAAGGGGGTCGCCGGCGGCGAGCGGCCCAAGCAGGAGGACCCGTTCATGTCCGGCGCGCTGGAGAAGCCGGTGATCGCCGCGGTCAACGGCTTCGCGATGGGTGGCGGCTTCATGCTGGTCGAACGTACCGACCTCCGGCTGGCCGTGCGCGAGGCGGTCTTCGAGGTGTCCGAGGCCAAGCGCTGGCTGCTGGGCGGCTACAATCACGGGCACATCGCCAACGTGCCCTATCCCATCGCCATGGAGATGGCGCTGGGCTTCCGCTTCACGGCGCAGCGCTTCTACGAGATCGGCTTCCTCAATCGCCTGGTCGACGCCGCCGACCTGATGCCGGAAGCCCTGAAGATGGCCGAGCACCTGCTCACCCTGCCGCCCGCCTCGCGCGTCAACACCGTGCACATGATGCGCCAGATGCGCCCCGCGCCAGGTCCCGACATGCAGAAGCTCGCCGACGCCCTGCACGAGCACGGCGCCAAGAGCGACCTCATGGAGTCGCGCGCGGCTTTCGCCGAGAAGCGCAAACCCAACTTCAAGGGCTGGAACGATCCCGAGGACCGCTACCGGCTGCCGACGCTCAACTCGGTGAAGTGACGCCGACGGCAATCAGCACCAGCGCCGCCGCCATCAGCATCCAGCCGGGATGGCGGCCGCCGGTCGCCCAGAAGTTGCCGAGCGCACCGAACAGGTAGAGGCCGCCCACCAACAGGCCGGTGACGAGCCGTGCCTGCGGCTCGAACCAGCGCGCAGCGACGATCAAGGCCACTGCGCCCAGCAGCCAGGCGAACGTGCTGAACTGCATGAGCAGCGGCACGAGCCTCCTGATCGCCCGCGGCTTCGCCGGTGCGGCGAGGAAGGCGGCCTCGACCGGCCTGACCACGAGCCGCTGGATCAGGACGCCATGGATGACGGCGGTGAGTCCGCCGATGAGCCCGGCCATGGCCAGGGCAGCGCTTTGCCAATGCATGACCATACACTCCTGTATGGTCGATATGGCGCCCGGCATGGCCGTCGTCAATACACTTGTGTATGGTCTGGCCATGACCGATCGCCTCGCCAAGTCCGATTGGATAAAGCACGGTTTGCGCACGCTGGCGGCCGAGGGTGCCAATGCCCTGAGGGTCGGGCCGATGGCCGACGGGCTGAAAGTGTCGCGTGGCAGCTTCTACTGGCACTTCCGCGACATCGCCGACTTTCGCGCGCTGCTCCTGCAGGCCTGGCAGGAGCAGGCGACCGAACGCGTGATCGGCGACCTCGAAGTGCGCAAGGACAGGCCCGATCGCCTGAAGCAACTGATGCGGCGCGCCTTCGCGAGCTCACGCCGCCTGGAGCGCGCCATCCGGTCATGGGCCGCGCAGGATCGCGAAGCCGCCGCCGCCGTCGCATCGGTCGATGCCCGGCGTGTCGCCTATATTGCCGTCATGCTGGCCAATGCGGGCGTGGACGGCCCGACGGCGCAGCGCCGGGCTGCCTTCCTCTATTGGGCCTATCTCGGGCAGCCGATGGTCATGGACCCTCGGCATGCCTCGATCTCCGCAGCGGCCCTGGACGACATCGGCGACCTGTTCGAAAAGTGAACTGCTGCGGGGCCCCCTATGGTGCGAAAAAACTCGTGGCGAATTCGGTCGACTATCACCCTGGTTGTTGACACGTTGACAACTTAAGTTATAATAGCCGCCATCACGTGTCAGGCAGCACTGTTCCCCGAACTCGAAAACCAACATCTAAACTTGCGTAACGATCGAAATTCGATCGCGACCCCATCGATAGGGGGCGGCTTCTCTTCGAACCACAAGGCCCGCTGTCGGAAATACCGGGAATGCCTGAAAATCTTCGATCGCTGACGGCAGTGCCTGCACCTCCGGCAAGAAATCAAACACCGTCTGTGCACATGGGCGGTGCTGGAGAGTCCGGCCCGCCGCGTGCTAGGCCTTGAGCATGGCGAAATCGAAGGCACCGGCCGCCAAGGCGGCGGCCAAGGACAATGGCTCGGCCCCCAAGGCGGCGCCCAAACCCGCATCCCAGGGCGGCGGCACGAACGGCGACGACAAGCCGATCCGCCACCTCTACCTGGTCGACGGTTCGGGCTACCTGTTCCGCGCCTATCACGCGCTGCCGCCGATGACGCGGCCCGACGGCACGCCGATCAACGCCGTCTACGGCTTCTGCCGCATGCTGGTGGCCGACCTCCTGGACAAGCCCGAGGTCGATCACATCGCCATGATCCTCGACAAGAGCGAGGTGTCGTTCCGCAACGAGATCTACGACAAGTACAAGGCCAACCGCCCGCCACCGCCCGAGGATCTGATCCCGCAGTTCCCGCTGATCCGTGAGGCGGCCAAAGCCTTCAACGTCACGGTGTGCGAACTCGGCGGCTTCGAGGCCGACGACCTGATCGCGACCTACGCCCGCATGGCCGTCGAAGCCGGCGCCACCTGCACCATCGTGTCGTCCGACAAGGACCTGATGCAGCTCATCCGGCCGGGCGTCGAGATGATGGACCCGATCAAGAAGATCAAGCTCGGGCCCGAGGCGGTGATGGAGAAGTTCGGCGTGACGCCGGACAAGGTCGTCGACGTCCAGGCGCTGGCCGGCGATTCGACCGACAACGTGCCGGGCGTGCCGGGCATCGGCGTGAAGACCGCGGCCCAGCTCATCAACGAGTACGGCGACCTCGAAACGCTTCTGCAGCGCGCCGGCGAGATCA
>JAEZIF010000183.1 GCA_023416135.1 Pseudomonadota bacterium
TCGCCATCCACGACGCCGAGGGCAACCCGATCATGTTGGCCAACGGCCAGGAGGCCCGTTACCTGCTGTCGATCGACTCGGTCCTTTCGGTCGAGAACGGCCAGGAGGTCCATGCCGGCGACATCCTGGCGCGCATCCCGCGCGAGGGCGGCAAGAACCGCGACATCACGGGCGGTCTGCCGCGCGTGGCCGAGCTGTTCGAGGCGCGCAAGCCCAAGGACTTCGCGATCATCTGCGACATCGCGGGCCGCATCGAGTTCGGCAAGGACTACAAGAACAAGCGCCGTATCCTGATCGTGCCGGAAGGCGAGGATGCGGAGCCGGTCGAGTACCTGATCCCGAAGGGCAAGCGCATCGCCGTGCAGGAAGGCGACTACGTGGAGCGCGGCGATCTCCTGATCGACGGCAACCCGGTGCCGCACGACATCCTGCGCGTGCTGGGCATCGAGAAGCTGGCCGAATACCTGGTCAACGAGATCCAGGAGGTCTACCGACTGCAGGGCGTGAAGATCAACGACAAGCACATCGAGACGATTGCGCGGCAGATGCTGCAGAAGGTCGAGATCACCGATCCGGGCGAGTCGACCTTCCTGATCGGCGAGCAGGTCGACAAGCAGGAGTTCGACTACGAGAACGCCAAGCTCGTGTCGGAGAAATTGCGGCCTGCCAAGGCGGACCCGGTGCTGCTCGGCATCACCAAGGCGAGCCTGCAGACCAAATCGTTCATCTCGGCGGCGTCTTTCCAGGAGACCACGCGCGTGCTCACCGAGGCGGCCGTGTCCGGCCGCGTCGACACGCTGCAGGGCCTCAAGGAGAACGTCATCGTCGGCCGCCTGATCCCGGCGGGCACCGGCGGCGTCGTGAACCGCTTGAAGGCGATCGCCGCCCAGCGCGACCGCGCCATCCTGGCCGCCGGCAACGACAGCGAGGAGCAGCCGGCCCCGACGCTGGAGCAGGAGCACGCGGCCGACGATTGATCGGCTGCAAGACTTCGGACTTCGAACGGAAAGGCCGTCTCCATCCAGGAGACGGCCCTTTTTCGTAATGGTCGCCCAGGAAAACCCAGGGCCGACCGAGGGCTCTCGCTATGAAGGGAGCGCTTCGCGGCGCGCCAGCCACTCTTCCCGCTCGATCAGCCAGACCATGCGCCGACTTTCCCCTTCGGCGAAGCGAAAGGGTTCCAAGGCGATCAGGCGCGCGCCCTGCTTCTCCTTGACGCGAGCAGAGGCGAGATTGGGCTCGGCGTTGCTCACCCACAGGCGCGGCCATCCGAGGTCGCGGAATGCATAGTCGGTCACCCGGTCGGCCGCCTCAGTCATCAGGCCGCGACCCTGGAACTCCGGGTCGAGCCAGAAGCCGCGCATGTCGCGGCTCTTGCCGTCGTCGGGCCAGAGGTCGATGCAGCCTATGAGTTCGTCCGGGCCGTCCTTCAGCCGGATCGACCAGTGATGCTTCTCGCCGCGCGCCATCTCCTCCTCGGCCAGGGCGATGAAGCGGGAGGCGCCGTCGCTGGGGTAAGGCCAGGGGATGCGCACGTTGAGATGGCGAACGATCTCCCATTGCGGGAAGCGTCGCTGCAAGGGCGGCGCATCTGCGGGCGTCAGGGGGCGCAGGACCAGGCGGCGGCTGTCCAGGACCGGCGTCTGAGGAAGAGGTCTGTCGACGGTCGTCATGTCAGGTCTCGCTTGCGTTGCCGCGGGAGCGGGACCTGGGACAGCCCGCGCCGGAAGCGGCGGGGCTGGGAGGTCGGCCGAGATCAGTGGACCACGCGCACGACGAGACCCGCCCCGAAAGGCGGCTTGAAAGCCGAGGTGTGACCGGTCGCCCGATTCAGCATGGCAAGGCCATAGCGTGCCCGGGCGCCGGCGTAAATGACGGCCTGCCGGCCCTGAAATCCGCTCCAGGGCGAACAGACCATGTGCCAGAATCGCGGGTATGGTATGGTGGCCTCCTGATAGCGGTTGACGTTTCGCTGGCCTACATTATCTAGTTGTTAGATTCTTGCGCCGCTAGGATTGCGGCCGACAGGAACGAGTCAGACCGCCTAGGCCGGAAACGCCAACAATATCAAAGAGAAAAGCGTTTCACCGCGCTTGACGGCAGTGCCGTCGCGGCCATATAAGCGCGCACCTCGCCGAGGGGCTGGTAGTTAGGCGCAAGCCTAAGACGCAGCCTGACGTCGAGGACCGCTACATGTCAGGCCTTCTGGCCGCAGAGTTTTCGATCGCGCGGGCGCTGCGCTCTTTGCCGCTAGCCGCGCGTATTCGCTTTGCGCCGAAGCTTGTCCTGGGTGGACCCGAGATCAGGCCCTGAACAGGGGCGCATTAGGAAACCGGAAGTCGATGCCGACCATCAACCAGCTGATCCGCAAGCAGCGTCACGGCCTCACCTCGCGCAACAAGGTGCCGGCGCTGCAGGCCTGCCCGCAGAAGCGCGGCGTCTGCACGCGCGTCTACACGACGACCCCGAAGAAGCCGAACTCGGCGCTGCGCAAGGTCGCCAAGGTCCGCCTCACCAACGCCTACGAGGTGGTGAGCTACATCCCGGGCGAGGGCCACAATCTGCAGGAGCACTCGGTGGTCATGATCCGCGGCGGTCGCGTCAAGGACCTTCCCGGCGTCCGCTATCACATCATTCGCGGCACCCTCGACACACAGGGCGTCAAGGACCGCAAACAACGCCGTTCGAAGTACGGCGCCAAGCGTCCGAAGTAAGGCGGGGAGGAAGAGAAAATGTCCCGTCGTCGCGCAGCCGAGAAGCGTGAAGTTCTGCCGGACGCCAAGTTCGGCGATGTCGTTCTCTCGAAGTTCATGAACACGCTCATGGAGCGTGGCAAGAAGTCGGTCGCCGAGCGTGTCGTCTACGGCGCCCTCGACGAGATCGAGGCCAAGCTCAAGCAGGATCCGGTCCCCGCCTTCCACGAGGCGCTGGAGAACGTGAAGCCCGCCGTCGAGGTCCGCTCGCGCCGCGTCGGCGGCGCCACCTACCAGGTTCCCGTCGAAGTCCGCCCCGAGCGCCGCCAGGCGCTGGCCATCCGCTGGATCATTCAGGCCGCACGGGATCGCTCGGGCCACAGCATGAAAGAGAAGCTCTCGGCCGAGCTGCTCGACGCTTTCAATCGCCGCGGCAACGCGGTGAAGAAGCGCGAGGACACCCACAAGATGGCCGACGCCAACAAGGCGTTCGCTCATTACCGCTGGTAAGCGCCTACCAAGAACCCAGAAAGCCCTCCGTCCATGGCTCGCACCACTCCTATCGCGCATTACCGCAACATCGGTATCATGGCGCATATCGACGCCGGCAAGACGACCACGACCGAGCGTATCCTGTACTACACCGGCAAGTCGCATAAGATCGGCGAAGTCCACGACGGCGCCGCGACCATGGACTGGATGGAGCAGGAGCAGGAGCGCGGCATCACCATCACGTCGGCCGCGACGACCGCCTTCTGGAAGACCGAGGCCGGCCCGTTCGCCGGCAATTCCTTTCGCATCAACATCATCGACACTCCGGGCCACGTCGACTTCACCATCGAAGTCGAGCGCTCGCTGCGGGTGCTCGACGGCGCGGTCTGCGTGTTCGATTCGGTGGCGGGCGTCGAGCCGCAGTCGGAGACGGTGTGGCGCCAGGCCGACAAGTACGGCGTGCCGCGCATCTGCTTCGTCAACAAGATGGACCGCACCGGTGCCAATTTCTGGCGCACCGTCGACATGATCAAGGATCGCCTGGGCAGCAAGCCGCTGGTCACCCAGATGCCGATCGGCACCGAGTCGAACTTCAAGGGTCTGGTTGACCTGGTTTCCAACAAGGCGATCATCTGGCTCGAAGAGACGCTTGGCGCCAAGTACGAGGTCGTCGAGATCCCGGACGATCTCAAGGAGCAGGCTGCCGAATGGCGCCACAAGATGCTCGAGACAGCCGTGGAGCAGGATGACGCCGCCCTTGAGAAGTATTTGGGTGGCGAGGAGCCGGACTACGACACGTTGATCAAGTGCATCCGCAGGGGCACGATCTCCTACGCGTTCGTCCCCGTGCTGTGCGGTTCGTCGTTCAAGAACAAGGGCGTGCAGCCCATGCTCGACGCCGTGGTGAATTACCTGCCGGCGCCGACCGACGTGCCGGACGTCAAGGGCGTCAAGATGGGTTCCGACGAGGCGATCACGCTGCCGTCGAGCGACGACGCCCCGCTGTCGGCTCTCGCGTTCAAGATCATGACCGATCCCTTCGTGGGCTCGCTCACCTTCGCTCGCGTCTACTCGGGCGTGCTCGAGTCGGCGACCGGCGTGCTGAACAGCACCAAGGACCGCAAGGAGCGAATTGGCCGCATGCTGTTGATGCATGCCAACAATCGTGAGGACGTGAAGGAAGCGCGCGCCGGCGACATCATCGCCCTGGCCGGCCTCAAGAGTCTCACCACCGGCGACACGCTGTGCGATCCGGACAATCCGGTGATCCTCGAGAAGATGGACTTCCCCGATCCGGTCATCGAGCTCGCCATCGAACCAAAGTCGAAGGCCGACCAGGAGAAGATGGGCGCCGCTCTCGGCCGCCTCGTCCAGGAAGACCCGACGTTCCGCGTCTCGACCGACCAGGAGACGGGTCAGACCGTCATCAAGGGCATGGGCGAGCTCCATCTCGAGATCAAGGTCGACATCCTGCGCCGGACCTACAAGGTAGACGCCAATGTCGGCGCTCCGCAGGTCGCCTATCGTGAGACGCTCGGGCGCAAGGCTGAGATCGACTACACCCACAAGAAGCAGTCCGGCGGATCGGGCCAGTTCGCCCGCATCAAGGTGGTGTTCGAGCCGGGCGAACCGGGCTCGGGCTACAGCTTCGAGAGCAAGATCGTCGGTGGCTCGGTGCCCAAGGAGTTCATCCCGGGCGTCGAGAAGGGCCTCGAGGCCTCGCGCGAGACCGGCGTGCTCGCCGGCTTCCCGGT
>JAEZIF010000202.1 GCA_023416135.1 Pseudomonadota bacterium
AAGCGTACCCGCGTACCCCGGGGTTCCCACGGTTGGGTGCCTCAAAGCTAACCATAGGAGACAGTTATGGCTGCTAAGAAGAAGGCTGCTAAGAAGAAGGCTGCTAAGAAGAAGAAGCAGTAAATAAGGAAAGGGCGTAGGCCAAGGCCTTGAGCTTTGGCCCCTCTAACCGAACGCCTTTCGGCTTCCGTGTGGGTGCCCTCATGGCCCCACCGGAAGCCACCTTCCAACGATAAGCCTTAAAGCCAACGTGACACCCCGCTCTTCGGGGTTGGAAAGGCGTAACTGCGCGGGTCCGGCGACTTCGGTCAGCCGGACTTCCTTTATAGGGGCACCGCGTTTCATGCAGCGTCGCGGCTCGCAACGAGCGAACGCAGCCCGGCAATCAGATCGGCAGTGGTCAAGGAGCCGTATTCGTGCGGCATCTTCAGCAGGACCTGCGCCTGCGGAAGGGGAGCGAAGTTGCCCGGCAACTCGCCAAGCGAATCGATCAGCGGCGGGACGGCACGAAGATCGCCGCACCGGGCGAGGCCGCGGATCGCCGCATAGCGGGTGTCGCGATCCACATCGTCGAGGCGCTGATGCAGCGCGGGGCGCACTTCCGGGATATCCAGCGCGGCCAACTCGGCCAGGCCCAACGTAGCTCCCTCTCGCACCGGGCCGACGGGATCGCAGGCGAGATGGATCAGCGTGGCGACGGCCTCGGGATCGGAACGTCCGCCGAGGGCGAAAGCGACCGCCCGTCGGATCTCTGGTTCTTCGCTGTCCGCCATCCGCCCGAGAACGGCCGTGCTCGCGGGGTACGGGAGATGGCCCAGCGCGATGGCAGCCGCCCGCAACACGAGGGGAGCGGTGTCATGGGTCGCCAGACGAATGACGGCCGCCAGACACTCTTCGGGAAACGCCCGCTGGGGAATGCCCAATCGGCCGAGGATATCGGCCCCACGCGCGCGGGCGCGAGGGTCCGCCGCCGTGGTCAGCTCGATTGCCTGTTCGAGAACCTCGCGGCTTCCCAACTCATGGAGTTCCGCTACGGCAGACCAATCCCCTTCACCCCTATTCAGCCGCCAGTCGGTGGCGGCCGCAAACAGCTCCGCAATTGGCCGTTCATGCTCACTAATCATCGCACCTCACTCCCGCGATGATCACACCAACTCAATGCGGCCGGCCGATGACCTTTTTGTGAGCACGTGACGGAGATTGCCTTGATGCAGCCCCAGTTCATCTTTACGTAGCGGAACATGGATACTGACCAGTCAGTCAATATAGCGCCTTCTGGCGAGCCGGCGACTCGGACCCGCCGTCCGGACGACCGCGCCCCGGAGATTGCGCGGGCGGCGCTGAACCTGTTCGTCACCAAAGGCTTCGCCGCGACCAAGCTCGAAGACGTCGCCCGGGCGGCGGGAGTCAGCAAGGGCCTCCCCTACCTCTACTTCAAGAACAAGGAAGAGCTCTTCAAGGCGGTCATCGTCGAGGCGATCGGCGGGCCGCTGGTACGTGCCAACGAGCTGGTCGACTCCTTCGAGGGCACGACAGAAGAGCTGCTGCGCCTGCTGGTCGCGAAGTTCCGCGCATTTGCCGAAAGCCCGCTGGGCGGCGTCATCAAGCTGATCCTGGCCGAAGCCGGCAACTTCCCCGACGTCGCTCAGTTCTACTGCTCCCACTTCGACCTACGTGGGCGTGCGCTGTTCGCCAAGACGCTGCAACGCGGCGTGGCCCGCGGTGAGTTCCGTCCCATCGACGATATCGAGATGTCAGCGATCCTCCTCGCCCAGCCCCTTGCCATGCATGCGGTCTGGCTGCGCTCGATCGCTCCGTACGACACCGACCGGCCGGCCGACAGCGACCGCTTCTACGCCGCATACATCGACTTCGTCCTCAAGGGTTTGCGTCCATGATCGCCAAGCGCAAGGTGATGCTCGTCCTGATTGCCGGCGCCATGGTGCTGACCGGTGGCGCCTTCGCCTGGAAGAATGGCAAGCCCGGCAGCAGCGGTCCGACGACGGCCTCGCCTCCAGAGCCGATGGGACGCACGATCGAGCTGATTGCCGCCGAACTGCACACCATCAAGCCGCGCGGCCTGGTCGATGTCGTCCGCTTCACCGGAACGACCCAGCCAATCGACCAGACGATCGTGAAGGCGCGTGTCGCCGGCCGACTGTCCGAGGTCCTGGTGCGCGAAGGCGATCGCGTGACCAAGGGACAGGTGTTGGCGCACTTCGAAACCAATGAACTCCAGGCCCGCGTCAACGAGCGTCGGTCGGCGGTCGATGCGGCCCGTGCGGATGCGCGCTGGACGGCGCGCGATCTCGGCGACAAGGAGACGCTGGCCAAGCGAAACATCGTCTCTCAATCGGCCCTCGATGCTGCCCGCGCCACCGCCGAGAACAAGGCCTCGATGGTCTCGGTCGCCGAAGCGCAGCTCGAGATCGCCCAGCGAAGCCTTGCCGACGCGGAGGTGAAGGCGCCCTTCGACGGCGTGGTCGGCGAGCGCATCGCCAACCAGGGAGAGTCGCTTCCCGTCGACGGCAAGATCTTGGCCCTGCTCGATACCAGCCGGGTCGAGGTCGCAGCTCAGATGCCGGCGGCCGACGTCGTGCGGCTGAAGATCGACCAGCCGGCCTCGGTTCAGCTCGAGGGTTTTGGCGACCGTGACTTCAAGGGCCGCATCGCGCGCATCAGCCCGACCGCGCAGCCGGGCTCTCGATCGATCCCGGTCTATGTCGAAATCGGCGACCGCCATGAAGCGTTGCGCGGCGGCCTGTTTGCCACCGGCACCGTGACCGTCGCCGAGAAGGGGCATGCTCTCGCGGTGCCCGCCGTTGCCGTGCGCAAGGACGACCAGGGTGAATACGTGCTCGCCGTCGAGAACGGCGCGCTGGCGAGAAAGCCGGTCGGCGCCGTCCGAACCTGGTCACGCGGCGAGCTCGTCGAGGTGAAGGGCCTGGAGTCGGGCATGACGGTTGTCGCCGCCCCCCTGCACGGCCTGAAGGCGGGACAGCGGGTCAAGGTCCTGTCGGCACAATAGGCGGCGGCGATGAAGCTCACGCAGATCGCCGTCGACAACCCGGTCTTCGCCACCATGATGATGGTGGCGTTGCTGGTGATGGGCTTGTTCTCCTATCGCCAGCTCGGCATCGACCAGTTCCCCGACGTCGACTTTCCGATCGTGGTGGTGACCACGAACTATCCCGGCGCCTCGCCGGAGACCGTGGAAAGCGAGATCAGCCGCAAGGTCGAGGACGCTGTCAACGCGGTCGCCGGCATCAAGACGCTGTCGTCGCGCTCGCTGGAAGGTCAATCGATCGTCGTCGCCGAATTCGAGCTTTCGGTGCCGTCGGCGGTGGCGCTGCAGGATGTGCGCGAGAAGGTCCAGCAGGTCCGCGCCGCGTTTCGGCCCGAGGTGAAGGAACCGCTGATTCAGCGGTACGATCCCGATGATCAACCTGTCATCTCGATCGCGATCCGCTCGGACATCCGTTCGGTACGGGACCTTACGACGCTCGCCGACCAGGTCATCGTCAAGCGCCTGCAGACGGTGCGCGACGTCGGCAGCGCGAAGATCGCGGGCGGCGTCAAGCGTCAGATCAACATCGACCTCGATCCCGGCCGCATGCATTCGCTGCGCGTCGGCGTCAACGACATCATGAAGGTGGTGCGGGAGGAGAACCAGAACTTCCCCGCCGGCAACGTGCAGCGCGGAAACGACGACCGTTTGGTCGAGGTAACCGGCCGCATCGCCGATCCCGGCAATTTCGCCGATCTGATCGTGGCGCGGCGCGGCCTGGCGCCGGTCTACCTGCGCGAGATCGCCACGGTGCTCGACGGCGAACAGGAGCGCGAGAACGTCGCGCTGCTGAACGGCGAGCGGGCTCTCGCAATGGACATCGTCAAGACCCAGGGCTCCAACACCATCGAGGTCGCGCGCGGTGTACGCAAGGCCGTAGCCGATCTGCAGGCCACCCTGCCGCCCGACGTCAAGCTCGAGATCGTGCGCGACGCCTCGCGGGGCATCCAGAATTCGGTCAACAACGTGCAGCAGACCATGGTCGAGGGCGGCCTGCTCACCATCGCCATCGTCTTCCTGTTCCTGCACTCGTGGCGCAGCACCGTGATCACCGGCCTCGCGCTGCCGATCTCGGTGTTCGGCTCGTTCATGGTCATGGCGGCCTTCGGCTTTACGCTAAACGTGCTGACGTTGATGGCGCTCAGCCTAGCCATCGGCATTCTGATCGACGACGCCATCGTCGTGCGTGAGAACATCATGCGCCATATCGGGTTCGGCAAGAGCCACCGCCAGGCGGCACTCGACGGCACCAACGAGATCGGGCTCGCGGTGCTCGCAACCACGTTCTGCATCGTGGCGGTGTTCCTGCCCGTCGCCTTCATGGGCGGCATCATCGGACGCTTCTTCTTCCAGTTCGGCGTCATGGTCTCGGCCGCCGTGCTGATCTCCCTGTTCGTCTCCTTCACGCTGGATCCGATGCTGTCGTCGGTCTGGTACGACCCGCAGGCCCATGGCACCGGCCGTTTCGCCCGCCTCGTCAACGGTTTCCAGGAGCGCGCCAACGGCGTCTACCGCAGCGTGCTCGGCTGGTCGCTGCGCTGGCCCAAGCTCACATTGCTGATCGCGCTCCTGACCTTCGCAGCCAGCTTCGCGCTGCCGAAGCACATCGGCTTCGAGTTCGTGCCCGAAGCCGACCTCGGCGAGCAGGTCGTGTCGATCGAGACGCCCGTCGGCTCGTCGCTGGAATACACCGAGGCCAAGCTGCGCCAGGTCGACGCCGCGGTGCGCGAGTTCCCCGAGATCGACTACAGCTACGGCACGGTCAATACCGGCTATGCCGTGGGCAAGAACCAGGCGAGTCTCTACCTCAAGCTGAAGCCCGCGAACGAGCGCAAGCGCTCGCCGAAACAGCTCGCCCAGCCGTTGCGCGACCGCCTGGCCAGCATCCCGGGAATCCTGGTTTCGATCAACGTGCCCGGCGGTCCCGGCGGCGGCGTTCAGAAGATGCTGCAGCTCTCGCTGCAGGGTCCGGACATGTCCGTGCTCGACAGGATTTCACAGGACATCATGCGCCAGGCCGCCGAAATCCCCGGCCTGGTGGATCTCGACCGCAACCTCAAGGCCGCCAAACCCGTGCTGTCGGTGCGGCTGCGGCGCGACGCCGCCTCCGATCTCGGCCTCGGCACGGCGCTGGTGGCGCAGTCCCTCAGGCCGCTCTTCGCCGGCGACGAGACGAGCCTGTGGCGCGCGCCCGATGGCGAGAACTATACCGTCATGGTTCGCCTGCCGGTCGACGATCGCACCGGGATCGCCGATCTGCAGCGCATCTGGTTCACTGCCGGCCCCGAGCCCAACGGGCTGCCGCGCATGGTTCACATCGCGCAGATCGCCGACGTCGTGAGTGACGTCGGTGCCTCCCAGATCAACCGCCGGGACCTCAACCGCGAGGTCTGGATCACCGCCAATGTCTCCGGCCGATCGGCGGGCGAAGTCTCTGGTGATCTGCAGAAGCTGGTGGCCGGCACCGGGTTGCCGGCCGGCTACCGCCTCGTGTTGGGCGGCTCGACCAAGGATATGGCCGAGAGTGCGGCCTACGCCGGCCAGGCGCTGCTGCTGGCCGTGATCCTGATCTACCTGATCCTGGCCTCGCAGTTCGGCTCGTTCCTTCAGCCCATCGCCATCATGATGTCCCTGCCGATGTCGTTGATCGGCGTGTTCCTCGGCCTGCTGGTCGCGGGCACGACGCTCAACATCTTCTCCGCGATCGGCTTCATCATGCTGATGGGCCTGGTCACCAAGAACGCCATCCTGCTCGTCGATTTTTTCAATCACGCCCGCGCCCGCGGCGCCCCCGTCCACGATGCCCTGATCGAGGCGGGCTCCATTCGGCTGCGGCCCATCCTGATGACCACGCTCGCCATGGTGTTCGGCATGATGCCGCTGGCTCTGGGCCTGGGCGAAGGCGCCTCCCAGCGCGCGCCCATGGCCCATGCCGTGATCGGCGGCCTGATCAGCTCGACCCTGCTCACCCTGGTCGTGGTGCCGGTGGTGCTGGTCTATATCGACCGCATCGGCCTGTGGACTAAGAAGCGGTTCAGCCGTTCGGCCGATGAACTCGCGCGCCGCCACACGCCGGCCGAATAAATGGGCTCAGCCGACCTGCAACAGGCGCTCTGCCCGGAAATGAAGCACGCCGCCTGCGCCGATCGGCAATCGGACCCGGCAGCCGTTGCTGGTCGTGAACTCGAGATGCCGCGATTCGTTTAGGCTCAGAGACCGAACGGTTGCTCCAATCACCAGGCAAAGGGCGTCACGCGACCCAGGTTTGGGAAAGCAATAGGTCGCCTCGCCGACGTCCACCTGTGGATCGGCGCGACTGCGCAAGACCGGCCCGTCGAAGTGAAATTCTACAACGTCGCGCGCAAAGGCGACGGCGGACACCTCCCGGCCGACCAGATCGCCAGGCTCCTTCAACAACGCATCTCCCCCCCGCTCAGTTCTTGTTACTGAGTCACCCGTCGGGACCAAACCCTCCGATAATACATAACTGCGTGTCAAATTCCCGGCGCAATTCGTGGCACGTTTCGCGCTATGCTCGATCCATGCCGGACGCCTCTCCGACCATCGGCCTGCGTGTCGTCGAGTCGCTTTCCGCGGTCGAGGCCGACCAATGGGACGCCTGCGCGCTTGCGCCGGGCGCGGCCGGCAATCCCTTTCTCAGCTATGGGTTCCTGAAAGCACTGGAGGATTCGAAGTCGGTTGGCCGGCGTACTGGCTGGCAACCGCAATACCTTCTGGCCGAGGCCGAGGACGGCGGCCTGCTCGGCGCCGCGCCCCTCTATCTCAAGGGCCACAGCCAGGGCGAGTACGTCTTCGATCACGGCTGGGCGCAGGCGTTCGAGCGCGCCGGTGGACGCTACTATCCCAAGCTGCAGGTCGCCGTGCCGTTCACGCCAGTGCCGGGGCCACGCTTGTTCGTGCGACCCGGTCCCTACGCCGGCAGCGTCGCCGACGCCATGATCGACATGCTGGCCAAGATCGCCGGCGACAACCGCATCAGCTCCGTCCACGTCACCTACTGTACCGAGGGCGACTGGAAGCGATTCGGCGAACATGGCTGGCTGTTGCGGCTGGGCCGGCAGTATCACTGGCACAACAACGGCTACGGCTGCTTCGACGACTTTCTGGGCGCACTCGCCTCACGCAAGCGCAAGGCAATCCGCAAGGAGCGGGAGTCGGTGCGTCGCGAGGGACTGAGCGTGCGTGCACTCACCGGCGAGGAAATCAGGCCCGAGCACTGGGACGCCTTCTTCGCCTTCTACATGGACACCGGCGGCCGCAAATGGGGCTCGCCGTATCTCACGCGCTCCTTCTTCGACATCCTGGGCACCACCATGGCCGACAAGGTCGTGCTGGTGATGGCCGAAGCCGACGGACGGCCGGTTGGCGGCGCGCTGAACCTCAAGGGCGATGACACGCTCTACGGCCGCTATTGGGGCTGCCTCGAGAGCCACGCCTTCCTGCATTTCGAAGCCTGTTACTATCAGGCCATTGACTACGCCATCGCCCACGGCTTGCAGCGCGTCGAGGCCGGCGCCCAGGGCGATCACAAGATTCAGCGCGGCTATCTTCCAGTGCCGACCTTCTCCGCCCACTGGATCGTCGACGGCGGCTTCCGCCGCGCCGTCGACAACTTCCTGAAGCAGGAGCGCCCGGCCGTCGAACAAGAGATCGAAGGGCTGATGGAGTATTCGCCTTTCCGGAAGGACAACGAGTAGCGTCCTTCTCGGGACCTAACGCCGGTTGCCGTCGCCGACCTGCGGCCTGAACGCGTGCGAATCTGGCCACACCACCATGAACAACTCGCGGAACAACGCCTCCACGCGCCGATCCGACACGCTGCTGGCCGCTGTCCAGGCCGTCGTTTCAGACATCGCCACGTCGTTGCGGCAGTACACGGCATAGGCCTTGAACAGGCCGGGCTGGCCGGGCCTGAACCGGCTGACGCCATTGCAGACCTCCTTCGAGCCGAGGTCCGTTGCAGCGTCGAACACCAGCACCAAGCGGTAGTCGGGCTGGTCCTTCAGCGGCGTAACGTCGTAAGCGAAGGTCAGCGCCGGCCGGGGCTTGGCTGCCTGCAGAACCGGCAGCAGACCGCTCGCGACGAGCCCCATGTCGCTGCCTGGGAACGGGTTGCCCTGCAGCACGACCTTGAAGTCGTGATGGTCGGCGGCGGCGAAAAACTCGCCATAGTCGTATTGCGGCGCATAATACACGCCCCCTATGACCCCCGCCGAGGCCATTGCCGGCGCGAGTATGAGGCCGGCAAAAGCGGCCGCGACGGTGTTGCCGATCTTCATGGAATTCCTCCTCCAGGCTCGTGCCTGTGCGGGAATTCTCCTGCGGATCCGATTACGCCGCGCTGACCCGGCATCGCGCAACGCTTACACCGAGGTTACCGCAAGAACAGTTGTCGGTCGTGGGCGGGCGGCCTCGCGGAAGATGCTTTCCGCATCGGCCGCATCTTTGGTTCTCCAGATTGTTTACCGCGTGCGCCGAATCGAACGATGCTGGCGTCATGACGAGCAACCTCTTCATCGGCGGCCATTCCTGTTGCTGCCGCAGCTAGCCGATGCCGGCGCATAGCCGCGCCTTCTCTCTTCCCGACCCGCGTTCCTGGAGGACCCCGCGATGTTTCGCTTTTCCACCCGACGCACCTTTCTGCGTGCCGCCGCCGTCGGCAGCGCTCTCCTTCCGGACGGCGTGCTGGCCCAGCGCGCCTTCGTCGGCGGATTGCCGGCCGAGTTCGATCCCGCGATCTGCACGGTGGGCGTCGCGGTCGCCTTGGAGAAGGGCTACTTCGCGCGTCACAATCTCGACGTCGAGCTGGTCAATTTCGGCGGCTCGACTGACCAGCTGCTCGAGGCCATCGCCACTGGCAAGGCCGATGCCTGCGTCGGCATGGCGCTGCGCTGGCTGAAGCCGCTGGAAGGTGGCTTCGACGTCAAGATCGCCGCCGGCATCCATGGCGGCTACATGCGGCTGTTCGGCCGAACGGAACATCGCCGCCGGGTACTGACCGGAGCGCGGTTCCGGCCCATTCATTGCCGTAAGCCTTTCAGCGCCTGCGCACCAGCAGCACGCCAATGAAAAAAGAACCAAGAACACCAACGGCTGTACGATGCCCGTTGGCACCGTCCAGCCGCTGTTCTCGATGACGAATGAGATGACCCAGAAGGCCGCGGCGGCAATCACCGCGGCCCGGAACGACCCATACGGGCCGGACGAACCTCACTCGGCCAGCACAGGTTCCTGATTGGCCGGCGGCAGGGCATCCCGCTCCGGCGGCAGGAAGGTAAAGGCAAGCTCGGCGGCGGCGCCCTCGCCCTTGATGTCGACCCGTACCGTGCCGCCGCCGTTCGACAGCTTGCCGAACAGCACTTCTTCGGCAAGCGGCTTCTTGAGGTGCTCCTGGATGACGCGGGCGAGCGGCCGGGCGCCGAACAGGCGATCGTAGCCCTTCTCGGCCAGCCACCGGCGGGCGGCATCCGAAAGCTCGATGAACACCTTGCGGTCGGCAAGCTGGACGTCGAGCTCCGCCACGAACTTGTCGACCACCTTGCCCATGCTCTCCGGGCCAAGATTGGCGAACTTGATCACCGCGTCGAGGCGGTTGCGGAACTCCGGCTGAAACAGCCGGTTGATCGCGTCGTCGTCCTCGTCCTGGCGCGCCTCGCGGCCGAAGCCCAGCGCCGGCTTGGCGATGTCGGCGGCGCCCGCGTTGGTCGTCATGCACAGGATGACGTTGCGGAAGTCCACTGTCCGACCGTTGTGGTCTGTGAGCTTACCGTAGTCCATCACCTGCAGGAGCACGTTGAACACGTCGGGATGCGCCTTCTCGATCTCGTCGAGCAGGATGACGCAGTGCGGATGCTGGTTGACCTGGTCGGTCAACAGGCCGCCCTGGTCGAAGCCGACATAGCCCGGCGGCGCGCCGATCAGGCGCGAGACCGAGTGCCTCTCCATGTACTCCGACATGTCGAAGCGGATCAGCTCGAGGCCGAGCAGACGCGCCAGCTGGCGTGTCACCTCGGTCTTGCCGACGCCGGTCGGGCCCGCCAGCAGGTAGGAGCCGATCGGCTTTTCCGGCGAGCGCAGGCCCGCGCGCGCGAGCTTGATCGCGGCCGCGAGCTGCTCGATGGCGCGATCCTGGCCGAACACGACGGTCTTCAGGTCGCGATCGATATTGCGCAGCATCTCGGTGTCGTCCTTGGACACGCTCTTGGGCGGGATGCGCGCGATCTTGGCGACGATCTCCTCGATGTCGGGCACGTCGATGGTCGACTTGCGCGCATCGGGTGCGCGCAGCATCTGCGCCGCCCCCACCTCGTCGATCACGTCGATCGACTTGTCGGGCAACTTGCGGTCGTGGATGTAGCGCGCCGCCAACTCGACCGAAGCCTTGATGGCGTCGTCTGTGTAGGTGACGTGGTGATGCTTCTCATAGACCGGCTTCAGGCCCTTCATGATCTCGACGGCGTCGGCGATCGAGGGCTCCGGCACGTCGATCTTCTGGAAGCGGCGAACCAGCGCCCGGTCCTTCTCGAAGTAGTTGCGGTATTCCTTGTAGGTGGTCGAGCCGATGCAGCGCAGCTCGCCCGACTGCAGCGAGGGCTTCAAGAGGTTCGACGCATCCATCGAGCCGCCGGAGGTCGCGCCGGCACCGATTATGGTGTGGATCTCGTCGATGAACAGCACCGAGTTGGGCTTCTTCTTGAGCTCGGCGAGGACGGCCTTCAGCCGCTCCTCGAAGTCGCCGCGATAGCGCGTGCCGGCCAGCAGCGCTCCCATGTCGAGCGCGTAAATCACCGATTCCTTCAACACCTCGGGCACCTCGCCCTCGACGATCTTGCGCGCCAGGCCTTCGGCGATCGCCGTCTTGCCGACGCCGGGTTCGCCGACATAGAGCGGGTTGTTCTTTGTCCGGCGGCAAAGCACCTGGATGGTTCGCTCGACCTCGTGCTCGCGGCCGATCAGAGGATCGACGCGGCCCTCACGGGCCTTCTGGTTGAGGTCGACGCAATAGGCTGCCAGGGCCTCGTTGCCCTGCTTGACCGCAGTCTCGCCGCCGCCCTCCTCATCGGAGCCCTGGACGCGACGGGCTCGCGCGCGGCCCGGCCCCATTGCCTTGCCGTGGCTGATGTAGTCGACGGCGTCGAGCCGGGTCATCCCCTGGTTCTCGAGGAACGACACGGCATGGCTGTCGCGCTCCGAAAACAGCGCCACCAGCACGTTGGCGCCAGTGACTTCCTTGCGGCCCGACGACTGGACGTGGACGGCGGCGCGCTGGACGACACGCTGGAACCCGGCGGTCGGCAGCGGCTCACTGGGATTCTGGGTGATAATGCCTTTCAGGCGATTGTCGATGAAGGTTTCCAGATCGTGGCGCAGGCGGTCGATATCGACGCCGCAGGCCTTGAGGACGGGAACTGCGTCGTCGTCCTCGGTCATCGCCAGGAGCAGATGCTCGAGGGTCGCGTATTCGTGGCGGCGTTCCCCGGCGAGCCCGAAGGCGCGGTGGAGAGATCTCTCGAGGTTCTTGGACAGCATGGACATCGAACTACCTCGACTGAAGGAACAACGTACTACTCTCGATCAGGTTCACTCCTTCTCCAGCGTACACTGGAGAGGATGCTGGTTCTTGCGGGCGTAATCCACGGTCTGCGTCACCTTGGTCTCGGCGATTTCGTAGGTGTATACGCCGCACACGCCGACGCCCTTCTGGTGGACATGCAGCATGATCTTGGTGGCTTCTTCGCGGTTCTTCTGGAAGATGTGCTGCAGGACCTCGACGACAAACTCCATCGGCGTGTAATCGTCGTTCAACATCAATACCTTGTACATCGACGGCTTCTTCGTGCGGGTCCGCGTAAGCGTCAGCGCCCCGCTGCGGCCTTCGCCGTCGCCCTGCCCGTCGTCCCGACGCGGCGGCTGCTGCGGCGGACCACCGGGGGGTTCGTTGGGTCCGCCCAGCCGATCGCCGTCGAGGCGCCCTTCGCAGTCAATACGCACAAAATCCATTGTCCGGATCACAATCCCCAAAGAAGCCGAACCATTGGAATTATATAGGGCCCCTTGGGGATTCCGCTAGCTCGGCCCGCAATCCGTCGCGCACAGCGTCCGCGAAGCAACACTCGGCACGGAATGGCCGCCCTGTCGCTTGAAATGCACCCAGACGGCAAATAGCGACAAAGGGTGAAGCGGCTATCTTGGCCGCAGCCCGTCCCTGCCTACGGTCAGCGTCCATTGGTTGGCTTTCATGTGATTGACCGGTGCGTTGGGATCGCGCCGCAGTTCGGCTGGCACCAGCTCGCGGGGCGGATTGACCGGCACCGGCACGGTGTCAAACGAGAAGAGCTTCTGGGCGAACTTCACGTTGGCGAAGCCGTCGGTCGGATAGTGATAGGCCTGGAAGCCCCAGACGCCATCGCGGCACGAGGCGACCGTCCACCAGAAGTCGACATCGGGCAGCCGCAGGCCGTCGCGGGGTGGGCCAAAGGCGGCGCTCGCCTGGAACAGCCCCATCAGCTCGCGCGTCTCGCCCGCATTCAGAATACGTTCGCCGCGCTTCATGCTCCACGGCTTCAGCGCGTCGCCGCCGTTGAAGATCAGCAGGTTCGAGACCACGCCCTGGTCGGCCAGCACACCGATGCCGAGGCCTGTCGTGCCGTCTGGCTGCAGGAAGAGCTCGTAGGTCCTGACCTGCTCGGAATAGATCGCATTGTAGATCAAGCGCATGCGGTTGCGACCGTCCTTGCCGCAACTGGCCCGGATGTCGTCGCCGCCGACATAGGCGAACCAGTTGAAGCTGCGCACGACCGGCGGATCGACATAGCGGTCCGGTCGCTGGGCCGAAGCCATCGGCGCCGCCATCAGGGCGAGCCCGAACGCGGCGCCAGACATCCATTTCATCGCTGCACTCCGTCCAAGGGGTGTGGGCAATTTCAAGGCCAACTTGGGCATCAAGGCGGCGGCTAAGGCGTTGCATAAGCCCGCAGATTTGAGTATTGTCGAACAACTGCCCCTAAGTCTTTGCTTGGGCACAAAAATATAGACTTTGGTAATGGCGTAATTGCGATGACATCCCCTCTCCGTCGCATCGCGGCCGGTCTCACTCTGCTCGCCGCAGCGTTCTTCCTTGTTGCCGCGCTCCTGCCGGGCGATGCCAACGCGCAGTCGGCACCGGTGAAACGCGCCGCTCCGACCAGCAAGGCCAAGGCCAAAGCGGTCCGACCGGCCGCTGCCGCCTCTCGTTGGGTGGCCAATCCTGCTGTCGATGGCCGCGACGCCTACATCATCCTCGACGCCACCAGCGGGCGCGAACTCTCGTCCGATCAGCCCGACCAGCTTCGCCATCCGGCGTCGCTCACCAAGCTGATGACCCTCTACCTCACCTTCTCGGCGCTCGACTCGGGTCGCCTGTCGCTGGGCGACGGCCTGCCGGTGTCGATTACGGCGCTCAATGCGCCACCGACCAAGATGGGCCTGCCCTCGGGAGGAACGGTCAGCGTGCGGGACGCCACGATGGCGCTGGTGACGCGCTCGGCCAACGACGCGGCCATGGTGCTGGCCGAGGCGCTGGGCGGCGACGAGGCCACCTTCGCTGCGATGATGACCAGCAAGGCACGTCAGCTTGGCATGACGCAGACGGTGTTCCGGAACGCCTCCGGCCTTCCCAACCGCGAGCAGGTCACGACGGCGCGGGACATGGCCCGGCTTGCCCATGCGCTGATGCGCGACTTCCCACACTACTATCCGGTATTCTCGGTGCAGAGCTGGCCCTATCGTGGCCGCACGCTCGAGAATCACAACCGCATGCTCGGCAGCTACGATGGCGCCGACGGCCTGAAGACCGGCTACACCAACGCCTCGGGCTTCAACCTCGTTATGTCGGCCATGCGCGACAACCGGCGCCTGATCGGCGTGGTGATGGGCGGCGACAGCGCCGGCCAACGCGACCGGATGATGGCGGTCCTGATGGACCAGGGTTTCGCTACGGCGTCGACCATGCGGTTGTCGGCCTGGACCAACATTCGCAAGCCGCCGTCGGCGCGCTACACGTCGGCCAACTTCGATCCCAGCCTGACCCTGCCCGAGAGCACGCCGCGGCTCGCATCGACTGCGTCGCCGCTCGCTGGTTTCACCGCCGCTGCGCCGGCACCAGCCCCCGCCCCGCGGGCCGAGGCGCGCGTCGCCGGCCCCGCCGTGCCACCGCCGGCCGAAGGCAGCGTCGCACCGAACGGTCCGTCAATCGGCAGCTGGGTGATCCAGGTCGGTTCGTTCAACGATGCGCAGGCCGCCCAGCTCGCACTCGAACGCGCCTCCTCGATGCTGGTCGACATGCGCTCGCTGACGGCGGCCGTAGACGAGGTGCAGATGGCCAGCAAGACCTTCCATCGCGCCCGCCTCACCAACCTCTCCCAGGCGCAGGCCGTGGATGGCTGCAAGCGACTCGAGAAGAAGAAGATCTACTGCGCGGCGATCCAGGTCACTGCCTGGAACACGCCGAACGCGCGCTAAGGCACAATCCGCTGGGCGGATTGTGCCCTGTGAAACAACAAGCATCTCAAATTTGCTCTAAGCGCGCCTCTGCCCGCTGAGCGCCCGTCTCAGCCAACCGACGAAGGGCCGCTTGTACCGGCCCTTCCACAGCGCGTAGTCCCACGGCGAATCCGACGGCTCTAGACGCGCCACGATCGGCTCGAACACCGACACAGTCGCGAGTTCGCCTCCCACCCGCACCTTCAGCCGCGCGATCCGGTAGCCCGGCCCCTCATAGGCTGCGAGCCGCGCCACGTCGCGCGACGTGAGGCCGCCGACCACCACGCCCGTCACGCGATCGGCCACGTCGCGCACCACGACGGGATAGGTCGCGCCCTTTGCCCGGCGCCGCGAATGGCCCGGCAGGACCGCGGGCACGAAGACCGAGGGTGGCAGGCGCCGGCCGATTACCAGCGCCATCACGTCGGCATCCAGCAGCGTGCCGTAGAAAAAAAAGCGCATCATTGCGCGGGGTGCGCCGGCGGAATGGCGCGTCCCCAGCGAAGAGGGTCCGACATGGTTAGTGGTGTCCGCTGCCCGCGTCGTCCGGCAGCGTGACGCTGCTCGCCGACAGCGCTGCCTTCAGGTCGTCCATAAGCCGCTCCAGGCTTGCCTTGTCGGGCGCCTCGCAGCGTGCCACCAGCACGGGCTGGGTGTTGGAGGCGCGCAGCAGCCACCAGCCGTCCTTGGTGCTTACGCGCACGCCGTCGATATCGGAGAACTTGGCGCCGGCCTTCTGCAGGCGCGCCTTCACTTCCTCGACCACGCCGAACTTGCGCTCGTCGGCGCAATCGAATCGCAGCTCGGGCGTGTTGACCGGCTGGGGCAGCCCGTCGCGCATGTCGGCCAGGCTCTCCTTGCTGTTGGCCACGATGTTGAGCAGGCGCAAGCCGCAATAGAGCGCGTCGTCGAAGCCGTAGAAGGTGTCGGCAAAGAAGACGTGTCCGCTCATCTCGCCGGCCAGCGGCGACTTGATCTCTGCCATCTTGCTCTTGATCAGCGAATGGCCGGTCTTGAACATCATGGGCTTGCCGCCCGCCTTGGCGATCTCGTCGAACAGCACCTGGCTCGCCTTGACGTCGGCGATGATGGTGGCGCCGGGATGGTTCTTGAGCACGTCGCGCGACCACAGCACCAGGAGCTGGTCGCCCCACAACACGCGTCCCTGCCCGTCGATCGCACCGATGCGGTCGCCGTCGCCGTCGAAGGCGATGCCGAGGTCGCAGCCGCGCTTCTTCACCTCGGCCATGAGCTGCTCGAGGTTCTTCGGCACGGTCGGGTCGGGATGGTGCGCCGGGAAGTGTCCGTCGACGGTCTCGTTCAGCACGAAATGCTCGCCCGGCAACTTGTCGACCACCGAGCGGATCGACACGCCGACCGCACCGTTGCCGGTATCCCAGGCGACCTTGAGCTTCTTGCCGGGCTTCACGTCCTTCAGCAGGCGTGCGGCATAGGCGTCGAGGATGTTCTTCTGCTCGACCTTGCCCTGCCCGCTCTCCCAGTCTCCCTTGGCCGCGATGGCGCCCAGCTTCTGGATCTCCTCGCCGAAGAACGACTTCTTGCCCATCATCATCTTGAAGCCGTTGTAGTCGGGCGGATTGTGCGAGCCGGTTATCTGGATGCCGGCGTCGGCGTCGAGGTGGTAGACGGCGAAATAGAGCATTGGCGTCGCCGCCATGCCGATGCTGGTCACGTCGACGCCGGCCGCGGCCAAGCCTTCGATGCAGGCGGCCGCGAGTTCGGGCGAGCTCAGTCGCCCATCATAACCCAGCGCCACCCGCTTGCCGCCGTTGCGGCGCACCATGGTGCCGAAGCTGCGGCCTATGGCGCGCGCGTCGGCGGCGTGCACCTGCCTGCCGACGACGCCGCGGATATCGTACTCGCGCAGGATGTTGGGATCGAACTTATGCGCGGTCTCAGCCATTGGAAGAAACTCCGGTTGCAGGCACGTCAATTACGCGGCTGAGGACGGCCAACGCCCTCATAGGCGAAGCCCACGCCGCGCATCTCCTCGGGATCGAAGATGTTGCGCAGGTCGACGATGCGCGGCTGGCGCATCATCTCCTTGATACGCCGCGGATCGAGGCCGCGGAACTCGTGCCACTCGGTGATCACGACCAGCACGTCGGCCTCGAACGCCGCCTCGTACGCCGTCTTGGCGAAGGTGATGTTCTTCAGGAGCTTGCCCGCCTCGCTCATGCCCTCGGGATCGAAGGCCACGATCTTCGCCC